>JAYSPI010000113.1:0-22862 GCA_043722215.1 Prosthecobacter sp.
CACGAATGCATCCGCGTCTCCTACGCCGTCGATGAAGCCAGCGTCCGCGACGGCCTCATCATCATTGCCGAGGAAGTCCGCGCCGCATGGTCGGACCACGCCCGCCAGAACTCCCCCACCACGGCTGCCTGACAACGACCCGACCGCCGAATTTGACTCTCTCGGCGCATGAGTTGCTTCAAATTCAGGCAGGTTCACAAAGCGCTACGCAGGAACGCCTAGGTGAGACAATCTGTTTTGTGATTCACGCAAGCCAAGGCGGATGATGGCGGCAAACTGAGGGTGGGTGGGTTTTCCCGGCTCGATACTGGTGATAAAGTAGCGGGGTTCGGTTTTGTCCTCACCTCCGTTCTTGGAAGTGCAAATGCGGGTACCACTCAGCACTTGGCGGGCGTGAAAAAGGGGCGGATGTCCGAATCAAGGGGAGCGACGCGCAGGTTGCGCGGTTCGATGTGACCGTGGCCGCATTCGAGTTGCCCGGCGAAATCCAACGGGCGGTCGTCTAGCAGCGTGCCGGCAAAAAGAGGCAGGTTCTTCTTGAGGGCGATGAGAGAGTCGCCACCATTTTCAACCATCAGGCAGGCCGTTTTTTTGGCAATACCGCGCATACCCGGCGATCACCGCATTGGGCAGAAACCCGGCGTTTTCAGCAAGGCGCTTCTGGGCCACGGGCAGTTCGCAACCCTCCTTCTTGCCACTGTAGCTTTGCATGAACACAGGGCGACCGTCGTAGCAGCGCAGCAGGCGCCGGCGGTGGCTTGCCTCACCGCCTTGCCGTGGACTCATGGCCCGGGTCACATGAAAAAAATCAGCCCCCCTGTTTAGCCAAAACTCACCAATCTTTGCTGTTCCTTGCATCGAGGCGGATTCAGATAGAGGCGGATTCAGCCAATCACCCTACAAGCCAAGCCAATCGCCCCACCCTTGCCTTGTATTGTTCCATCTTTGCGGCACCATCCCGGCCGCATCCATTGGTAGTCCAACTGCTCCTCGCCATGCTCCTCATCCAAAACGCCCGCATCGCCACTGAAACCTCACCCGACCTCACGGTTGGGGATCTCTTGATCGCCGACGGCATCATCCAGCAAATGGGCCACGGCCTGAGCGCACCGGACGGAGCGCGCATCATCGACGCTCGTGGGCGGATCGTGATGCCGGGGATGTTCGATGCGCACGTGCATTTCCGCGAGCCCGGGTTTGAGAGCAAGGAAACCATCGCCTCCGGCAGCGAGGCGGCCATCAACGGCGGCATCACCGGGGTGGTCATGATGCCTAACACCAAACCCGCCATCGACTCTGCTACCGTGGTCGGCCAAGTCCTCGACATCGCCAAGCGCACGTCCCGCATCCCGGTTTTTACGTCAGGCTGCGTCACCAAAGACCGCGCCGGTAAGGAACTCGCCGGCATCGACGGAATGCGCTGCCTCGGCGTAAAAATGCTCACCGATGATGGCGACACGACCGGCGACCCGGCAGTGCTGATGCGCGCGATGCAATACGCCAGCGAGTTTGGCATGTTTTTCGCCAGCCATTGTGAAGTACCGGAGTTGGCCGGGCCACGGGCGCTCAACGAGGGAGCCATGAGCTACCGGCTTGGCATCAAAGGCTCACCCGCCTGCGCCGAGGAAATCATCATCGACCGCGATATCCGCCTCGCCCACGCCACCGGTGCCCACATTCACATCCAGCATGTTTCCAGCAAGCTGGGCATGGAAACCATCCGCTGGTGGAAACAACGAGGCGATGTGCGCGTAACCGCTGAGGTTGCACCGCACCACTTGCTCTTCACCGACGAGGACATCGGCGACTTCGATACTCACTACAAAATGAACCCGCCACTGCGCACCAAGGCCGACACCGAGGCGCTCGTCCAGGGACTCATCGACGGCGTTTTCGACCTCATCGCCACCGACCATGCGCCCCACACACCGTTCGAGAAATCCCAGGACTTCGTCAGCGCTCCCAATGGCATCACCGGCCTCGACACCGCCCTGGTCTCGCTCCACCACCACTTCATCGCCACCGATCAATTCGGCTGGGACCTCATCGTCAGGCGCTTCTCCGCAGAACCCCGCCGGTTCATGGGCCTACCCGCCGTGACCATCGAACCCGGCCAGCCCGCCGATCTGATTTTGTTCGACCCTGAGGCGACCACCACTTTTACCGCCGAATTTATGCGCTCCAAGTCGCAGAACACTCCGTTCCTCAATAAAACGCTCATGGGCCGCGTCGAACTCGTCGTCCTCGGAAATCATATCCTGCTAGACCGGGCGTAGAGTTTCCCCCGCAACCACTCGACCTCTAGACACCGAGTCTCAGAGAAATAGGGGGGCATGCAAGATGGCTGCGCCGACACCGGATTTGCTCCGCGTTGACATCGGCCCCCAGGGCCGCCACCGTCACGCCCATGGACACGATGAAACTTTTGCTAGGAGCCACCGTGGCGCTGCTACTCGGCGCGCTCGCGATGTCATGGATCGGCCTGACCAACGGCATCAAAAATACCTCGCCCGACGAAATCACTCGCCTCAAAAAACAAGTGGCCGAACTCCGGCAGGAACAAGACAACCTGCAGCTCGAAAAACATCTCCAACAACTCAAAGCCACCACCCCGGCAGCGATCCCATCGCCCACGCCGACGAGCAATGCTGCGGAAATCGAGACCATGAAAGCGCAGATGGAGGCAAACAAGGCGGCCCTCGCGCAAATCGAAACCGAGAAGGATAAATCCAAGCGCGACGCCAAGGTGGCCCAAGATGAAGAAGGACTGCTGAGCCAGCGCGACCTGGAAAAAGGCGACACCGAACTCCGCCGCGCCCGCATGATCGGGGAGGCACTGCTCATCGGCCGCGTCAAGGAATACGTCGAGGACGCCCAATACGGCGGATTCGTCACGTTTGAAGTCCTCATGCCCGAACAAGTCCAAGTCGGCACCGTGCTCGCCATCCGCCGCAAAACCGGCATCCTCGGAAGACTCAAAGTGTCCGATGTCTCAGCCGAGGGCGCCGTCGCCTCCCCGCTTCCTGGCTTCGGCCCCGTCCAGCCGAAAATCGGCGACGAGCTGATTCTACCGCCGCAGTACTAAAAGCCACACACCTTGCCGCGCCGTCGTCGCACCGTCATCACTTTTTCGCTTCAACCGTACCCCACCCATGTCTATTACCGTTGGCCTCATTTCTCTGGGTTGTGCCAAAAACCTCATCGACTCGGAAGTCATGATCGGCCACCTCGCCCAGGCCGGGATGTCTCTCACCCCCGAACCGGAACTGGCCGACGTCCTCATCATCAACACCTGCTCGTTCATCGACCTGGCTAAGCGCGAGTCCATCGATACCGTGTTTGGCGCAGTCAATGACCGCGAATCCGACCCTGACCGCGCCCGCCAAAAAATCATCGTCGCCGGATGCCTGTCCCAGCGCTTCGCCACCGAACTCCCCCGAATCATGCCCGAGGTGGACGCCTTCATCGGCCTCGATCAAATCACCAAGGTCGTTCCCATCATCGAAAATCTATTCGGCAAATCGAATGCCGCCGAGGTCGCCAAAACCGAAGGTCCCGCCGCCACCAACGACCCACGGGACTTCGTCACGCTCAAGCCACAATACGTGCCCGACTACGTAACGCCCAGGTTCCGGCTGACGCCCGACCACTTTGCTTATGTGAAAATCGCCGAGGGTTGCAACCACACCTGCACGTTCTGCATCATCCCGCAGATCCGCGGGCGCCACCGGTCACGCAGCCAAGCGTCGATCGTGCGGGAAGTCGCCGACCTGGTGAAATCCGGGGTCAAGGAAATCAACCTCATCTCGCAGGACACCACGTATTTCGGAATGGACCAATGGTCGGGCGAGCGCCCGAAGCCGAGCTCACCCGTCGATTCGAGTAAAGGCGAATCCCTCTGCACGCTGCTGCGCGAAATCAATGAAATCCCAGGCGAGTTCTGGGTCCGCCTACTCTACACCCACCCCGCCCATTGGTCGGACGAACTCATTGCGACCATCGCCGAGTGCGATAAAGTCGCCAAATACGTCGATATCCCGCTCCAGCACATCTCGGACCGGATGCTCACCGCCATGAAGCGCGTCACCAACGGCGATTACATCCGCGACCTACTGCGCCGCATGCGCGCCGGCATCCCCGGCCTGGGAATCCGCACCACCTTCATCGTCGGATTCCCCGGCGAGTCCGAGGCCGATTTCGAGGAACTCCTCGACTTCATCCGCGAGTTCCGCTTCGAACGCGCCGGCGTCTTCCAATACTCAAAGGAAGAAGGCACCCGCGCCTATCAGATGGACGGCCACCTCCACCACATGACCCGCAAAAACCGCTGGTCACGCGCCATGACCGAACTCCAACGCATCGCGGGCGAAACCAACCAAGCCCAGGTCGGCCAATCCGTGCGTGTTCTCATCGAACAACCCGGCATCGCCCGCACCCAGTGGGACGCCCCGGAAATCGACGGTTCAGTCATCGTGGATGAATCCCTGCCCGTCGGCCAATTCGCTGATATCACCATCGGCGACTGGAGCGGCTACGACCTCGTCGCCGCTCGCTGAACCCTGCCGCTCTTCTGGCATTGCGCACGCAGATCCTAATCCACCCAAGGCGCTTCCGCCAACCCTCCACCGACCTACCCTTGCCAGCACGGCACCCACCGTGCCATGCTTCGCCCGTCAATGACCCGCCCCCTCACGTTGTGGCTGCTTGGCGACGGTAAAGCCGGCCATGAAAACCAATCGCTCGGCCTGGCCGAGGCGATCGGACGCCTCACTCCCTGCTCGATCCAACGAATTTCCCTCGCCGGGCCGATCGGGCCGATCGGGCGCATCCGCGCGGCGCTCGCCGCAACGGCCAGCATGCCCCGGCCCGAGGGGATCCTGGCCGCTGGGCACGCGACCCACCCCGCGCTGCTCTGGCTGGCGCGCCACCAACGGGCCAAAAGCATCGTCATGATGCGCCCAAGCTTGCCACTCCGATGGTTCGACCTGTGCATCGCACCAGCCCATGATTTCCCCCACCGCCACTCGAGGCACGCCAACTTACTCCTCACCTGCGGTGCCCTCAACCGGGTCACCCCGCCGACCTCCACCACCCACCGCGCTGGCCGGATGATCCTCGTGGGCGGCCCATCGTCCTCCCACGGTTGGGACAGCACCGCCCTGCTCGATGCCATCCAACAAATCACCTCGACCGACCCCGCCCGCGGCACTTGGCAACTCGCCGATTCGCGCCGGACGCCCACCGGATTCATCGAGCAAATCCGCCGCCAGCTGCCAGCCATCCAGGTGATTCCACACCAACAAACCCCTCCTGACTGGTTGCCCAGCCAACTGGCAGCGGCTACCGATGTCTGGGTGACCGAAGACTCGGTTTCCATGATCTATGAGGCTCTCAGCTCCGGAGCTCATGTCGGATTGCTACCTGCCCCACGCCTCAAACCCTCGTCACGCGTCCTGCGCGGCTTGGATGAACTCATCGCCAACGATTCCCTGACTCCCCTCGCCTCCTGGCTCACGACCCGCTCACTCACTCACCCGGCCCAACCGCTCCGCGAAGCCGACCGCTGCGCCGCCACCGTCCTCAGCTGGATCTAGCGAAAAACTCCTGAAGCCAGCGCTTCCTCCCCGGGTGCCCCGGCTCGCCAGAGGGGGCATTTTCGGTTGACCGGGCGCGGTCGCTCCCGCACGGTGCTGCGCCTCCGAGTCCTGTGACGGGACGCGGAATCTCCCATCAACCATGTTCAAATTCAAGGTTGGCGTTCTCGCCGATGACACGTATCGCAACCTCATTAGTCGGGTGTTGCGCGAAAATTTCCGTCTCTATGTTTCGCGCTATCTCTTTGCCTTCCTGCTCATGGGATTGGCGGCCGCAGCCACCGGCCTCTCGGCATTCCTGATGAAATACATCACCGCCGTCGTTTTCGGACCGCGCGACCAAATCCTCCATCCGCCCGCGGCTCTCGTGGATACCGGCGGCGTCGGCGGCGTCGGCGCGAAGTGGCTGCACGAAATTGGCGATTTCTTTGCCTCCCATTTTTCATTCACCACCCCTGGAATGCTCCAGATTTTCTACATCGCCCTTGCGATTATCGTGGTCTTCTTCGTCAAGGGAATCTGCCAATACGGATCGACCGTCATCCTCTCCAAAATCGGCAATAACATCGTCGCCCGCCAGCAACGACGCGTCAGCGAACATATCCTTAACCAATCGCTGTCGTTCTTCGTTCACTTCCCGTCTAGCGATCTAATCGCCCGCGTCTCTCAAGCCGCCAGCTCCGCCCGCGATGTCATGAACCTACTCATGATGCGAGTGCAGGACGTGTTTACCGCCATCGCGTTGTTAGTCACCATGTTCAAACTCGATTGGCGGCTGTCCATCGGCGCGATCTTCGTCATGGCTCCCGTCACCATCGTGCTGGGAAAAATCATCAAACGCATCCGCAAAATCGCCAACTCTGAGTTCCAAGGGATGATCCAGGTGATCGCCGCCGTGCAGGAGGCCATCGTCGGTAATAAACTCATTAAATCCTACAATCTGGAACCACACATGAACGCCCGCTTCCGCGAGGCAATCAACGCCGTGGAATTCCGCTCTAACAAGATGGCCGTGGTCTCGGCGCGTACCAGCCCGCTTATGGAATCCATGGGTGGCATCGCCGTGGCCAGCATCGTCTTCTACGGCGGATACCGTAACCTCGTCCAAGGCCAAAGCGCCGATTCTCTCATCGCCTTCCTCACCGCCCTCCTCCTTGCCTACGAGCCAATCAAGCGCATCGCTCGCATGAACGTCTCTCTCCACGCATCCCTCGTCGGCCTGCAGATGCTCTATCATGTCCTCGACTCCGATTATACCATCCCCGACGCACCCGACGCCAAACCGATCCGCATTGGCCTAGGGGAAATTATCCTGCGCAATGTCACGTTCTCCTATCGCCCCGGCCTGCCCGTCATCCACGACCTGTCCTTGGCCTGCCCCGGCGGACATGTCACCGCCTTGGTCGGCCCGTCCGGCAGCGGAAAATCCACCCTCCTCAACCTCATCGAGCGGTTCTACAGCCCGGACGCAGGCTCTCTCGAGGTGGACGGCCAAAGCATCAACCAACTAACCATCGAGTCACTGCGCCAGCAAATCTCACTCGTTAGCCAGGATACCTTTTTGTTTTCCGACACCCTGCGCAACAACATCCGCCTGGCTCGCCCCGACGCCACCGACGCGGAAATCGAACAAGCCGCCCGCGCCGCCTTCGCCCACGACTTCATCCTCGAACAACCCAACGGCTACGACACCCAGGTCGGAGAAAATGGTGGCAGCCTCTCCGGCGGCCAACGCCAGCGGATCTCCATCGCCCGCGCCTTCCTCAAGAACGCGCCCATCCTCCTGCTCGATGAGGCGACCTCCGCCCTCGACAGCGAGTCCGAGCAAAAAATCCAGCTCGCCTTCGATCACCTGATGCAGGGCCGCACCACCATCGTCATTGCTCACCGGTTTTCGACCATCCGTAACGCCCGCACCATCCATGTGATGGAAAATGGCTGCCTCGTTGCAAGCGGCTCCCACCAGGAGCTTGTTAGCGATCCAGGTAGTCTCTACGCCCATCTCTATCGCTTGCAATACCAGGAGCGTCCGGAGGACCTGGCTTGATTTCCTTGACTCCCGGTTCCTGTCCTATCCAACGTCCAGCCAGCCCTCGTTCCCACCGATCCCCCACACTAACCTAACCGCGCATGAACCTACTCATCACCGGCGGTGCCGGCTTCATCGGCAGCAACTTCGTCCACCACTGGCTCAGCGCACAAACCTCCGGCCGGGTGGTCGTGCTCGACGCCCTGACCTATGCGGGCAATCTCCAGAGCCTGCCGCTTGACCACCCGCGCGTCTCGTTTATCCACGGCAATATCCTCGACTCCAATCTCGTCCTGCGACTGCTGCGCGATCATCAGGTCGATGTGCTGGCCCATTTTGCCGCCGAAAGCCATGTTGACCGCTCGATTCTTGGGCCAGAAGCATTCTTCGACACCAACGCCCTGGGGACCCTGCGACTGTTGGAGGCCGCCCGCACCTACGTCCATGAAACCCACTCGTCATCGTTCCGCTTCCACCACGTCTCCACCGACGAGGTCTATGGCTCCCTCCAACCCAATGACCCACCCTTCGAGGAAATTACCCCCTACGCACCAAATTCCCCCTATGCCGCCAGCAAGGCCGCCAGCGACCACCTCGTGCGCGCATGGCATCATACCTACGGCCTAGCCACCACCATTACCAATTGCTCTAACAACTACGGCCCCTACCATTTCCCCGAAAAACTCATTCCACTGATCTTGGTCAACATCCTCCACGGCAGACCACTGCCGGTTTATGGCGATGGCCTGCAAATCCGTGATTGGCTATACGTAACCGACCATTGCCGCGGCATCGAACTGGCGATCCGCAATGGCCGCCCAGGTGAAGTCTATAACATTGGCGGTAACAACGAGCGCACTAACATCGAAATCGTCACCACCCTCTGCCAATTGATTGCCGAGTCCTTTGCCAAGGACCCCTCCCTGAGCGAGCAATACCCGGCCTGCCCGTCGGCCCACGGCCTCCATCCGCAATCTCTCATCACCCACGTCACCGATCGCCCAGGCCATGACCGCCGTTATGCAATCAATGCCACCAAGGCCAAACTCGAACTCGGCTACCAACCCACCGAATCCCTCCATAGCGGCCTCACAAAAACTGTCGCCTGGTACCTCGCTAACCCACACTGGTGGCAGCAAATCCTCGACGACACCTATCATCAGGAACGGTTAGGCCTGCTGCAAAGCTGACTCCCGTCACTCTCCCAATTTCAGATTTACCCCAATGAAAGGCATCATCCTCGCCGGCGGCTCTGGTACCCGCCTCTACCCGTGCACCATGGCCATCAGCAAACAATTGCTGCCCGTCTATGATAAGCCGATGATCTATTACCCGCTCTCGGTGCTCATGCTGGCCGGAATCCGCGAAATCCTGATCATCTCAACCCCCCAAGACTTGCCCCTCTATCAGCGCCTGCTAGGCGATGGTTCGCGCTTCGGAATCTCCCTCAGCTATGCCGCGCAAGCGAATCCTGATGGACTGGCGCAAGCATTTCTCATCGGCGAGGAGTTCATTGACGGCGGGCGCTGTGCCCTGGTGCTTGGCGACAATCTATTTTACGGTCAGGGGTTTTCCACCAAACTCAAAACCGCCGCCGAACGCACCCGCGGGGCCACCGTCTTCGGCTATGAGGTGCATGACCCGCAACGCTTCGGCGTCGTGGAATTTGACGCCGCGGGCAAGGCGCTGTCGATCGAGGAAAAACCCACCCATCCCAAATCGAAATTTGCCGTCACCGGCCTTTATTTTTATGATGCCGACATCGTCGCCGTCGCCCAGCAGGTCAAACCCTCCGCCCGCGGCGAACTCGAAATCACCTGCGTCAACCGCGCCTACCTCAACCGCGGCGAACTCCATGTGGAAATCCTCGGTCGCGGCCACACCTGGCTCGATACCGGCACCCACGAGTCTCTGCTAGAAGCATCTCAGTTTGTCCGCACCATCGAGCACCACCAGGGATTCAAGGTCGCCTGCCTCGAGGAAATCGCTTGGCGCAATCGCTGGCTCGATGCCTCCCAACTCCGCAACTCCATCACCGTGCTCGGCAAAGCACCCTACGCCGATTACCTCTGCAAATTGATAGATTATAGCCGTTAACCCATCACACATTTAAAAATCATGATACTATTACTTGGAGCTACTGGCTATATCGGCACCGCCTTCCAATCCGCACTCACTCAGCGCCAGGAAAATTTCACCGCGCTTTCGCGCTCACAGGTCGATTACACCCACTTCCAACCGCTCTACGATTACCTCCGCGCCCACAAGCCGTCGTTCGTCATCAACGCCGCCGGCTACACCGGTAAACCCAACGTCGATGCCTGCGAATCCGCCAAGGCCGACACCCTACACGGCAATTCCCTGTTCCCCCAAACCCTCGCCCATCTCTGTGCAATGCTCGATATCCCGTGGGGCCACGTGTCGTCCGGTTGCATCTTTGCCGGCTGCCAAGTCGAAACCCCCAACGGCTGGATCACCGAAAAAGATCTCACTCAATCCCATATCCGCTCCCTTGCGGCCTCATCCCCCGCTCAACTCCGTGGATTCGATGAGTCGATGACTCCTAACTTCTCCTTCCGCGACCTCCCATGCAGCTTCTACAGCGGCACCAAAGCACTCGGAGAAGAAGCCGTCAGCGGCGTCGGCCGCAACTATATCTGGCGACTCCGAATCCCCTTCGATCAATTCGACAATGCCCGCAACTACCTATCGAAAATCCAGCGCTATGCCAAAGTCTATGACAACCTAAACTCGCTGTCCCACCGCGCCGACTTCGTCAATGCCTGCCTCGACTCGTGGTTCCAAAAAATCCCCTTCGGCACCTACAACGTCACTAACCCCGGCTTTGTCTCCACCGCCGAGGTCGTCGAATTAATCCAATCCATCCTCAAACCCGACCGATCATTCTCGTTCTGGCAAAACGATGCTGAGTTCTATCAAACCGCCGCCCTCGCTCCCCGCTCCAACTGCATCATGGATTCCTCGAAACTCATCCGCGCCGGCATCTCAATCCGCCCCGTCCATGCCGCCCTCGCCGACTCCCTGCTAAACTGGCAGATGGAATTTTAATTCTGGCCGCGACCTCTGGCGCGTAGCGCTTTGCCAACCTTCAAATTCTATGATCTTCCACTGGAAAAAACCTGCATTACCTGGCTGCCACGATGTCAGAAATCATTGCGACTATTGCTGGGTCTGCGGCCACTCGGCCTTCCTATCCTCCAACGTCTTGTGGCAGGAATTGATAGACGATTGGGCGATACAACCGGATGAAGTTGACTACATCAACCGCCAACAGGGCACTGTTTGCACATCGTGCAACAATAACCTCCGATCCATCGCTATTGCCAAAGCCATTCTATCAAAATACAACTTCCCTGGAACTCTGCAGCAGTTTTTTAAATCAAAAAAAGGCAGCAAATTGAGTATTCTCTCCATCAACACCGCCGGCGGTCTTACCCAGACTCTTGAATTACTCCCTTCCTATCAACTCGCCGAATACCCTGCACACGACATGCTCTGCCTAACCTTCAAGACAGGCTCCTTTGACCTAGTCATCCATTCAGATACGCTAGAGCATATCCCAAACCCGATTCTTGGATTACAAGAATGCAAGCGCGTGATTGCTGCCGGCGGAAGTTGTATTTATACGATCCCAATGATTGTTGGCCGCTTAAGCACAGGGCGCGCAAACAAAAAAATCAGCTATCACGGCAACGCCGACACCGCATCCGGCGATTGGGCTGTTCAAACCGAATATGGCGCAGATGCCTGGCGCGACTGCTTCCATGCGGGGTTCTCTAGCGTGCGCCTGCACTGTCTCGAATACCCAGCGGCACTGGCATTCGAATGCATCAAATAAAAAACTTAACCTACTTGTATTATGGAAATGGAATTCACAGGAGAACGGTTTGTGCCCGCCTTGGATGGCGATATTAAGCTGGAACACATGCATCGTTACTTGGTAGCCTGCGAGTTGGTTGCTGGGAAAGATGTTTTAGACATCGCCTGTGGCGAAGGATACGGCACCGCCAAATTGGCACAATTCGCCCGATTCGCCTACGGAGTAGACATTTCCAGCGAGGCGGTACGGCATGCAAATTCGCGCTATCAGTTAGATAACATCAAGTTTAGCACTGGTAGCTGCGACGCAATTCCGCTTCCCGACCATTGTGTCGATCTTGTCGTTAGCTTTGAAACCATTGAGCATCATGACCGGCACGAGGAAATGATGCTGGAAATCAAACGAGTACTTCGGCCTGGCGGAGTACTACTGATTTCCAGCCCGGACAAGCAGACCTACTCGGTCGATACTAATTATTCTAACCCCTACCACATTAAAGAATTATTTGCCGACGAGTTCATGAACTTGCTGACCAAGCATTTCAGCACAACAAAATTCTTCGGGCAAAAGATAACCCATGGCTCCACTATTATGGCGCACGAGGGCAGCAACCCACAAAAATGCTACCGCGATGACCAAGACGATGTGCTGGGATCGAACGGCATGCACAAGCCGCTCTATCTCCTTGGCTTAGCATCTGACGGGGCATTACCAGTAGCATATACCGGAATCTATGAGCATCCTCATAGTAGCCCGGTCCTGCAAAATCAATTCAGAGACCTACTTGCAGAGCGTGACAGCCGTATAGAAGATCTGGAACAGGCTCTGCATAGTGCTACCAGCCAAATCCAGTGCTTGTTCAGCGCCGGTTCCGGACATCCGGGACAGGAGAAGCGCAGACCCGGATTGTTTCGCCGACTAGAGAGATCCATTCGCAAAAGAAGGAAAAAGTGGCTTGGCCAGATAAACCACTCCTCGTCCTTGAAACAATTCATAAGTGACGCACCACAAGCACTGGAGGATTCCAAGGAAACTATTTTGATCGTAAGTCATGAGGCAAGTCGAACAGGCGCGCCGATACTAGCCTTGAATATCGCGCAGCACCTTAATCAAAAATATAATGTGGTCGCCCTGTTGCTCAGAGGCGGCTCATTGCGCTCAGACTTCCAGCAACATTGCGCACTCGTGATCGAACCCTTTCCGGTCTCTGACGCCTGCTACTCAGGATGCTCTGTGCTAGAAAAACTTCTTGCCAACACGAGTCTAAAGTTTGCCATCGTAAATAGCATCGAATCTAGGAGTGTGCTGCTTACCTTGAACCATCACCATGTGCCAACCCTGTGCCTGGTGCATGAATTTGCTTCCTACACCTACCCAAAGAACGCTATTTGCGAGGTGGAACGACTGGCGAGCAAGGTGGTGTTCTCAGCTGAAGCTGTTTTCAAAAACAATGCCGCCCAGTGCGCTGCTCTGAGGTCTGGACATCGATCCGTTATTCTTCCGCAAGGTAAATGTCTAATCCCCGACAACCCACAGCAGTCATCAACTGAGAGCTCAGATCTCCATATTCGTCACCTTTTGCGACCTTCCTCGCTGCCAGCTAACGCTGTCGTAATACTTGGCGCTGGGACCGTTCATATCAGAAAGGGCGTCGATGTGTTTTTAATGTGCGCTGCCAGAGTGCTCGAACTCCAACCGCACACTCCCTTCCGATTCGTGTGGGTGGGTGCTGGCTTCAATCTAGAAAAAGATTACAGTTACTCGGTCTACCTACAGGATCAAATTGATCGTTCCGGTCTCGCTGGACACGTGGTTTTCACTGGTGAGGTAACAAATATCGAACTAGTATATGAATTATCAGATGTCATGCTGCTTAGCTCGCGACTGGATCCATTACCTAACGTCGCGATTGACGCGATGTTTAGGCGGCTGCCGGTGATTTGCTTTGATAAGACAACTGGCGTTGCTGATATTTTTAAGCAACATGGACTTGGTGAGGCCTGTGTTATGCCTTACCTCAATGTCGAAAAAGCGGCTCAGCGCATAGCCACGCTGATTGACGATCCAGACATGAGGCATGAGCTCGGCAGAAATACTCAGGCCATTGGCGAGAAACTTTTCAGAATGTCATCTTATGTAGCAGCGCTGGAACAACTCGCTTTAGATAGCTCACCTGCAAAAGTGATCGAGGAAAGTGGAGTGATGAATCTGGAATTCTATTCACCACGGGATCAACCAGTCATGTCACGTCAACAAGCGGCGCAATGCTTTGTGCGCTCATGGCTTAGCGGAGAACACATCCGCAAACCCTTCCCTGGATTTCATCCTGGCATTTATCATAATGATCGCGGCGTGCCGACACTAGGAATCAACCCGCTGGCAGCATTTTTACAGGCTGGGCAACCCACCGGATCATGGCTGGCCGAGTTGATTGTGCCTGAGCTGGATGCCATTCCATCGCAGGGCGCTACATTGCGGATCGCCTTGCACATTCATGTATATTTTCCAGAACTGTTTCCTGAAATTTTCCACAGAATCAGCCGGCAGAACCTGCATATTGACTTGCTCATCAGCGTGCCATCTATGGAGGCTGCTTCCGCGGTGAGAAAACTAACTGACAACTATGCCAGTGGCACGGTGGAAATAAGATTGGTTCCGAATCGCGGACGAGACATCGGTCCGATGGTGACAGAATTCAGCGAAACAATCCTACGTAACTACGACATCATTGGTCATTTTCACACCAAGAAAAGCCGTGATGTCACGGACATAAATTGTGGCCGCGCCTGGTTTAACTTTCTGCTGGAAAATCTGATTGGAGGCCAACACCCAATGGCTACTTTGATTTTATCAAAAATGTCTAATGATAATCAACTAGGCCTAGTCTTTCCCGATGATCCTCATGTTTTGGGATGGTCGGAAAACAAAAGCATTGCGGATCAATTAGCGATATCTTTGGGCATCAAGCAATTGCCCGATCAGTATTTTAATTTTCCTGTGGGAACCATGTTCTGGGCACGAACCGAAGCTATCAGACCACTGCTAGAACTTGATGTCAGCTGGGAGGATTACCCGGATGAGCCGCTAGACTATGATGGCACCATGTTACATGCCTTAGAACGCCTAGTTCCCCTGGTGGTGGAGAGTCAGCATTATAAATCATCTCTGACCTACGTGCCGGGGGTAACAAGGTAGTTGGCCATGAATGCTCGAGTACTAGTCTTAGGGGGCAGTGGCTTCATTGGGTCTCATTTAGTAGACGCTCTTGTGAAGCACGGTGCGCACGTCCGGGTTTTGTCACGGCATCCTTCCTCCCACTGCCCGCCTATTCCTGGAGTTGAATATCATTATGCTGATTTTACCGACATCACAAGCGTGTCAGAATCATTGTTCGATGTGGACATCGTTTTTCACCTGATCAGCACAACGATTCCAGCGACGGCTCATTTAGATCCGATCGCAGACATCAACGGCAACCTGCTTCCGACCGTTAGAATGCTGCAACTGCTACGCGATGTCGGGGTCAATCGCTTGATTTTCTTATCATCTGGTGGAACCGTTTATGGTAATTCAACCAGTGCGCTCATTCGAGAA
Organism: Prosthecobacter sp.; assembly: GCA_043722215.1. Taxonomy (GTDB): domain Bacteria; phylum Verrucomicrobiota; class Verrucomicrobiia; order Verrucomicrobiales; family Akkermansiaceae; genus Luteolibacter. The sequence goes on from JAYSPI010000113.1 coordinate 15,059, forward strand.
GATATCGAGCGCAATCCTCTATCATCCTACGGGATCGTGAAGGTGGCGATTGAAAACTACATTGCCATGTTTAGCTCACAGCACGGTCTGAAATCACTAGTACTTCGCGTATCGAATCCGTATGGACCGCGGCAAAGTCGACCTGGGATACACGGTGTTATCCCAACCTTTTTCCAGCGGATTCTGGCCGGCGAGGAGATTCGTATTTGGGGTGACGGTTCGAACGTACGCGACTATTTGTACATCAGCGATTTAATTACAGCGCTATTGAAGTGCGTCGAAAATGACGTGTCTGGGGTATATAACCTAGGCTCCGGGCAAGGAACCGCTTTGACGGAAGTCCTTTCTATTATTGAGGAAGTTTCAGGTCGCCGCGCTAACGTCCGGTTTCTACCGCCTCGCGAATTCGACGTGGATAAAATCGTGCTGGATATTTCTAGGCTTCGAAGTGCGCTGGACTGGAGCCCGCTGATCTCATTGCGTGAGGGCTGTGCTAGGTATTGGAACTGGACAACAGGGGGCAGCTCTCACTGATTATGGACCACTCACGCGTACAACCCTTGCCTCTCGTTTCAATCTGCATCCCTACTTTTAACGGTGCTGAATATTTAGAGGCTGCCTTGTCATCAGTCATCGCTCAGACGCATAAAAATATTGAGGTAATATTCTCCGATGATGGCTCCATTGATAGGACACTAGAGATCATTGCGCGATTTGTAGATGAATCTTTGCTGCCAGTTAAAGTGTTGCATCACCGGCATACCAGCCTGGCGGGAAACTGGAATAACTGCGTAGCGCACGCAAACGGTCATTATATCAAATTTTTGTTTCAGGACGACATGATGAGAGAGGACTGTGTGAGCAAGCTAGTAGCCATCGCAGAATCCGACGGCATGATCTCCCTAGCGTTTTCATGTAGGAATATTATATGTGAGGGCGCTGATATGCAGAGTCTGTACACTAGAAAAATAGCCGAGCATTGCGGCAATCTGCACGCCGGATGGAGCAATCTGCAACCGCTGCAGGATGGGCGTGATTTACTGGCCGATCCAGCCTTGATCAAAGGCGTTTGGAACAAGTTTGGAGAGCCATCGATTGTGCTCATCCGACGACAATGCCTAATTGATCTGGGCGGATTCGATCCAGATCTCTCGCAATTAATTGATCTGGATATGTGGTACCGCCTCTGCGCGATCGGCAAGGTGGCCTTTGTGAATGAGTCATTGAGCTCGTTCCGCGTCCACCAGGATCAATTGTCGGTCAGGAACGCCAAATCTGGTGAGGCATCTAATGATAGTCTGACGTTTGCTCGGAAGGTGATTAACGCAAGCTACTTTACTGAGTTAAGCGATGAGACCCAGCGTAGGCTCAAGCCGAGAGGTTTGTCACCTGTTTTCAAATCATTCAGAAAGCACGTCAAAAAAAGAATTAAAGATATATTTACCAAGTGAACGTCTGCGCACCGCCAAAAGTCAGCGTCATTATCCCAACCTATAGTCACGCTGGGTTGATAGGTGAAACGATAGCCTCGGTCATGGGGCAATCGCATGCGGATTATGAAATGATTGTGATTGACGATGGGAGCATTGATGGAACGACCGAGGTGCTGGCAGACTATATAGATCGGGGGGTCATTGTTTACCACCGCCAGCAGAACGGTGGTGTGGCATCCGCCCGCAATGCCGGATTGGCGATTTCCCGCGGTGAATACATCGCCTTTCTGGACGACGACGACACCTGGCCTACCGACAAGCTTGAATGGCAGGTGCGTTGTCTTGATGAAACCACAGCGGTGCTTGTGGCAGGGCGGTTGTGCGAGCATGGGTCCACTCCGCCGGCCGTAGGCGAGCGCAAGGGTGCGCACACCGCACTAACACTAGCAGATTTCTTTAGGACCAACCCATTTGGTTCGCCCGGTCAAACGCTGATCCGGCGCAGCGCCCTGGAACAGGTCGGCGGCTTCGACACCACCATTTGGGGGGTCGATGACCTGGATCTATGGATCCGCTTGGCTCAGGTGGGTGAAATTCGGAAATACGATAGGTTGGCGTTATTCTATCGGGTGCACGACGGCAATGCCTCGCTGGATCTCATGCGCATGGCCAACAACCTTCACCAAGTCATGGTGAAAAACCTGCGCTTGTTGGGACCGGAAAAGTCACGCCAGCACGCGACGGCAGCCTATCGGTTTCTGTTTCGAAGTGCTGGCAAAAAACTGCTATGGAAGGGCGCACAATTGATCCGCCTGGGACGCCCCTCCGACGGCCATGCGATGATCCGCCTTAGCCTCGCGATGTTTCTACCACGCCTCAGACATGACCCGACCCTAATCATCAGCTACTTACTGGCCATCATCAAAACCCCGTGGAAAATGCGATCGATCCGCTAGATCGCTTGACCACCCGCGGCCGAGCGCGACCCAAGACCCACCGCCACGACGCGTCAATCCATTGTATGTTTCCTGCAGTTCCCATCCCGAATTTGATTCAACGGCCGATTCATGTTGATCTCATCAACATGTGGCATGAGCCGACGCTGGAGGCCAAGGAGAGCAACTCGCTCATCGCGCTGCTCCGCACACGCTTTGATCTGCGGATCTCTGACAATCCTGAAGTCATTTTCTACTCGCGCTTCCGCGAACAAAAAAACCTCCACCGGTCGTACGACTGCCTAAAATTTTTTGTTACTAGCGAATGTGACCGACCGCGGCCGCGGCAAGCGGATCTAAGCCTATCATTCGATCCTGATAGCGCGAGCAACATCCGGGTGCCTAACTGGCGGTTCTATTTTTCAAATCTGCAAGCAATTTTCACCCAATTTGATATCGAGGCGGAGATCGCCGCCAAGACCGACTTCTGCAACTTCGTTTATTCCAATGGTAAAGCACGCCTGCGAATTCGGTTTATGCACCGACTCGCACGCTACCAACCGGTCCGCTCCGGCGGACGATTCATGAACAACGTGGGCGGAGCCGTCGCTGACAAGCGCGCATTCCAGCAAACCCACAAATTCAGCATCGCCTTCGAGAACGAATCGTACCCGGGCTATTGCACCGAAAAAATTGTCGATGCCTTCGCCGCCCGGACCGTACCGATCTACTTCGGCGATCCGGATGTCACGCGCGATTTTAATCCTAGCGCTTTCATCAACGGGCATGATTTCAAATCGCTGGATGACCTAGCAGATTACGTCCGAGAGGTTGATCAAAACGATGCTCTCTACCGCCAATACCTGAGCAGTCCGCCCATCAATGACGGCGTAGCGCGCATTGATGCGATCGACGCCTCCCTCTTCTCGAGATTTCAACAACTTGTCGAGAACCCACCTCGGCCACGCGCTTCCCAGTCGCTGCGCAACCGCGTACTGCGCTGCGTCGAGGGCTGGAAGCATTAGCCGTCGCCCACGATTCAACGCTCAAACCCACGCCCTCTAACCATGATCTCCTACCTCAGCAAAGCCCTACTGCTATCACTCTCTGCTTCGACGCTGGCCCTCGGCGCAGGCACCCCAGCCGCTAATCCCGTGTCCGCCCCAGCGCCACGCACGACCTTTCTAGTCCCATTGCCGGAGCAAGCCGCGTGGCAGGATCTGGCGTTCCTAGCAGCCGTGCCAGCGGCTACCGTGGCGAACGATGGAGCACTCTCACTCATCGCCCTTGAGGCATCCGGCGCGGTCACACCGGAAATCACCGACTATGCTGCCCGCTACCGCCCGGACACTGTGATTCTGCTAGGTAGCGGTGACCAACCACTCACATTCGCCGGACGCACCTGCCAGCGCGTCGATGCGTCTTCGGCGGCGGACGCAGCCCGCCAGTTGAGTACCCGGTTTTGGCGCACCAGCGAGACGGTGGTGGTTTGCCCGGAGGGGGATTACGAGTCGGGTGTAATTGCGGCTGCGCTTGCAGCGCGGCTGCGTGCACCGTTGTTATTTGCAGGCAATCCGGCCCTATCAGCTGCGACCGCGCGAGAGATCGCCCGCCTACACCCAAAAGATCTGCTCGACGTCGGCCACTGCGGGCCATGCCTGCGCGCACTACCGCCAGGGGGGGCGCGCATCACCGAACTCCCGACCGCACGCGACATCATGACGTGGACGCAGCAACGGAAAATCGCCGTACCATACCTGGCTGCCCTCAATCCGTTGGATCGAAATCATATGATTGTGAGAAAACTCTCGCTTGCTGGGGTCATGCTCGCGGCAGGCCGCCATGGCCTAGTTGCCCCGTTGCCCGTGGATAACCGCTGGAAAACCCGCTTCTCCGGCCAGGACGTCGCTAACGAGCCACCTACCAAGACTCCAGCGTCCAACGTCACTGCGAAATCCGGGACAGTCACGATCGACGGACAAAGCGTAAAGTTTTTTCTAACTGCTGGACCCAAGGAAAAAGACCTCAAGGTGTACTTTGATTTCAATAGCGACGGGGATTATCAAGGTCCAGGCGAAGGTCCATTCAGCACCGGTGACTCGATCATGTTAGGCAACAAGCGCCAGGTGATCACCCTGGGCAGCGACTGCGGCTCCGGCACCGCGGATGTCAGGCTTAGCTGGCCGCCGGTAACCGAACCGGTCGCTAGCCTGCGCCAATACTATCACATCCTCGGCGCGCCGCCCGAGTTCCTCTGCCTTGTCGGCTTTGCCGATGCGATCCCCCAGGAGATTCGCCGCGGCACTGACGGGGTTGAGGAAACCACCTCCGACCTTCCCTACACCAATGCCGACGACGATCCATTTGCCGAAATCAGCGTGGCGCGCGTCATCGCAGAAAACGTCTCGTTTGCCACACTTTTTGCTAGCAGAACGCTCACCTACCCGGCGCTGCTCGCCCCGGAATGGCAGGATGTCGCGTGCCAGGCACAGTGGGAAAACACCTATCAAAAGTTGTTTGAAAATGTCGGTTTTAATGCATCGTATCGGCACACCGTCGATGACCTTAAATGGAAGATTGCGCCCACTGCGGGGACCCAAGGGAAGCGGGAAGCGACCTTTGCGCAGGACTCGCCACTCACGCGTTGTGCGTTGATCAGTCACATGGACCACTCGTGGTGGAAGGAACTGGGCGGCACCTTCGGGTGGGACGCCGAAACCTTGATCGCTCCCACCGTCGTCGAATCCGCCGGCTGCATCACCGCTGCCCTCGACCGTGAGACTGACTGCCACTCGGTGGTCGCACGCTTGTTGCGCAAGGGCGCGGTCTCGTTCGTCGGCAATGCGCGCGAAGGCTGCGCCCCCCAGGAACTCCAACGCATGGAGTTCTGGACCGCCGTACTTGCTGGAAAAACCATCGGCCAGGCACACCGCCAATCGATTAACAGCGCGCTGACTACTGTGTTAGATAAATCACAGGATCCTAGCGGAGCCTTCGACTATCAACTGCATATCCGCACGTTATTCGGTGACCCAGCATTCCGCATGCGCGTGCCCGGACCACCAAAGTCCGCCCCGGCACACACCACCGTGGCTGACCATACCGTCACCGTACATGCCCCTGCCGCCTGGTGGCCCGTCAAAATGTTTTTTCCCACGGACTGGAAAAAGTGGGCTGGCAAGGAGCTTTACGTCCTCCGCGCGGCCGGAACCTACGCCCGCCGCGAGTGGTGTGATCTCGAATATGATCGCGAACAAACGTGCTATACCGCCGAGTTCACCACCAAGTGGCCCGTCGCACGCATTGAACAGCTCGGCAACCCACCACCCCCGCTTGGCATCCAAGGTACATGGCATATCGATCACCATACCGACGGATCCGCCACCTATCGCTGGGTCGTCTGCCTAGCGGATTTCGACCAAATTCATGGGGTTATCGTCAACACCATCGATCACCTTGACTATCAGGTGGTCGAGCGATGACGCTTGCGTGGGCCAGTGGCTCAATTCAAATGCCGTGGATGCGGGTGTGGCTCAGCGCGCCGTAGTGGGCAATTCGTCCGCCTCGATTGCCTTGATCACCTCAGCGGCGACGCTGGCGCGAGATTCCCCCGGGGGCGGGGCGGTGATGGATTCGTGGGCCTGCCATGCGGTTAGCAGGGCCTTGAGTTGAGGGAGGATCGGGCGGGCGGCAGAACCATAGTCCTTGAGCAAGGGCAGCAACTTGGGGGTCTTGCAGCCCCAACCGTTTTGGGTTTTGAAGTATTCAATGAACGCCGGCAGTCCCGATACAATCTTGTTTTTTGCTAGAAATTTGAATGCGGCGACGCGAATTTCTTGGGCGAACATCTCACCGCTCGGTGGGGTATCGCTAGCCACCTTGATGATGTCGGGCAACAAGGTTTTGAGTTCCTCGGTGGTCAGCGTGTTGAATATCGACAGCATGGCATAACCGGTCAATCCATCGTCACTTTTTAACAAGTGTTTGATCGTCGGATAGAGCAAGTCGCGATCGATGCCTGCGACCGAGTCCACCAGCAATCCCTTGGTGCGTGGCACGTTGTCAATGTATCGGGACCGAAATAGCGCAAATGATAGATACTTCGATTCCATGGCCCGAGGATCGTTCGGATTAACGCTTCGGGCCAATTTCAGCATGGCAGGAACCGCCTTGCGCGCGGGTTGGCCGATGCCAGTGAGCGCAAAACTGGCGCGAGTCCGCAACCACATGTCGTCAGCCGCCAGCAATGGAATCAGGGCGTCGGTGGCCGGTGCCGCACGTCCTTCGAGGTATTGCAGTGCCAAGCACGCGCCGTAGCAGGTGCTCAGATCCTTGCTTTGCAGCATGAGAACTAATTGAGGCACGACGTCATCCGGGCGTTTGGATAGAGCCATGGCCGCGCGCTGACGCACGACCGGCGACCATGACGTCAGCGCCTGTAACAGCGCCTCGTTAGTCATTGAAGTATATGTGAAATCAGCCGGGCCGTAGGTAAAGCCTTTGCCGTAGCTCATCACTTCCTGCAAGTCCTTGCCTGTGAGCGGGTGAAGCGGGTTGGCCTCCTTGCCGGTGATGTAAAGTTTCTTGAGAGGAAGCGCCTGGTGCAGGACAAAGATCCCGGTCATATCCCACGTGCCATATTGGTGCTCGGCACCGCCCGCAGTCGGTTGGCCCGCTTTCCCCTGATAGACTGAGCGCCCATCCCATCCGCGGGCCAGATCATAATACCACCGCAGTTCACGCAGGTAGGCCGCTGCCGCCTCTGGACCCGCACGGCTGGCACCCAGCGCGCCCCAGAGAAAACTGAAGTAATTGCCGGTGTGGCCAGATTCTTTTTCGCCGTAGGCGGCGGTGGCAAGGCGGGAGAAGAACGGCGTGGCGATTGGATCGCCTAACAAATCGAAGGTGATCGCTGCTGACGCGCTTTTGCCGTTATCATCGTGGAGCCCCGAATAGGGCGGGTGGTCGCCGTAAGGAATGGAGCCCTTGCCTACGTAAAAACCGAAGAACTTGCTAGACATGTTGATGGCATCGGTGACCACCGGCTCGTTGATTCCACATTTTTGACTAAGGACAAGCGACATCCAGCAGACCAGGCCGACCTGATTGATAGCACCGTAGCCGCCGACCGTGCCGTTATTTTCGGGGACACGCATGCCGTGGCCCCAGGTCCCGGTCACGCCCTGGCCGCGGGCAATGTTGACGGTGAGTTCGCGGATGGCAGGCAGGACCGCAGTATCTTTGGTTGCCAGATAGTATTCCGTTAGAAACAGGTTATCATAGCCCCATGGCCAAGAAAGCATGCCATCAATGAGTTTCACATGCAGGTCGGGAGGACCGATTTTATGGGCGTATTGTTTGACCACATCGAGATACTCCGGGTTGCCGCTGGCGAGCAGGGCGAGGGCGTTGATATTGCCCGGGATGCCTGCGGGG
>JAYSPI010000114.1:0-4399 GCA_043722215.1 Prosthecobacter sp.
CAAAGGAATGCGCACCCGCGAAGTTCCCGCTTGTCGAAGGCCCTGGATTGACCAAACTCTCGATCATGGACCATCCCCCCGATCCAGTGATGCATGGCAGGTTGGCTGCGCCTTGGCGAGGTGGGTGGGCAGCGGTTTTATGGTGGGCGTTGATGATCCAGTTGTCTGGGGTGGCGCAGGCGAGCGATCCCGCCCTTGCGAACAATTCGTGTATGGCGTGCCATGGGGATAAGGATCTAACCAAAGATCTGGCAGACGGAAAGCGGGTGTCATTGTGGGTGGATGAGTCGCAGATCAAGGCATCGGTGCATGGTGAGGTCGTATGTGCAGCTTGCCACACCGATCTAACCGCCGAGCACCCAGACGACAGCAAGGTGCCCAAGCCAGTCGATTGTGCGAGGTGTCATGCGCGGCAATCGAAATCCTTTGGCTCCAGCGTGCACGGGATTGCCTTGCGCCAAGGGAATGTTGCCGCGGCGACTTGTAAGGATTGCCATGGTACGCACGAGGTATTGTTGCGGCAGTCCGAGCGCTCAGGGATTCATGTGACCCACTTGGTTGCGACTTGTGGCCAGTGCCATGGTCAGGAGGCGGCCGACGTGACGGCGAGCGTCCACGGTCAAGCAATGCTCCACGGTGATGGGGAGGCGGCGACCTGCATTGATTGCCATGCCGAACACCGGATTGTGGGCCTCAAGGGACCTGCGGCGTCGCTCCAGACCGCCGCCGCGTGCAGCAAGTGTCATGCCAGCGAGCGGATCAATAGCCGCTTCGGAATGCCGCCAGACCGGGTGAAAACGTTCTTTGAGAGTTATCACGGGTTGGCCGCTAGCGGCGGGTCCACCACCGCCGCCCATTGCGCGAGTTGCCACGGGTATCATCGGATCCTGCGCTCCACAGACCCTGCCTCGATGGTCCACCCCGCGCGCTTGACGGCCACCTGTGGCAAGTGCCATCCGGGCGCAAGCCAGAGATTTGTGGGCGGTAAAATCCACAGTGACGCCGACCATGGCGAGGAAATCGGGATGGTCGTCAACCGCTGGGTCAAGCAGATCTATGTGATTCTAATTGTACTGACGGTCACGTTGTTAGGACTGCACAACGCCGGCGGATGGCTGCGCAAGTGGGTCGCACACCGCCGCTCTCAGGGTGAAATGGTGGAACGCATGGACCGAAGCCAGCGGCTCCAGCACGGCGTGTTGCTCGTGAGTTTTATCGTGCTGGCTGTCACCGGTTTCGCGCTCAAGTTTCCGGCTGCGTGGGGGGCTCATCTGCTAGGGAGCGAGGAGATCCGGCGCTGGGTCCACCGCGTGGCTGGGGTGGTGCTCATTGGCGACGGTGTCTATCACATGGGTTATGTGATCTGCTCTGCCACTGGCCGCCAGCTGCTGCTGGCCCTGTGGCCGCGCTGGTATGACGCTCGCGACGTGTTCACTCAGCTCGGGTATTTGGTGCTCGGTCGGCCGCGGCCGCGTTTCAGGCGATTCGGGTATCCCGAGAAATTTGAATACTGGGCGGTGGTGTGGGGTAGCGGGGTGATGGGAGCCACCGGCCTAGCGATCTGGTATAAACTGGAGGTGACCCGCTGGTGTCCGCGCTGGTGGGTCGAGGTGGCCATCACGATTCATTACTACGAGGCGATTCTTGCTTGTTTGGCGATCGTGGTGTGGCATTTCTATCACGTCATGTTCGATCCGGATGTCTATCCAATGAACAGTGCCTGGCTGGACGGCAAGGTTCCGCGCAAATGGATGTCGGCGCAGCACCCACTGGATGGTGCAGTGCCGCCTGCCGACCGATCAGATCAACCCTAAATCCACTCTACTATGGCACAACATATCGGGATTCTAACAAGCGGTGGCGACTGCCCGGGTCTCAACGCCGCCATCCGCGGCCTAGGTAAAGCTGCCTGTGATCACTTTGGGATGCGCGTCATCGGTTTCCTCAATGGTTTCCGCGGGCTGGCCCAGGACCAGACGGTCGAACTCGACGACGCCCGGTTGTCGGGTATTCTAACCGACGGTGGGACGATTTTAGGAACCAGCCGTGACAAGCCGCACCGGATGATCCTGGGGGGCAAGGAACTCGATATGACCGATACGATCATCGCCACCTATCATCGCCATCACTTGGACGCGCTGGTGTGCATCGGCGGCGGCGGCACGCAGAAGAACGCGCTGAGGTTGGTCGAGGCGGGCTTGAATATCGTGACCTTGCCCAAAACCATCGACAACGACATCTGGCTGACCGATCGCACGTTTGGATTTGACACCGCGTTGCAGATCGCCACCGAGGCGATTGACCGTTTGCATTCCACGGCGACCAGCCATGAGCGCATCATTGTGGTGGAGGTAATGGGCCACCGCGCGGGGTGGTTGGCATTGGAAGCGGGCATCGCCGGTGGTGCCGACGTGATCTTGCTGCCTGAAATCCCGTACGATATCAACCACATCGCCGCCGCAATTCGCCACCGAACGCAGAGCGGCAAACGCTTCAGCATCGTGGTCGTCGCCGAAGGCGCGATGTCCCAGATCGACGCCACCGCGGTGGCCGGATTGGTCAAGGCGCGCGACGAGGCAGATACCAAGCAACTCCGGGTTGCGGCGAAGGAATCGTTGCGGAAATTTCATGCGGAGCACATCGGTCATACGATTCGTTTGACCCAGGATTTAGAACAACTCACGGGCCAGGAGACGCGTCTCACGATCCTCGGTCACCTGCAGCGGGGTGGTACGCCCTCGGCGGCCGACCGCGTGTTCGCTACCTGGTTGGGCACGGAATGCGCGCGGGTGCTCCAGGATCAGCAATACGGGGTGATGTTGGCGTTGCAGGGAGCGGCGCTCAAGTTGGTGCCATTGGCGGAGGTCGCCGGACCGATCCGCCAGGTGCCATTGGACCATCCGCTGGTGGTGTCAGGTCGGCGGGTTGGGACCAGCTTCGGCGATTGAGGACGCCCGAATCGCTGACGGGTGTCAGACGCCCTTGCGATCGCCCCATAGGCGAATATGCAGGCGGTCACTGAACCGGAACCCGAGGTCGCGGCAGAGGCTGGCGAGCCAGGGCGCACTGTGCTCGAGGTCGGCGGCGATCCGGCCTTGCGGCATGAGCACGATGCGCTCGGGTGGAATCCCGAAGCGCGTTCGCAATGACTGGATCTCCGCCACGTCCGTCGGGGTGGATACCACAAATTTGAACCAGGCGATGGGCGAGGCGGCAAAGAACCGCAGCACGTCAGGTTGGATGCACAGGGATTCATCCATGCCCGCATTGGAGAGCTTGGGCGAAACATTGAATTGATCGACGGCGGCGGCAAATTCTGCGCCGGGCAGACAGGTGCCATTGGTTTCGACCTCGAAATACCCCTCCGGCCGCTCCGTGCGGATCAAGCGGATCATCGCGAGGAAATCGTCCTGTTGGAGCAGCGGTTCGCCGCCGGTAATGACCACACGCGGGCATGCGAATGCCAAGATATCGCGGGCGGCCGCGGCGGGAGTGAGGTCGATGGTGACAGCGGATTTCGAGTATTTGGCGTAGCCGGGGGTGTCCTCTTTGTCGTGAGGCCACGGCGTGCCGACGAAGTTCCACGTGTGATCGGTGTCACACCACCGGCAGTGGAGGTTGCAGCGAGACGCCCGGATGAAGACCGCCGGCGCTCCAGCACTCGGGCCTTCTCCTTGGATCGTGTGGAAAATCTCTGGACCGTCACCTAGCTTTGCAAGTTTCATGAGCGCCCACGATCAAGCACAGATTGCCGCCCATGGACATGGGTTTTTTCACACCGGCACCCGTTGGAATCCCTGGGCGGCGCACGGATTGCGGGGTTTTGCGTGATTCACACCCGAGGTGTCATGTGGTGTCGGCCTGCGGTCCCGCACGAATGACGCATGCCCGGCGGTGGATTGGGGCATGGCCAGAGTGACGTTCGCGCCACGGGTGAAAATCTCGTGACATTGACTGTTTTTCCCTGTTGCCAAACCGCCAAGTGTCGGATTACCTTCCCGCCGCAGCAGGGCCAAACGCCCCAACAGCCTCATAGTGTAATGGTAACACCCCGGATTTTGATTCCGTTATTCTAGGTTCGAGCCCTAGTGAGGCTACTTGTAAATTATGGCTTTATCCCCCCATGGTCCGACTTTGATCCGATCCCACACCACCTGCCGCCTCTTCAAACTTCGCGTGGCCGTAGCCGAAGTCACGCCCGGAACGGGTGGGTAACAATCGAACCTTTCTCAATTCGGGACAGCAGCGCCTGGGGCCGCGCCCCAGCTCGGCATCCTTCTTCCTCTTCAATCATCAATCGGAGATCATCAATCATCGATCGTCAATTCGGGTGAGCCGAGGAGGAAGAGGATTGATGATTGCCGATGGAAGAGCCGCGTCTCCCCGGGTGCGCCGCGCC
>JAYSPI010000115.1:0-4515 GCA_043722215.1 Prosthecobacter sp.
TGCAGTTTCTCAAAGCGGTGCTGCCGGATCCCGGTGACCTCGGCAAGTCCACCAAGGGCCGCACCTGCATCGGCAACGTCATCACCGGCGTCAAGGACGGGCGCTTCAAAGCCATCTACATTTACAACATCTGCAACCACGAAGACTGCTTCGCGGAAGTCGGATCACAGGCCATTTCCTACACCACCGGCGTGCCAACTATGATCGGTGCCAAACAAATCCTCGCCGGCTCCTGGAAACAGCCCGGCGTCTGGAACATCGAACAGCACGATCCAGATGCCTTCATGGCCGACCTCAGCACCCACGGCCTGCCGTGGCAATGCGTCGAACTCAATCGCGAGCAGGCCGCCGCCCTCCAAGTCTGCTGAGGCGCTTCGGCTCGCCCGGGTTCGAGTTTCCGCTTGTCAGCCAAGAGGCACCATTCCATCGTCGACAGATGAATCGCATTCATAGCCACCAACTGTCACGGGGCGCGGCGGGCTTGACCCGGCCTCCTGTACCAGCGTCGCACTGGTGCGCCGAAACCCATCTGGCCACTCGTTCCTCCATGGAAGCGGCCGCGTATTCGAGTTGCCGGGCGACCGGCGGACCTGCCCTATCATGATAGATTCCACAGAACGGTTGATCTGCCACCTCAAGCAATCCAGGCAGGGCGCGGAGCCCCCCATCTGCGCCATTGATACCGAGGCCGACAGCCTGCACCGTTACCGCGAGTCGTTGTGCTTAATCCAATTTGCCGTGCGCGGCGAGTGCGTCCTCATCGACCCGCTGGCCATCGACGACCTATCGCCACTCGGCGACTACTTAGCGGATGCCACCGTCTGGATGCACGGTGCGGACTACGACATGACGATGTTCAAGCGGCAGTTTGCCGCGCTCCCGGCACAAGTCTATGACACCCAGATCGGCGCCCGCTTGCTCGGCGCCCGCCGGTTCGGGCTAGGCGATCTGGTCAGCCAGTATTTTGGGGTCGATTTATCAAAATCCTCGCAAAAGGCGGATTGGGGGCGACGCCCGCTCTCCCCCACGATGATCGAATACGCGCTCAATGACGTCCATTACCTGCTCGATATGGGCGATATGATCGTCGCGGGCCTCAAGGAACGCGACCGCTACCACTGGTTCGAACAAAGCTGCGTCGCCGCCCGCCAAAAAGTCCTCGATCGCGACGACACCAAGGAGGAAAACTGGCGCATCCAAGGGTCAGGAAAACTTGAACGCTTCGGCCTAGTCTGCCTGCGCGCCCTCTGGCAGTGGCGGGACGCCGAAGCCAAGGCCTGGGACCGCCCGTCGTTCATGGTGGCCCCCAACCGCCAACTGCTGGAATGGAGCGCCGACCTATCGAGCGGCACCAACATCACCCTCTCCCATCATTTCCGCCCAGACCGCGTCAAACGCTTCCGAGCGGCCGTCGCCGCCATCGAAACTCTTCCTGAAAATACCTGGCCCGATCGCCAAGCGACCCAACGCCGCAAACGCGACCGCGAGTTCGAACGCAAAGTCGAACAATTGCTTCACGCCCGCGAGCAGGCCGCCACCAAACTGGATATCGAAGGTTCGCTGATCGCCCCCAGAGCGACCTTGGAATCCCTCGCCGCTGGCGACGTCCAAGCGACCGACGCACTTCTCGAGTGGCAGCTCGAGTGCCTCGGTTTAGCCGATTGATTCCTGAAGAAGGTGCTTGTTTCCACAGCGTGGATTTTAGAGTCTCCCCTTGCCTATGTCCGAGCCTCCCCACGAGTCCCAACAAGCCCCTACCAAGGTCGCTTCCGAGCAGCTCTATGATGCCGCCCAGATCGACAAACTCGAAGGTCTTGAGGCGGTGCGCAAGCGCCCCGGTATGTACATCGGCGACCCCGACGAGCGTGGCCTCCACCACTGCGTGTTCGAGGTGCTCGACAATTCGATCGACGAACACCTCGCCGGCTACTGCTCGCGCATCAAGGTGGCCATCCACGTCGATGGCTCGGTTTCCATCGTCGATAACGGCCGCGGCATCCCGGTGGACATGCACCCGAAGTTCGGCATGCCCGCCGTGGAACTCGTCCTCACCAACCTGCACGCCGGCGGTAAGTTCGGCCAAGGTGCCTACAAATATTCCGGCGGCCTGCACGGCGTGGGTGCCAAGTGCGTCAATGCTCTAGCCGATTGGTTCCGCGCCGACATCATGCGCAACGGCAAGGTCCACCGCATCGGCTTCGAACGCGGCAAAACCACCGAGCCGCTCCACGTCGTCGGGGAAGTGGACCCTAACAAAACGGGCACCACCATCACGTTCTTCCCGGACGCGACGATCTTCGTCGATACCATCGAGTTCAAGTTTGACCGCCTAGCGACCCGCCTGCGTGAACTCGCATTCCTCAACCCCGGCCTCATCATCGACCTCGAAGACGAACGCCCGGAATCTGCCAAAAAGACCACGTTTTACTATGCCAAGGGGATCGAGGAATTCGTCATCCAGCTCGGTGAAAACAAGACGGTCATCCACGACACGCCCGTCATCCTCAATGGCAAACGCCAGATCGAACTCGATTACGACGGCAAGAAAACCACCGATGATGTCTTCGCCGATGTGGTTTTCCAATATAACGATTCCTATAACGACCAGATCCTTTGCTTCGCCAACTCGATCCCTAACGGCGACGGCGGCACCCACCTCACCGGTTTCCGCACCGCCCTCACCCGCGGCATCAACCAGTACGCCAAGGCCAATAAGATCCTCAAAGACAAGGACCCTGCTCTATCAGGCGACGACGTCCGCGAGGGTCTCGTCTGCGTGATCTCGGTGAAGATGCCCAACCCGCGCTTCAGCTCGCAGACCAAAGATAAACTCGTCAACACCGAGATCGAAGGCGTCATCTCGTCCATCGTCTATGAGGGAATTATGCAGTATTTCGATGAAAACCCGGCGCTCGCTCGCAAGGTCATCGAAAAATCTGTCAATGCCGCCCGCGCCCGCGAAGCCGCCCGCAAAGCCCGCGAAACCGTCCGCAAATCCGCCCTCTTCGGCGGTGGCCTGCCTGGCAAACTAGCCGATTGTTCGGAGCGCGACCCCGCGAAATCCGAACTCTATATTGTCGAAGGTGACTCGGCCGGTGGCTCTGCCAAACAAGGGCGCGATCGCCGGACCCAAGCAATTCTGCCGCTGCGTGGCAAAATCCTCAACGTCGAAAAAGCCCGCCTCCACCGCGCACTCCAAAACCGCGAAATCCAAAACCTCATCACCGCCATCGGGGCTGGCATCGGCGATGGCGAACAAGACGGCTCGTTTAATATCGACAAGGTCCGCTATCACAAAGTCGTCATTATGACCGATGCCGACGTCGATGGCTCGCACATCCGCACGTTGCTGCTGACGTTTTTCTGCCGCCATATGCCGCAATTGGTCAAACGCGGCTACCTCTACATTGCCCAACCACCACTCTATCTGGTGAGTCGCAAAAAACGCCAGGAATACGTCCAGGACAACGACCAACTGAACCGCATCCTCATCGACCTCGGCGCCGGAGAAGTTGAACTCCGGACTCACGACCAATTGCGCACGTTTTCCGCCGATGAACTCAAGGTGATTCTCGAAAACCTTTCCTCGCTGTCGCGCTTCACCAATTCCATCGAAGGCAATGGCGGCAATTTTAAATTATATCTAGCCGCCCGCCATAACGGCTCTCTGCCCGAATACATGGTGCGCGTCCGCATCGGTAACGACGAGAGCATCCTCTACTTCTCCGACGAGGAAGCCCTCCGATCGTACGCATCAGCCAACCGTGACCTCGGTCTCTTCGATGAAATTCTAACCGCTGAGGAAACCGCCGCCCAAAACGGCCCGTCGCGCCGCGCCAACCTCCACGAACTCCACGAGTCCCACGCCATCGCCCGCATCTTTTCCCGCCTCACCGAATGCGGCATCAACACCACTGTCTTCTTTAATGACGACGCGCCGCTCTTTGAGGTGCTCGAAGGCGAGGGCGATAAACAAAAAGTCACGCCCGTCTTCGCGGTCCCCGAAATCCTCTCCAAAGTGCTCGAAATCGCCAGCCGCGGCGTCCAAATCAAACGCTTCAAGGGCCTCGGCGAAATGAACGCCAAACAACTCTTCGAAACTACCATGGACCCCGAAGTCCGCCAGTTCCTGCGCGTCCGCCTCGACGAGGACAACGCCGTGGAAGCCGACAAGATGTTCGACGTCCTGATGGGGGACGTCGTCGAACCCCGCAAGCGCTTCATCGAGGACAACGCCCTGAACGTCAGGAATCTGGACGTGTAATTACATTGTACCACCCCGAAATACAAGTCGCTTGCACGCCATGAGTACCACCCTTTCTGTCCGCCTCCCCGATCGCCTGCACTCGGCAGACCCTGAGATTGAACTCGATGCGGCCATCCGCGCCCTCCAAGCGTGAAGATTGTTTTCAAGAAACCTGTTCTGAAGGAACTCAAACGCCTCGGGGCCGCTGAATCCCTGCGCGTGGCAGTCGCCCATGCCCAATCCCGAAGACTGATATAACTCATTTTCCC
>JAYSPI010000116.1:0-11955 GCA_043722215.1 Prosthecobacter sp.
GCGTGGCCATCGGCATCAAGCAGGATGTTGCCGGGTTTTACATCGCGGTGGATCAAGCCGGCTGCGTGCGCGGCTCGGAGGCCGTGGGCAACCTCAATAGCCAACGGCAGCACGTCGAGTTCCGGGATTTTTCCGCGGGTGTGGATTTGGTGCTCAAAATGCCCGCCCGGCACGAACTCCATGGCGATATAGAAGCGCCCAAAAGCGCGTCCGGTGGTGAGGACGCGTACCACGTTGGGGTGACTGAAGGAGGCTGTGATGCGTGCTTCCTCGGCGAATGCGGTAATCCGGCGTTCGTTTGAGGAATATGTTTCGCTGAGGATTTTTACGGCGACTTCGCGTTCGAGTGTATGGTCGAGGGCGGCGAACACCATGCTCATGCCGCCCACTGCGTGGCGGCGCAGCAGCGTGTAGCGTCCAAATTCGCGTTTGACGCGGGTGTGTTGGCCGCAGTGTGGGCAAGCCACGTTGGCGAAGGGGGCGACCGCTGCCACATCCATCGGCGATCCGCACGCGTGGCAGAATGCGATGGATTCCATTGGTTCAGTCATGGACATAGACTAGCGATACGGTCGCGCGCTGTGCAAACTTCAATCTTGCGAGCGATTTCACTCTGGAGAGAATAGGGGCGTGGAAATTCAAGTGGATACCCCCGGCGAGCGCCTGGATGCGTTTTTGGCCGCGCGATTGCCCGACCTTTCGCGCTCGCGCATTCAGGTGCTCATTCGCGAGCAATTCATTGTGGTCAACGGTCAGGCCGCCAAGCCGCGCGACGCCGTGAAACTCGGCGATCGGATTGCCATAGCGGTGCCCGAGGCGGTGCCCTTGGATGCATTGCCGCAAGCGATTGAGTTGGAGATATTGTTTGAAGATGATGATTTGGTGGTGCTCAACAAGGCTCCGGGCATGGTGGTGCATCCTGCGGTTGGCAACCCGGATGGCACCCTGGTCAACGCGTTGCTCTACCATTGTCGGGGGAAACTCTCGGGTATCGGTGGGGTCGAGCGCCCCGGGATCGTTCACCGGCTCGACAAAGATACTTCCGGGTGCTTGGTGGTCGCCAAATCTGATCTCGCCCACCAGTCGCTAGTCAACCAGTTTGCGGAGCGCCGCACGATGGAGAAGCTCTATCTAGCGGTGACGCAGGGGATTCCTAAACCTGCCCAGGACAGGGTGTTTACCCACATTGGGCGCCACCCGGTCAACCGCCAGAAAATGGCAGTAGTCAACCCGCCTGGCGGCAAGGCTGCAATCACAGACTATCAGGTTCTAACGGCTGATGCGGCGACTCTGACGGCATTGATTTTATGCCACCTGCATACTGGTCGCACCCATCAGATCCGGGTTCACATGCATCACCAGGGGACTCCGCTGGTAGGTGATCCGATCTACGGAAAACCTAGTAAAACCGCCGGACTCACCGGGCGGCTCATGCTGCACGCCTGGCGGCTGTCATTCAACCATCCGCTCACCGGGCACTGCCAGCGATTTGAGGCCCCGGTGCCTCCTGAATTCATTCCCTGGACGAGTGTGGCCCAGCTTCCGCCGTCCCCCACCCACTGAGTCTTGGTGGGGCGGTCGCGGTCACGGCAGGCCTCGCTTTTTTTT
The DNA here is from genome assembly GCA_043722215.1 of Prosthecobacter sp. Lineage (GTDB taxonomy): Bacteria > Verrucomicrobiota > Verrucomicrobiia > Verrucomicrobiales > Akkermansiaceae > Luteolibacter. The sequence goes on from JAYSPI010000116.1 coordinate 1,609, forward strand.
CTCGTCGGCGAGCCAGGCGCGGTCGAGGTCGGAGAGACGGTTTTCTTGGGTTCTTGAGCGGGTGCCATCGGGTTCGATGAGGGTGAGTGAGCCATTGGCATAGCGGGTGAGTTTGGCGAAGACCTTGTGTTGTTTGCGGTCCTGCCATTCGCGGTAGCCTTGGTGTTCCAGGTTGGTGCGCCAGCTTTGATAGGCAATGGACGAGACGGCCTCGGCATGTTTGAGTTGGCCCCAGAAGTAGGCAGCGTTGCCGCGTTTGTAGCCGCGGTAGCGGCCGATGACTTCGCCGTTGGGGTTGAGAAAGAAGACCGAGGGAAAGCCCTGAGCCTGGTAGTGCTTTTGCAGGCGGGCGATGTAGTTCTTGATTTCGACGAGTTGGGTTTCCTTGTCGTCGAGGGAGAGTTCGCTCTCGGTGACTTGTTGTTGGGTGTCGATACGTAAGCGGATGAGTTTTTCAGACGCCCATTGCTCGAACGCCGGGGTGGCAAAAAGCTCCTGGGAGAGCACCTTGCACATGGGGCTGTGGGTAGAATCGGTGAACCAGATGAGCAGGGGTTTGCCTTCGCGGGCGGCGCGTTGTTTGGCGATGGTTTCACTGATTTCCCACGGGCCGCGCTTCGGGGCGGTCAGCAGGGTGGAGAGTTCGGGCAGCTTGGCATCTGGGTTGTCTGGATCGGTGAAAACGATCTCATCTTCCGGCGTGAAGCTGGCCGGGTTGGCGGGTGCGTTGCCCCCAGGCGTGATGGGGGTGCCGCTCGCTTTGATTTTGGCCTGCAGTTGGGGCGGGATGCCGGATGCTCCTTGACCGTTCGGTTGGGCGGCGTGCTTGGGTGGGTGGCCAAGGTGGGAGCAGGACGCCAGCGCGAGCGCACACGCGTTGAGCCATGGAAGAAATCGCCTCATTGGAATCCAGGGGTAGCGGTTACTCCTTCAAGCGGACGGGGGTGCCGCAGTGGGTGCAGCGAAACCAGCGGAAGAGCAGGATTTGCGCGCACAGGGGCACGATATATCCGAGTCCCCGGATATGGTGAGCCTTGGAGTTTTTTAAATGCGAGCGGTGGGCGAAAAGCTTTTGCCCGCAGATTCGGCACGATCCGCCGAGTCCGAATATCAGATAGACTATGCCCAATACCGGCAGAGCCACCGGCAGGGCGAGCAACCACTCTGGCACCCAGAAGAAGTATTCTGGCAGTTCGACTGAGGCGAGTAGCAGCGCCGCAGCGATCATGGCGAGCGGCAGGATCATCATGACGAGCAATGTGGCGGCAGCGCCGAGGTAAACCGACCATGGATGGCTGTGCAGCACGCCGCGGATATACCAGCGTGATCGCGGGTCCCTGCCTTTGTTGGTCGCGACGCGTGGGGTTCGGATCAAGGCTACCCGGTCATTTGGGGGCGTGGCGGTGGTTGACGCCGGTTTGGGGATCGGATCGCCCATGTTTTCGGTGGAGCGCAGCTTAGAGGTGTCAATGTCTAGGCGTGATCCGCCGTGCTCCGAGAGTTGCACGTTCGTGTGCGCTGCGGTGGGTGGCGGGACGGGCGCTGGCGGTGTGATGTGGGCGCATGGCTCGCCGGTGAGTAAAATCGCCGCTGGAATGTCGGCGACCTCCAACTGGTTTTCCACCATGGTACGGGCGGGCAGGGGAATGGCAAAGGGGGCCTCGTCGAGTGAGCGGGACCTGTCATCGACCGGAGTGCCATCCGGATGGACGGTGGCCTTGTGGTGCGCGACCTGTTCGCGCGCCGCAATAATCCATGATTTCACTGCCGCGTGGCTTGGTGTGACGCCTGTAATTTTGAGGATTGAATTGGCGCGTGCGAGTTCTTGTGCCAACTCGGCCGGGTCGGCCGTAGCAAGGGTTGACGCATCCTCGAAGCCTGCTGCGCTAAGCAGCTCAAGCGAGGTCGCTTCAATATCGGGGATGCGGATGAGTTGGGCCATGAATCGGGGGTCAAGCTGGAGCCTAGTGGGTGGACATGAGATGGCAAGCGGTCATGCAAGGGCGGTGAGCATCTCACCCAGTTGCGCCAGCTTTGCCCGCCAATCGTCTAGGCGCCCATTCTCTTGCTCAACGACTTCCGGCGGCGCGCGTTCCACAAAACTCGCGTTGCCCAGTTTGCCGAGACATTTTTTGACTTCAATCTCGATGCGCTGGATTTCTTTGCTGAGGCGGATTCGTTCGGCAGCAACGTCGATGAGACCCTCCATCGGTAGGTAAACTTCGCCAGCCGGTGTGAGCGTGGCGGGCGTACCTTTGGGGGCGTCGTAGGATGGATCGGACTGAATCTCTGCGGCGCCGGCGAGTAGGGCGAGCACGGCGGTTTCCTCCGCAGACCATCGGATGGCATCCTTGACGATAAAGCGGACGTCCTTGCGTGACCCGAGGTGGTATTCCGCCTTGAGGTTACGCAGGCGGCCGGCGGTTTCATAGATAGCCGCTGCGCGGGTCTGATCTGCGCGGGTCTGAGCGTCGGTGGCATGGGTGACCAGTGGCGTGCTTGGGAGTTCCTGTTGCATCAGGAATTGGCCCTCCGTGATATAGCCCATGCGCAAGGAAAGTTCCTCTGTGATGTGAGGCATGTAGGGACTCATGAGTTGCAGGTAGCGGCTCATGACGGCGTCAAAGGTGCCCAGAGTGGCGGTGCGCGCTGCGGGGGTGGCGGATTCCCGCAGGTCAAGCTTCACGGCCTCAAGGAACTTGTCGCAAAACTCGCTCCAGAGGAATTCATATAACCGCTGGGCGATCTCGCCGAAGCGGTAATCGGCATACAACTCGACTAGACTGGCGCTGAGGGCATCGAGTTTTGCCATGATGTCGAGGTGAAAGATGGGCAGCGTGGTCACGTCGGCAATCTGCACCCGATCGGTTCCGGCCATCTGGCGGAACCGGCAAGCATTGTAGAGTTTGTTAGCGAAATTTCGGCCTTCCTCGACGGACGCTTCGTCGAAGCGCAGGTCGCTACCTACCGGGGCGATGCGCAGCAGTCCGAAGCGCAGGCCGTCGGCGCCGTATTTTTCCATCAGGTCGATCGGGTCGGGTGAGTTGCCGAGAGACTTGCTCATTTTGCGGCCCTGGAGGTCGCGGATGATGGCAGTGAAATAGACGTTCTTGAATGGCAGGGCGTCGGCGAACTGGAAGCCCGCCATGATCATGCGCGCCACCCAAAAAAAGATGATATCCGGGCCGGTGACGAGGTCGTTAGTCGGATAGAATTTCCGCAGGGTTGGGCTGTTCTCTCCGAGGTCGCTCATGGTGGCGAAAGGCCACAGCCACGACGAGAACCAGGTGTCCATGACGTCCTCGTCGCGCACCCAGTTGGAGTCGTCGGTAGGGCCGTCGATTCCGACGTGAATGTCGCCTTGGTTGAAGTTTGCCATATCTAACGATTCGGCATTCTTGAGGGAGGCGAGTTTGTCCTTGTGGTACCAGACCGGGATTTGGTGGCCCCACCAGAGTTGGCGGCTGATGCACCAGTCTTGCAGGTTATCCATCCAGTGGGCGTAGGTTTTGGCCCAGCGTTCCGGTCGGAACTTGATGTCGCCGTTAGAAACAGCGGCTGCAGCAGCGTCCACGCACGGGTATTTCAGGAACCATTGCATCGAGATGCGTGGTTCGATCGGGACGTGGGCGCGCTCGGAAAATCCGACGTTGTTTTCATATTCCTCCACCTTGATGAGCAAGCCCATCGCTTCGAGTTTTGCGGCGGCTTTTTTGCGTGCGGCGAAGCGTTCGAGGCCGTGGAGGTCCGGGCAGTCCGGGCAGTTGATATGGGCGTCGGGCGTTAGAATGTCGATGATTTCTAACTGGTGTCGAGCGCCAATTTCGAAGTCAGCTTTATCGTGGGCGGGGGTGATTTTCAGAGCACCGGTGCCGAACTCGACGTCCACATGATCGTCGGCGATGACTGGGATTTCGGCGTGCGGGAACGGTCGCAGCACCTTGCGGCCGACGTAGTGAGCGAAGCGCGGGTCTTTGGGGTTGACCGCCACGGCGACGTCGCCCATGAGGGTTTCCGGGCGGGTGGTGGAAATCTCCAGATACTCGCCGGGTGCGTCCGCGAGTTCATATTTCATGAAATAGAGTTTTGAGCGTTGCGGGGTCATGATGACCTCCTCGTCGGACAGCGCGGTGAGCGAGACCGGGCACCAGTTGACGATGCGTTTGCCGCGGTAGATAAGTCCTTGTTTAAAGAGTTCGACGAACACATGACTGACCCAGGCGGTGTAGCCGGCGTCCATGGTGAAGCGTTCGCGGCTCCAATCGCACGAGCAGCCGAGGCGCTTGAGTTGTTTGATGATGATGTCGCCGTGCTTGTCTTTGAAATCCCAGACGCGCTCGAGAAACTCGTCGCGGCCAAGGTCGCGACGAGTCAGGCCTTCATTTTCGCGCAGTTCTCGCTCGACTTTCGCTTGGGTGGCGATACCGGCGTGATCGGTGCCCGGCAGCCACAGCACTTCTTGGCCGTTTTGGCGGGCGCGGCGGGCCAGGATATCCTGGAGGGCATTGTTAAGCACATGGCCGAGGTGCAAAATGCCCGTCACGTTGGGCGGCGGGATCACTATCGAATACGCCTCTTTGGGGGATGACGGATCGGCTTGGAAGCATCTTCCAGCGATCCAGGCGGCATACCATTTGGCTTCCACCGCTTGTGGTTCATAGGCTTTGGGCAACTCGGACATGACGCGGGATGGATGCCAGAGCACGCCCGCTTTGTCCAGCACCGCAACGTGGGGCGGCGAATCGCGCGACCATTAGCGCTCGCTGCGGCAGGTGCCTAGCGCTTGCTGGTAGAGTTTTTGCAACTCGGCGGCGGGCATGGGTGAGGGGTCTGGATACTCAAAGACCTTGCCCTCAAAATTTCGCAGGGTGACTTGGCCGGGGGCGGTGTCGATCAGGTAGTTCGGGTTGATCGGGACCTTGCCGCCACCGCCTGGGGCGTCGATGACAAATTGCGGGACGGCGTAGCCAGTGGTATGGCCGCGGAGCGCCTCGATGACTGAGACGCCCTCGGCGACGGACGTGCGGAGGTGGGACGAGCCGTTGATGAGATCACACTGGTAGAGGTAATACGGACGCACTCGGCACATCAGGAGCTTGTGGACGAGCGCTTGCTGGATGGCGGATGAATCGTTGACGCCTCGCAGCAGGACGCTTTGATTGCCGAGTGGGATGCCGACGTCCGCGAGACGGGCGAGGGCATCGCGGACTTCGGTGGTGAGTTCCCGCGGGTGGTTGGTATGGATGGAAAGGAACAGCGGGTGGTGCTTTTTGAGCATGGCGCAGAGCTCCGGGGTGATCCGCTGCGGTAGGAAAATCGGGATCCGCGAACCAATACGGATGAACTGGATGTGGGGGATGGCGCGCAGGCGGGTGAGGATCTTATCGAGTCGCTCGTCGGAAAATAACAAGGGGTCTCCACCGGAGAGCAAGACATCGCGAACTTGGGGGGATTTTTCCAAGTATCGGAATGCCGCTTCCCACTGGGTTTCCAAGTGTTGTTCGCCGACGCCCGAGACGACTCGCGAGCGCGTGCAGTAGCGGCAATACGATGCACAGCGGTCGGTGACAAGAAATAGGACTCGATCTGGGTAGCGGTGGACCAGCCCGGGCACGGGCATGTGGGCATCTTCGCCGCATGGGTCGGCGAGTTCTTCCGGTGCGTTCCAACCTTCCTCGATGCGTGGGATCACTTGCCGCCGGATCGGGCAATCCGGATCGCGGCGGTCAATCAGGTTGAAAAAATGCGGCGTGATCGACATCGCCAGCTTGGTGCCCGCCAGTAGCACCCCGGCACGCTCGTGGTCGGTGAGTTCGAGGCGTGCTTCCAAGTCGCTGAGGGTGTCCACCCTGTTGCGCAACTGCCACTTGTAGTCGTGCCAGCGGGCGGCGGAATCCTCCGCCCAACCGCCGGGGGCGTGGGAAATAAACGTGGTATCGTAGGTGGGGGGAAGCATGAATGACGGGTGCGGTGAGCGAGTTTCGGTTAGCAATCGGAAATCGCAACTGAAAAATGTCGGTTCATTCCGCGCTGCCTGCGGCGGGTGGCTCGGGGTCGTCGTCGGAATCGGATTCCACCTCGAGTTCTTTGCGCATTTTCTGGGAAATCCAGGGGCGGATCATGCCGTAGAGCAGATAGATGCTGAACAGTGCCACCGGCATGACATAACGGAATTGCACCGTGATGTAGAGCAGCAGTACGGCGATAATGATGGCACCGAGGGTGCCGCGGGTACGCCAACCGACTTTTTTGAAGCTTGGATAGCGGATGTCGCTGATCATTAACAGGGAGAGTCCGAGCATGGCCCCGGCTAGTAGAAATTTCCAGACCCCCAGTTCGTGATCGTTCTGGTAGAAATCAATGAGCAGAAACGTGAGCGAGGCGATGAAGCCCGCGGCCATCGGGATCGGTAGGCCGCGGAAGTCGGACGATTCACCGGGTTTTTTCGGCAGGGCGGCCAAGCAGTTGAATTTGGCGAGGCGCATGGCACCGCACACCAGATAGATCAGGGCGATGGCCCAGCCGATGTTTTTGGGCAGCGGGAAAAGCACAGCGCGTGATAGGAGCAGGGCGGGGGCCATGCCAAACGAGATGATGTCGGCGAGAGAATCAAACTCGCGGCCGAATGGCGAATCATGGCCGCCAAGGCGGGCGAGGCGCCCATCGAGCAGGTCAAACAAGCAGGAACCAAAAATCAGGAGGATGGCGTATTCGTAATAGCTGCGGGTGAAGTCGTAGTATTCCTTAGCCGAGAGGGTTCCCTTGACGGATTCCACCCGCACTTCAGTGAGTCCCTTGAAGATCATCAGCACCGCAAAGAACCCGCAGGCCAAGTTGCAGGCCGTCATCAGGTTGGGCAAAAAATAGATTTTAATTTCGTCTGACGCGCGCTCGCTGGCCATGGGTTGAGCATACGCCACAGGCGAGTGATGAATACAGCGTAAAAGCATGGCCGGAGAAACAACGGTTTCTCCGGCCATGATCGACTCCAAGCGGTAATGCGTGGATTATTTATGCAGGATTTTCGGGACGATCGGGGCGCGCAGGCGGTGGGCCAGGGGGAAGTTGGATCCGAGGAGTGGGCGGCAGTAGTTGCGGAAGTCCTCGGTCACACCGTTGCCCGCTTCGTTGATGAAGTTGTCGGGCATGTGGCGGGTCTTGCCTGCCACCAAGTCGATCGGGCAAAGTTCGTATTCCACGCTGTAGTCGAGGACGGGTCGGCGGATGACCACGGTGCCATCGACATCATCCCACATGGCGAATTGGACGGCCTTTTCGCCGACTTCGCGGGCTTCCTGGGCGTCGCGATCTGAGACACAGCCGATGAACGACCGTTGCAGGTAGCCAAAAGTGTCGGAGCGAACGCGTTTCAGGCCGAGGCCTTTTTTGATGGCCTGGGTGAGCAAATCGCCCAGCGCGCCGGTGCCTGAGAGTTGGACGTTGCCGTGGTCGTCGCGTTCTTCCACGCCCATGAGTTTGGTGATCATGGCGGTGCCTTGGGCGTCGGAGATGCCTTCGGAAACCGCAATCGTGCAAAGCCCGTGCTGCGAGTACACCCGGTCCACGTCGGCGAGGAACTTGTCGGTGTCGAAGGCGCGCTCTGGCACATAGACGAGGTGCGGGCCGTCATCGGTGTATTTGCGGGCCATGGCGGAGGCGGCCGTCAGGAAGCCTGCGTGGCGTCCCATCACGACGCCGACGTAAACGCCCTTGAGCGCGCGGTTGTCGAGATTGACGCCGGTAAATGCTTGCGCCACATAGCGGGCGGCGGAGCCAAATCCCGGGCAGTGGTCGTTTTCCATCAAGTCATTGTCGATGGTTTTAGGGATGTGGATGGCACGCAGTTCGTAGTTAGCGGCCTTGGCCTGCTCGTTGACGATGCGCACGGTGTCCGACGAATCGTTGCCGCCGACGTAAAAGAAGTAACGAATGCCGTGGGCCTGCATCACCGTGAACATCCGGGCGCAATATTCCTCATCCGGCTTGTCGCGGGTGGATAGCAGCCCGGAAGACGGGGTGTTGGCCACTTGCTCTAGGTTGTGGGTCGTTTCGCGCGTCAAATCGACGAAGTTTTCCTCGATGATGCCGCGCACGCCGTGGACTGCCCCGTAAACCGAGGTGACCTGGCTGAATTTGCGGGCCTCAAGGGCGACGCCAATCACACTCTGGTTGATCACATGGGTGGGACCGCCACCTTGTGCCACTAATACTTTTCCTTCTAATCGACTCATGGGGCGCGAAGAATTGATGATCCCCGTACAGATGCAAGACTTGAAACGTCAAAAATCACACGCGATCAGAGAATTCGCGCTGCCAGCGGGCCAGTGCCAGGCGGATCTCTGCCGCCTCGCGCGTCGGGCTCAATTCCCAGACCAGCGGGCATCCTGCGGGAAAATGCTTGAGCAGCGCCGCGTAATCGAGGGTGCCGCTGAACGGGACGCGGTGGTCGCGCGCGGGCCACTCGACATCGTGGACATGGCCGCCGATGAGGTGGGGTGCAATTTGCTCTAACCACTCGGTGTGGTCTAGCAAGCCGAGGTTGTGCTTGAGCTGAACATGCCCAAAATCATGCCAGTAGCCGACGTTCGGGTGGTCGGCAAAGTGCGCCTGCAGAGCGAGCATTTCCCGCTCAGTGGGCATATCCTCGAAGCGCGACCGCGATTCAATAGCCAGTATCACGCCGACCTCTGCCGCCTTGTCCGCTAGGGTCGTCAGCGCCTCCAACGCGCGCTGGTAGTAGAGCGGCGCGAGCTTCTCGCGCTTTCGAATGAATGCGAGTTTGGTTTTGATGAAATCCGGGCGATGCGCGCCACCCTCGGCCACCATGGCGGTGAGCGGTTGCGTCCATTTTTTTGGGTTCATGGGGACAGACCCCATATGGAGGACGAGGTAGCGCGCGCCGAACTCGCCGGCGATCTCTAGGGTGCGCAACGACATGGTTAGCGCGCGCTGGCGGTCAAACGACCGGTGGCTAGTGAACTGGTAGGCATCCGGCGCGTCGATGAGGACTTCCACCGGTGCGGGGAAGTAGTTGTGGACGCCAGCGCAGGTGAACCGCCCGCGCTGATAGGCCTTGCGAATGCCGGGTAGCTTGGCGATGGTCATGCCATGCGAGAGCTCGATGTTAGAAAACCCGAGTTCGACGATTTCCTCAATCATCGCCTCGCCGTCGGAGTGGCGGTGATTGTTCCAGCAGGAGGAAAAAGCAAGCATAGCAGGCTAGCGGTCCAGTAGCAGGAATTTGAGTTCGGCTTCGGAGACGACGACGCCGTTGACGAGGCAGCGGCAGCGGGTTTGACCGATGGACCCGCGGATTTTGATGATGTCGCTTTCAATGAACAAGGTGTCTCCCGGTAACACCGGACGCCGCCATTTTACGCTGTCGGCGCTCATGAAGTAACCAATTTTGCCGGTGTTCTCCGGCTTGCGCAGCATCAATACCGAGGAGACCTGGGCCATCGCCTCAAGCTGCAAAACGCCTGGCATGATCGGGTGGCCGGGGAAGTGCCCGATAAAATACGGTTCATTGATGGTGACATTTTTCACCCCGATGCACCGGTTTTCTCCCAGGCAATCGACAATCCGATCCACCATCAAAAAGGGATACCGGTGCGGCAGAATTTTCATCACCTCGTTGATATCCAGGACGCTTTCGGCGTCGGGGATGCTGACGGCGGCGGGTACCATCGAGCGCATCCGCTGGTATTCGCTCTTGAGGGTGGCAGCCATTTTGGTGTTTGGCCCGTGGCCGGGCTTCACCGCAATCACGTGGCCGTGGATCCGTACGCCTGATAGAATGAGGTCGCCGATGAGGTCGAGCGCCTTGTGGCGGGCGAACTCGTTGGGGAAGCGCATGGTTTCCTTGGACATGATCTCATTGCCGCGGATGACGACGGCGCTTTCGAGCGATCCGCCTTTGATAAGGCCCTTTTCTAGCAGCGGTTTCACATCCTCGTAATAGACAAACGTGCGTGCTGCGCAGATTTCGCGCGCGTAAATCTCCGGCGTGACCTCGCTGGAAAAATACTGGGTGAAGCGACCGTCGGGGCCAACGTTGGTGACCGAGACTTTGAATGTTTTGCACGGCACAATGGTGATGATGCTGCCATCGGCGGTTTCCTGGTGGATCGGCTCGCGGATCTCCCAGACCCGGCGTGGTGCGGCCTGGGTAACCCGCCCGACTTGTTGGATCATCTCGACGAATGGGCGCGACGAACCGTCGCCGATGGGCGGTTCGTTGGCATCCATCTCGATGAGCGCGTTGTCCACGCCCATGCCGATGAGGGCGGAGAGGACGTGCTCGACGGTGTGAACCTTGACCGACCCTTCCGCCAGCGTGGTTGCGCG
>JAYSPI010000117.1:0-18434 GCA_043722215.1 Prosthecobacter sp.
TTCGCCGCCGCCCTCCGTGCCGCGCAGCAGGCTGTCGCCTAAAAAAATGTCCCGCCGACGCGCCAGCGGCGGGGGGACGAATTTAGGACGCTTACACCAGACCCACGCAGGTTGCCCTATGAAGACGCGTGTTTCGTTTCATAGGGGTCCTTTGTTTTGCGACCCGGCCGTGACGACAAGGCGTCACATCCCTCCGCCTTGGGAGGCGTTCTGGATCGATTCAAGGGCCTTGCCGACGCCAAAGCTGCCGGGCTTCTGGCTCGGCGGGAATTCCAGGAACGATCTCAGGAACGGGCCGACCATCATGATCCCCAGGCCACCCATATCCGTCCAGTCCACCGCCCACTCCTCGCCGGGCTTGTGGTCCTGCGTGAAAAACACCTCCTTCTCCGGCCATTCCGCCAGCCGCCACCTCCGCACCCGGCGCTGGAAGGTATCCGCGACTGCGCCACACTCATCGCCCACGGCATCCGCCGTGACGACGGCAAGCGCATGATCCTCGGTGTCAGTTGCGCCCTCTCCGAGGCGGAAGTTCACTGGCGCGGCTTTCTCATTGGCCTCAAGGAGCGCGGCATCGGCACCCCGGATCTAATCACCTCCGACGCCCACAGCGGCCTGAAAGCCGCTCTCAAAGCCCGTTCAACGCCAGCGAGAACGTCAACGGCCGGATCAAGAAGCGCACCCGCGTCGTCGGCCTCTTCCCGAGCGGGGAATCACTCCTGAGGCTCGTCACCGGCGTCCTCATCGAGATCTCCGAAACCTGGGAAACCGGCAAAGCCTACATCACTCTCAGCTAACAGAAACCAAACCAAAAAAACAAACCCAACCACCTTCAGAAAAAGTCATCCGCCGCTGTTACAGAAAACGATTTGCGCGGCCGCGAAAAATCAAACAGTGCCGCCGAAATTTGTCTATCGATCTACTCGACAGGTCTGAGCCACGCAGCGGACCCAGCGTTTTATCCGGTGGGTCCGTGTCCGACTCTATATGAAGGCTCCCTGGAGCAAATCCATGGCCCGCCTTCGGGAACTCTGGACACTGCCGGTGGCATAGTTTTCCACACCGATCTGTGCGCACCAGCGTGACAGACAAATCCACGCCCGAGCACAGTTGATAGCGTCTTGATCGACTCACGTCCGATCGGGTGGGGGCACCGGGCGGAGCAGTTCCCGCATGAACTCGCTGCTGGCAAGCACCCCGAAGCTGCCGGACTGGGCGGCGAGTTCGTCATAGCGAGAGACGGCGTCGGGCGTGTTGCCTGGCTTGTAAATGAGGAAAGGCACGGCGGCACGGGTGTGGATTTTGAGCTTCCAGGGCGTCGGGTGGTCGGGCAGCACGGCGATCGTCACAGGTTCGTTCATTTTTTGAATCTCCTCGATTAGAAATTTCACGACTCGCTGGTCGAGGGATTCGATGGTTTTGACTTTTAGGTCGTAATCGCCCTCGTGGCCGGCTTCATCGCTGGCTTCCACGTGTAAGTAGACGAAGTCGTGGGTTTTGAGGGCGTCGATGGCAGCCTGCGCTTTGCCCTCGTAGTTGGTGTCGTACAAGCCGGTGGCACCAACCACCTTGATGACATCCAGCCCGGCATAAACGCCGATGCCTTGAATGAGATCCACCGCAGAAATGACCGCGCCACGTTCGAGCCCAAACATTTCTTTGAGGGTGGGCATGCTGGGCTTGTAGCCAGGCGACCACGGCCAGATCGAATTGGCCGCGTCCTGGCCGTGCTCGCGGCGCGCAACGTTGAGTGGATGCGATTCTAGCAGGATGCGTGATTTTTTGATCAAGTCGAGAACCTGTGCGGCGGTTGCTGCCCCTGCCGCCGCTGTGGCGGATGGCAGGACGTCGGCGACGGTTGCGCCTGGAAAATCGTGAGGAGGCGCGCACTGCAGCGATTTATTCCCGCCCTTAATGACGAGGAGATGGCGGTAGGAAACCCCCGGATAGAAACGAATTTCTTCATTGCCCAGGTGTTCATTGAGGTAAGTGATGAGATCGCGTGCTTCGGCGGTGGAAATGTGCCCCGCTGAGTGGTTTTTTATTTTTTCTTGATCGATGCAAATCAGGTTGCAGCGCATTGCGAGATCGCCCTCCTCGAGGGGGACGCCCATGCTGGCGGCTTCGATCACTCCGCGCCCCTGGAACACCGCTTCCACATCATAACCTAAAACCGCTAGATTCGCGACTTCGCTGCCGGGGTGGAGGCTGGCTGGGATCGTATGGAGCATGCCCGAGCAGCCGAGCGCGGCCAATTGGTCCAAATGCGGGGTCTGGGCGGCCATCAACGGGGTGAGTCCGTCATGCTCTACTTCCGGTTGGTCGGCCATTCCGTCACCGAGCACAATGAGATACTTCATAGCCGATGATGTTAGCCCGCCCTCTGTCCGAGCCAAGAAGTTTGTGCAGATCATCGGCGGGGCGGGTGGCAGGGCGATGGATTGGAATCCTTGTAAGCTACGGGTTACTGGTCTATGAACCGCACAGCAATCGATGGCTGCGCCCAATTCCAATCCTACTGCTGACATTGCCCCCTGGCAGGCGAAGCGCGTCCCGTCTGGCAAACACCTCGTGCGCCGCGCGCTGCCGTGGGTGGCGTCAGGGCTGTTCGTTGGGGTCGTAGGCTGGGGCTTGTGGCCGAAGCCCATCCGCATCGAGACCGGGGAAGTCGTCCACTCGCCGTTGACGGTACGCGTTGCCGAGGAAGGCAAAACCCGAGTTCGCAACCGATACGTGGTCGCGGCTCCAGTCGCGGGAGCGATGCGGCGGGTGGTTCTCAAGCCAGGGGATCGAGTTGTGGCCGGACAAACGATGCTAGCGACCCTTGAGCCGCTGGTCACGCCGCTGCTCGACGCGCGCACTCGCGCCCAGGCAGAAGCGGCGGTGGCGACGCGAGAGGCGGCGCGTCAGCAGGTCGTGGAGTCGCTTGCGGCGCTTCGGGCGGGGTTGCGACTTGCCGAGGCCGAGCGTGGGCGGATGCGGGCGGTCAGTCGGCCGGGCACGTTGGCTGAGGCCGACCGTGACCGGGTTGAGGCTGCGGCATGGATCAAAGCGGCGGAAGTACGAGCGGCGGAGTTTTCGCAACAGGTGAGCGAGCATGAGTTGGCGCAGGCGCGCGCCGCGCTGGAGCGCCCGGCGGGCACCTTATCGAATAACCTGGTTGCCGTGACCTCGCCGGTGTCTGGCAGAGTGCTTAAAGTCATGCAGGAAAGCGCGACGGTGGTGGCGCCAGGCCTTGCCATTCTGGAAGTTGGCGATCCGACCGACATGGAAATCGAAGCAGAGATCCTCTCGCGCGATGCCGTGACGATTCGCCGTGGCGACGCGGTGGAGATCGACCAATGGGGTGGCGATTTTCCGCTTTACGGGCGAGTGCGCTGCGTTGAGCCGGCCGCGTTCACCAAGATCTCCGCGCTCGGAGTGGAGGAGCAGCGTGTCATGGTACTCAGCGACCTGCACGACCTGCCGGCCGCCGCCCAAGCACTGGGTGATCGTTACCGCGTCGAAGTCCGGGTGACGGTCTGGCACTCCGAGGATGTCCTCGTGGTCCCTGCGGGCGGCTTGTTCCGGGTGGGCAACACCTGGAACGCCTTTGTCTATCAGAATGGTTGCGCCCACCTAATCCAGTTAGAAGTGGGGCATTCCGATGGTCACTTCACCGAGGTTTTATCTGGATTGAAGCCGGGCGACAAGGTGCTGTTGCACCCACCAGACACGGTACACGACGGCGCGCCGGTGACCGAGCGAACTCAGTATTCGCGCTGTAGCAAATGACCGGCGATGTCTGCTAGGCGCGCACCTCGCTTGCCTAACGGTTTCAACGCGCGCATCGCGGCGCGGGTCAAGCGCGCCGCCTCCTTGCGCGATGCTTCCAGGCCCATGACCGCTGGGTAGGTGGATTTACCGGCGGCTTGGTCCTTGCCGGCAGTTTTTCCTAACACCTCCGTGGTTTGGGTTACATCGAGGATATCGTCGATGACTTGGAATGCTAGGCCGAGGGAGTGACCGAAGGTGGTGAGTGCCGCCAACTTGGCGGGAGTGGCATTGGCGGTCATTGCGCCGAGACGCAATGCGGTCGTGAGCAAGGCCGCAGTTTTCGCTTCATGGACCCGCACGAGTTGGCGCGGGGTGAGCGCTTTGCCTTCGCCTTCCAGGTCCATGACTTGGCCGCCGATGAGTTGTTGACTTCCGCCGGCGGTGGCGAATTCGGTGATGAGGTGGCGGGTTGTGTAGCGCGTCGTGGGAGGGGTTTGGGCGAGCACGCAGAAGGCGTGAGTGAGCAGGGCGTCGCCGCACAGCACGGCGATCCCCTCACCATAAACCCTGTGGCAGGTCGGTCGCCCGCGGCGCAAGTCGTCGTCATCCATGGCCGGTAAGTCGTCATGCACCAGCGAGTAGGTGTGCATCAACTCGAGCGCACACGCGGCCGGCAAGGAGTTGGCTCGGTCCCCGCCGCAGGCGTCGGCGGCGGCGAGACAGAGGACCGGTCGGAGGCGTTTTCCGCCGGCAAATACTGCGTAGCGCATCGCCGCATGGAGGGTTGCGGGGCGGGTCCTGGCGGCGGGTAAGCACGCGTCCAGAGCGGCGTCCACGGCGGTCGCGCTGGCGGCTAGATAATCTTTGAGTTGCATGATTCGGGGTGGGTTTTGGGTGGTGCGTGCCATCACCCTTCGAAATACGTGTAGCCGGCCAAGCCCTCGCGGTAGAGGTCGAGGATTTCTCGGCGCTCACGCGGCGAAATCCGGCCGTCGGTAACGGCTTTTTCGGCGAAGTTTCGGAACTTTGAGACGAGTTCCTTGGGGTCGAACTCGACGTAGGTGAGGACGTCGGCGACGGTGTCGCCCTCGACCTCGTGGGTGTAAACGGGTTTGCCCTTTTCGAGGTGGACGCCCACGACGTTGGTATCGCCGAGTAGGTTATGGAGGTCGCCCAGGGTTTCCTGATAGGCTCCGACAAGGAAAACGGCGACGTAGTACGGCTCATCGGGCATGAGTTCGTGGAGTGGCAGTATTTTGGCGACGTCTTCCTTATCGATGAAGCGGTCGATTTTACCATCGCAGTCGCAGGTAATGTCGGCGAGTACGGCGCGTTGGCGGGGTTTTTCATCGAGCCGGTGAATGGGCATGACTGGGAACAACTGGTCGATCGCCCACGAGTCGGGCAGCGACTGGAAGAGCGAGAAGTTGCCGTAGTAGAAATCGACTAGGGTGGAGGATAATTCGCGGAGGTCTTCCGGGATATCATCGAGCAGGGCGATTAAGTTAGATATGCGGGTGAGGATATGCCAGAACCACGCTTCGGCGAGCCCGCGTTCGCGCAGGGTTGCGCTGCCATAGAAAAACTGCGAGCGCATCTGGTCGCGGTAGTAGGCGGCGTCATTGAAGCTTTCCTGGAGGTTTTTTTTGCTCAGCGTTTTGTGGACATCGATTAGATTGAGTAGGTCTTGGGGTGCGTTTTTTGGGATAGCTGGGGCGGCCTCGCTGGTTTGGACGCGGGTGACATCGAGGATATTGAAAACCAGCACCGAATAGTAGGCGACGACGGCCCGTCCGCTTTCGGAGATGAGGTTGGGGTGGGCGACTCCAGCCTTGTCACAGATTTGTGAGACCACCTCGACGATGTCGGTGCAGTACTCCGCCACCGAGTAGTTGCACGACGAGTGGAAGTTGGTGTGCGAGCCGTCGTAATCGACGGCCATGCCGCCGCCGATATCGAACACTCCCATGGGAGCACCTTCCTTGACCAAATCGCAATACATGCGGACGGCCTCGGTGGCCCCCTCGCGGATGGCCGCGATGTTAGGGATCTGCGACCCTTGGTGGTAGTGGAGCATTTTGAGGCAGCCAAGATAACCCACCTCCTTGAGGTGATCGACCACGCCGATGACCTGGGCGGCATTGAGGCCGAAGACCGACTTGTCGCCGGCGCTGTCCTGCCAGTGACCGGAGCCGCGGGTGGAGAGGCGGACGCGGACGCCGAGGTTGGGCAGCACACCAATTTTACGCGAGCGTTCGAGGATGAGTTCCAGCTCGCTGGGCATCTCTAACACCAGCATGATTTTGAGTCCCATTTTTTGCGAGTGCAGGGCGAGGTCGATGAACTCCTCGTCTTTGTAGCCATTGCAAATGATATAGGCCTCTGGGTCGTGCATATGCGCGAGGGCGGCGATGAGTTCGGGCTTGGAGCCGGCTTCCAGGCCGTAGTGGTATTTTTTACCAAACTCGGCGATTTCCTCGATGACCTGGCGCTGCTGGTTGACTTTGATGGGATAGACGCCGCGGTATTCGCCAAGGTAGCCGGAATCTTTGATCGCCTTGCGGAACGATTCGTTGATTTCGGCGATGCGGGAATGCAGTAAGTCACGGAAGCGCAGCAACACCGGCAGGTGGGTGCCGCGATCATGCAGCCCCTCAATCACCTCGAGCAGCGAAACCTCCTTGCTGGCGACATCGTCATCTAGGCGGACGGTGACGTGGCCCTGGCGATTGACGCCAAAAAACCCGTGTCCCCAGGACTCGACGCCGTAGAGTTCAGACGATTGTTCGGTGGACCAAGCCACAGCGGCTTTGCGTTTGACGATTTTCGCAGGCGCGGCGGATGCGGCGGGAGTAACTGGAGGAATCATGGATGAGGAGCGGGAACGGGGCGAAAGACTATGGACCTCCGCCACGAAGCGGAAGCCTTGATTTCGCATCCCGTTGCGCCGCCGCCATCGCCGCCCAATGCGATCTGAGGCGATCGCCATGGGGGGACGAAATCGCTAGGCGGTCAGAAAATCACTAAGATTTTTAGGAATGGAGCGTTACGAGTGGCATATGGATTATTCAAAACCACTCGCCTTGCTGGGAGCCGCCGCCATTGCCACATCCGTGAGTCATGCGCAGTCAGCGGCTCAATCATCTGTTTTGAAAGAGTTGGTGGTTCAGGACTACGCGCTCAAGGAGGAAAAGCCGGTTGGGACATACGCACAGCCGGAGTGGGTGGGCCAACGACGGTTCAGTAACACGCGCGTCTATATTCAGAAGGATCCATGGGAGGTGGGTGTGGAGGAATGGTATCGCACCCGGTTCTATGATGGCGGGTTGGTGACCCAGCGGTTCCAGCAGGAGGTCGAAATTGGTTTGCCCTACCGCATGCAATTCGACCTTTATGAGAAGGTGCTGCATGACAATCAATCGGGCAAGTGGGCGCAGGAGGAGGTGGCGATGGAGCTCCGCTATGCCTTTGCCGATTGGGATGTCATTCCTGGCAACCCCACGATTTATGCGGAATACGCCTTCGCGCACGAAGGTAGTGACGCGCTGGAAACCAAGCTGCTTTTCGGCGATGATTGGCACGGCTGGCACTGGGGCGTCAACCTGATTAATGAGCACAAACTTTGGGATACTAAAGCCAACCGCTGGGCGGCGTCATGCGGGCTGTCGCGGACGATCATCGACAGCAAGCTCTCGCTCGGTCTTGAGGGTCAGTGGTCGCATGAGGATGTGGAAAAATCGGAGGTGCTGCTGGGACCGTCGATCCAATGGCTGCCGACCGAGAAGACCCACCTGGATCTGGTCGCCATGGGTGGTCTGACGAATTCCGCGCCCAATGCCGAGTGCTGGTTGATCTTTGGTTTTGACTTCGGCTCAGGAGCCAAGAGCAAGGGCTACAAGCCGGTCAGCGTCGGAGGCAACTGATTTGTCGCAGTTCAGGGGTTGTCAGCGGCAGATCGGCGCTTTAGTTTCCGGCTGCCCCACTCATGGATTCCCTCATTCACCTGCTGAATATCGGCACCTTCGCCACTTCCTTGAGTGTCATGGGCTTCGGCACGGCGGGGATCCTACTTCCCGACCGTACCCTGCCGTGTGCCGCCCGCCCAGACGTGCTGACAAGCGAATGGCGATCACAGGATTTCACGATCGGCGCAGAATCGGCACACGCCGAGCCTCCGGTAGCGGAGCCTGCGGTAACCCTGGCCGCGCCGCCTAGCCTGGCGGATTCGTCACCATCGGCTCGCTTGCCGGATGTGCCCGATCTCCCGCCGCCAAGCCCCCCTGTCGGTATCGCCCAAATGCCGCCACCGCACTCGCGCCCGTCGTCCGCGGCGCGCACCGTGCGGTCGTCCACCGGCAAGCCCGCCACGGGCGAGGCATTCGCGGGTGGCGGTGGTTTCGGGCTTTCGGGTGCGGCCCGTTTAGCGGCGGGCAGCATGCCGCCGCCGAGCTATCCGGCAGAAGCGCGTCGGCTCGGGCAAACGGGCACCTTGGTCGTGGAGTTCACTATTGACACCACTGGGCGGGTGATTTCGGCCCGCGCCAACCCGCCGTCGCCCTGGCCATTGCTCAACGCCGAGGCTCTCAGCACCGTCCGCCGCTGGCAGTTTCCACCGGGTGCCGTGATGAAATTACAACGCCCCATCGTCTTCCAACTCCGTTAGAATCACACTCCTGTGCTTGCCAATATCGTCGTAGATACCTTCCTTCAGGGCGGGTGGGTTATGTGGCCCATCCTCGCTACCTTTTTTCTCGCGTTGTGCGTGTTGCTTGATCGCGCGGTTTGGTGGCTGCGGCTGCGAGCGACTCTCCGGTTGACCCAGCAAGATCAAGCGCGTACGGCCATCGGCATCGGTGATTTTGCCACCGCCTGGCAGCTCTCGCAGAATACTCGTGATCCGTTTCTCAAAAACCTCGGGGAGGGGATGGCTCATGCGCATACCTCGATGCTCGCGGCCATGCAATTAGACGCCACTCATCTAATTGAAAAATCCGAGGCTCGGATGTGGATCATTAGCACGCTCATCACGCTTGCGCCGCTGTTAGGGTTGTTTGGGACGGTCGTCGGCATCATGGGGTCGTTCTCGTTCGTCGGAGCCGAACAACTCGCTCCCGCCAAGGTGTCTGGCGGGATCGCTGTGGCCCTGATCGCCACCGCCTGCGGCATCGCCATCGCCATCCTGTGCCTGCTGCCATACAATTTTTTTCGCAAGCGGGTCGCGGTTCTGCGTGCGGCGTTTGAGCGCTGGATCAACCACACCGAGTTGCTGGTGAAATCCGCCAAGGAGCACGGTCATGACCTAGAAACCTTCGCCTCGAACCGCCGAGTCCGCTAATGCCAGTTCACCTCCATAGCCACCGCGGCGACGATGAAGGCGATGAAGCCCGCATCGAGGTCATTCCGCTCATCGACATCATGTTTTTTTTACTCGCCGCGTTCATGCTCGTGAGTCTGAGCATGACCCACCTGCAACGCGTGCCGATCCATCTACCGGGTGCGACGACGGCCATTGCCGAGCCCGGGACGCCTCCGTTTGAAATCGCCATCGACGCCAACGGGGTGACCACTTGGCAGGGGAAAATCGTCACCCTCTCGGAAATTACCGGCCGTCTCAAGGCTGCGGCAACCCCTGGCGAATCGCGCGTCCTGATCGCCGCCGACGCGCAAGCCCGCCACAAACAAGTCCTTGGGGTGCTCAATGCCGTGCGTCAGGCCGGGATTGAGAAAGTCAGTTTCGAGACTCAAAACTAACGCCATGTCTCCCCGCGCGCTACCCATCCTCAATGCCCTCGGCTGCCTCGCTCTATGCGCCTTGATTGTCGCGCAATGGGTCAAGGAACTCGCGCACGATGACGCCCTGGCCTGCGCGACCGTCGAGGCAGCGACAGCCCGCAGCCAAGCCGCAGGAGAAGCACAGCGCCGCACCGCGCTGGAGCGCGATGTGGCAGTGCTCAAGGAATCGCTCGCAGAGACCCAACAATCCGTCGCCGCCGCCGGCACCCGCGTCCTGGTGGAAAATGCTCGCGCTGACACCGCCCGCAATGAGGAACTCACCGCCGCCCGTGACCAAATCACGGCCTGGCAAGCCGCCCTGGCCGCCCGTGACGAGCGCATTCGCACGCTGGCAGCTGAGTTGGCCGACGCGCGCCAGCGGCTTGACGAGGCGATCGCCAAGCTGAAACTCGCAGGCGCGAGGTGAACGCGAGGCGTCGACAAGCGGGGAATGAAAAGCAATCAGGAATAATTCTTGATATTAGCATCTTCGCTCGTAAGTTGCCGCCGCGATGGTCAGCAAGGCACAGATACCCGCCGTTGAACTCGAGATCCCCGATGAGATCTCCGGGTTGCGCATGACGCGCCAGCGCCAGCACATTTACCGGATGCTCATTGAGCATCGCGATCATCCGACGGCCAACGATGTGTTTATGCACATCAAGGACACGCTGCCCAGTCTGTCGCTGGCGACCGTTTACACCTGCCTGGATGCCATGGTGAAGCATGGGATTATCCGGCAGGTGAACTTCGACCGCGGACCGTCGCGGTTTTGCCCGAACCTCGCCGAGCACGGGCATTTTCATGATGACGCCACCGGCATCATCCACGACGTCACGTTCCGCCCCGGCATTCATCTGGAGGATGTGCTGGATCTTCCGCCCGGAGCCGTCATCAAGAATGTCGAATTCACCCTACGCGGTCACCTTGTCTGAGTCTCGCCACCCATCATTCATCCATCCCCGATTCCCATCTCTTCTAACACCATGAGCCTGCACATCCAAGACCTCTACGCCACCCTCGAAGACGGCACCGAAATCCTCAAAGGCGTCACCCTCGACATTCCCAAAGGTGAAATTCACGCCATCATGGGCCCGAACGGCTCCGGAAAATCCACCCTCTCGAAAGTGATCTCCGGTCATGAGAGCTACGTCGTCACGGGCGGCACCGTCACCCTTGATGGTGAGGAGATCTTCAGCATGTCAATCGATGAACGGTCGCGCGCTGGAATCTTCCTCGCCTTCCAATACCCGTCCGAAGTGCCCGGCGTGTCGAATGCCAACTTCATCCGCGCGGCCCTCCAGGCGCGCCTTCCCAAGGGCGAGGATATCGATGCGGTGGCCTACTACAAAACTCTCTATCAAAAGATGGATATTCTGGAGATTGACCGGAAATTCACCGCACGGGCCGTGAACGAGGGGTTTTCAGGCGGGGAGAAGAAGCGCAACGAGATCCTCCAGTTGATGATGCTGGAACCGAAATATGCGATCCTGGATGAAACCGATTCCGGCCTCGATATTGATGCCCTGAAAATCGTCGCCAACGGCGTCAATGCCATGCGCTCACAGGATCGCGGGTTTCTCCTAATTACCCACTATCAGCGCTTGCTCGACTATATCAAACCCGACCATGTCCATGTCATGGCCGAGGGCCGAATCGTCCGCTCCGGCGGTCCGGAGCTCGCCCACGAACTCGAAAAACACGGCTATGACTTCCTCAAGGAAGCCGCCTTCGCTTGAGAGAATTTCAGCCATAATTCCATCCCATGTCCTACGACGCCACTGCTACCCTAGATTTGGAAACCCGCGAGGCGATTGACATCGACCGCACGACGGGGGATTTCACCTTCCCGGAGCGCAACAAGTTCGATGCCGGTCGCGGCCTAAGCGAGAAGACGGTTGACTACATATCGGACGTCAAGAACGATCCGGACTGGGTTCGCGAATTCCGCCACAAGGCCCTGCAGGTGTTCTTGGACAAGCCGATGCCCACGAACTGGGCCACCAAGGACCTCGATAGTATCAACTTTGATGCCATCCGATATTATCTATCGGATGGAGAGAAGCCCAAGCGATCGTGGGCTGATGTGCCCGCCGATGTGCTTGAAACGTTCGAGCGGCTGGGGATACCCCAACAGGAACGCGCCTTCCTCGCTGGCGTAGAAGCCCAGTTTGACTCGGAAGCCGCATATTCCAACGTTAAGGAGGAACTCACCAAACAGGGAGTCATCTTCTGCAACTCCACCGAAGGGCTCAAAGAGCACGAAGAAATATTCCGGCCGTGGTTCGGCAAGGTAATCCCTACAGGTGATAACAAATTCTCTGCGCTCAACAGCGCGGTGTTTTCCGGCGGCTCATTCATCTACATTCCGAAAGGGGTGAAGTTGAAGCAACCGCTCCAAGCGTATTTCCGGATCAACTCCGAGAATTTTGGTCAATTTGAGCGCACCCTGATCATCGCGGACGAAGGTGCCGAGTTGATGTATATGGAAGGCTGCACCGCTCCCAAGTTTGAAACCGCTACCCTGCACTCGGCGGTGGTCGAACTCGTTGCCCTCAAAGGAGCCAAGATCCAATATGTGACGGTCCAGAATTGGAGCAGCAATGTATTCAATCTCGTGACCAAACGCGGGATCGCGATGGAGGACGCCGAAGTCCGCTGGATCGACTGCAACATTGGCTCACGCCTGACCATGAAGTATCCCGGCGTGATCATGAAGGGCCGCCGCGCACGCGGCGAGGTCATTTCTATCGCCCTGGCCAACACCGGCCAGCACCAAGATACCGGCGCCAAGATGATCCACGCGGCCGATGAAACCACCTCGAACATCGTTTCCAAATCGATTTCTGTGGGCAAGGGGCGTGCGACCTACCGCGGGCAGGTGCTCATCCCCAAGCACCTCAAGGGCTGCAAGAACAACACCGAGTGCGACGCATTGCTCATCAACAGCAACTCGCGCACCGACACCTATCCGGCCATCACCGTCAAGGGCAATCAACACGCCACCCAGCACGAAGCCTCGGTGTCGCAGGTGTCCGACGAAATGCTCTTCTACATGCAGCAACGTGGCCTCAACCAGGGACAGGCAATGTCGCTGGCTGTAAATGGCTTCATCAACGACCTCGTCCGCGAGTTCCCGATGGAATACTCGGTCGAACTCAAGCGCCTCATCGATCTTGAAATGGAAGGGTCCGTCGGTTGATGCCACCCACCCTCGCCTCGGACTGCTAGATTCGGCGCGAACGCTTCGCTCACTCATTACTTTGCCATGACCACTACCGCCCCGCAAACCCCCGCTATTTTTCCCGCCTGGTTCGCCACCCGCCAGCAGGAGGCCTGGGATCGCTACCTCGCCACTCCCACGCCGCAACGCGGCG
This sequence comes from Prosthecobacter sp., assembly GCA_043722215.1. Classification (GTDB taxonomy): domain Bacteria; phylum Verrucomicrobiota; class Verrucomicrobiia; order Verrucomicrobiales; family Akkermansiaceae; genus Luteolibacter. The sequence goes on from JAYSPI010000117.1 coordinate 12,906, forward strand.
ACGAGGCGTGGCGCTTCTCCAACATGAAGCAACTCGACTTTGCCGGCTACGCACGCAGTGCGGGCGGGATTGACGCAGCGGATTTGCTGGCTCGTTCGACAGGTCTAGCAGCACCAGCAGCCAAGTTGGTTTTTGTGAATGACGTGCTAGTACATGCCGTGTCGAGCTTGCCAGCGGGGGTGATTTGCCTGCCTCTGGCAGAGGCGCTGGTCATGCACGGTGATCTGGTGGCCGAGCACTTCATGCGCCAGGAGACCCGCTTGGGATCGGCGAAGTTTGCCGCCTTGCACGAGGCCTCGGTATCCAATGGTCTTTTTGTGCATACGGGAGATGACGTGGAGATCGAGGGAGCCATTGAGGTTCACCACTGGATAGCCGGAGCGCATACGCTGGTGTTTCCGCACACGCTGGTCATCACCGGTAAAAACTCCAAGGTGCGGGTCATTGATATTTTCCGCTCTGCGGACGACCTCAGCCCCGCCGTCGCGATTGCCTTCAACGATCTGGCCGCTGGTGGAAATTCGCAACTCGACTACGTGGCGATTCAGGCGCTCAACGAAGTGACGCGGGTCATTCAGGTCAACGAGACCTCGACCGCGCGTGATGCCTCGGCCAAAGGATTTGTGCTCAACACCGGCGCATCCTGGGCCCGCAATGAATCGCTCTCCCGGCTGGAAGGTGTGGGGTCGCGCTCGGACATGCTGTCGGTATCAATTCCATCACGCGAACAGGAATTCGATCAGCGCACATTCCAGCACCACGTTACAGCAGGGGCCTACTCGGACTTGCTCTATAAAAACTCTCTCTACGACAATTCGAAGACGATCTTTTCCGGGCTGATTTTCGTGGATCAAGAGGCGCACCACACCGACGCCTATCAGACGTGCCGCAACCTCCTGATGAGCGATACCTGCGAGGCCAATTCGATGCCCGGCTTGGAAATCAACGCCGACCAAGTCAAATGCTCGCACGGCAGTACATCCTCACAGATCCAGGATGAGGAGATCTTTTACCTCCGGGCTCGCGGCATCGACCCGATGGGTGCCCGCCAGCTCATTGCCCGCGGCTTCTCGGCCGATGTCGTTGCTCGCCTCGGGCATGCTGCTACTGAGGAACTCGTGCTCGCGTTCATCGATGCAAAGTTTGCCCGTCTCGCGAGCGGTGGTGCCTAATACCTAACTCGTTAGTGGTTGGTATTCCACCACCGCGGCTGGTTGCCGGGCTTCCATTTGATGTTGCAGCCGCTGCTCGGGTACGGTCGGACCAACGACGGCTCACCCGCGAGCATCCGCCGGACGGCCTCGCGAAGGTCGCCGCCGTGGGCCGCTTGGCTGCTACGCGGGCGCGAATCGTCGAACTGGCCAGTGTAGAACAAGCTGCCGGTGGCATCAAACAGGAAGAAATCCGGGGTGCAGGCAGCGCCGTAGGCTTTGGCGATATCCTGCGATTCATCGACTAGATAGGGGAAGTCCCACTGGTGACGGGCAGCGAATGCTGTCATGTGGGCAGGTTGGTCATCTGGGAAGCGAGCGGAGTCGTTCGAGTTGATGGCCACGGTGTGGACGCCGAGGGCGCTGATTTCGCGGGCGAAGTCGCCCATGGCGTCGGCGAGGTGGATGACGAATGGGCAATGGTTGCAGGCGAATCCAACTAACAACCCATTACGACCAGCGGTGGTGGCGCGAGCGGTCATGATGCCGTGGGCATCGGGCAGGGTGAAGTCGGGGGCGGGGGTTCCGGGAAGCAGGAGGAAGGATGAGAGGACTTCAGACATGAGGGACACTCTATCACCATCTTAGCGCTGGCCAATGATTTTTCACCTACCCCCCCTTGCGAGCGCTTCGCGAGTGAGTCGCCCCGGCATGCATGCAATCAGGTGATTCCGTAGTTTCAGCGTTGGACAGGCGGGTCATGACGGCGCATCTTTGCGCGGTTATGTCTGACACCCTGTCACCGGCGGAGATTCTGCGTTATTCGCGTCACCTACTGATTCCTTCGGTCGGGCGGTCAGGTCAACTGCGGCTGAAAAACGCGACGGTTTTGCTCATTGGCGCGGGCGCACTCGGGTCGCCAGCGGCATTGTACCTAGCAGCCGCCGGGGTAGGTCGCTTGGGTTTGGTGGATGCGGATGTGGTGGAGGTTTCTAACCTCCAACGGCAAATCCTCCATGGTCAGTCGTGGCTAGGAAAATCAAAATTGGAAAGTGCCGCTGCTCGCCTGCGTGATGTCAACCCCCATGTGCAGGTTGACTTGCACCCGGTGCGGTTCACGGCGGGCAACGCGCTGGTCATTGCCCGCGACTATGACATTCTAGTCGATGGTTCTGATAATTTTCCGACGAGATTTCTGACGAACGACAGCGCGTTTATGCTAGGCAGGCCGTTAGTCTATGGGGCGATTCACCGGTTTCATGGTCAGACTGGGGTTTTTGCCCCGCACCTAGGCGGGCCATGCTACCGCTGCATGCTGCCGCAGATGCCTGCGGCCGGCAGCGTCCCGTCCTGCCAAGAAGCGGGTGTGCTCGGAGTGTTGCCCGGCATCATCGGATCGCTGCAGGCACTCGAAACGCTCAAGTTGATCCTGGGCATCGGCACAGTACCGTTAGGTAAGTTGACGGTTTATGATGGGCTGCAAAGCACGTTCCGATGTCTGACGCTCCAGCGGGATCCACAATGTCGCTTGTGCGGCGATCACCCGGAGATTCACGGGGTGGTCAATGCGGAAACCAGCGCGTCTGCGACCTGCGCATCTCATTCCTCAACCACTATGGATACTATCACCACCACCGAACTCCGCACCCTGCTAGACGGTCCATTCACCGGGCTGCTAATCGATGTACGCGAACCCGACGAGCACGCGATCGCCCGCATCGAAGGAGCGCGCCTGATCCCACTGAGATCCCTGCCCGAAATGATCACCAGTCTGCCAGCAGATTGCGATATCTACGTCCACTGCAAGTCGGGCATGCGCTCGGCTAGGGCGGTTGAAATGTTGCTGGAGCGTGGGTTCACCCGCGCCAAAAACGTCGCCGGGGGAATCGACGCATGGCTGAGCGAGTTAGATCGTTAGATTAGGAGAGAGTACTGACTTCAGGGGGCGTTGCATCGGGACCATCAGGGGTTGGAGCGGGCGCGTCGTCAGCGGGTGCGCCGTCCTCGCCATCAGGGATGACGATTGAGATGTCCTGGAGATTTTCGCCCTCCTTGAGGGTGAGTAGTTTCACTCCCTGGGCATTGCGGCCGGTTTCACGCACTTCGGCGGCGCGGATCCGGATGCTTTGGCCGCTCGAGGTCATCAACATCAGCTCATCGTCGGTGGTCACCGTGACGGCGCCCACCACGGGGCCGGTTTTTTCGGTGACTTTCATGGTGATAATCCCTTTACCGCCGCGTGATTGGGTGCGGTAGTCCTCGAAGGTGGTGCGTTTGCCGATGCCATTTTCGGATGCGACTAATAAGGTTGATCCATCGGTGACGAGCGCTAGGCCGATAACGAAGTCGCTGTCGCCCGGGCGGATGCCCATGACGCCGGCGGTGCTGCGGCCGAGCGGGCGGGTATCGTCTTCGTGGAAGCGCAGGCTCATCCCTTCGTGGGTGACGAGGATGATTTCATCGGATCCGGAGGTGAGGCGGACGCCGATGAGTTCATTATTTTCTTCCAGGTTGATAGCGATGATGCCGTCCTTGCGGTAGTTGCGGAAATCATTGACGGCGGTCTTCTTCACTTTACCGCTGCGGGTGGCAAAGAAGACGAAGCCGGCTTCCTCGCGGAATGTAATATCATTTCCATTATCATCCACGGTGCGTTCAAGGCGCAGCAACGCGGCGATTTTCTCGTCGGGTTTGAGGTTGAGGACATTTTGGATGCTGCGGCCCATCGCGGTGCGCGATCCCTCTGGGAGTTCATAGACGCGCTCGACGTACATGCGGCCGGTGTTCGTGAAGAACAGCAGGTAATCGTGCGCCTGCACGCTGAATAGATGCTCGATGAAATCGTTGGCCTCGTCCTTGCCGGTGGCGCGTGTTTCCATCCCTTTGAGGCCCTTGCCGCCGCGGCCTTGCAGGCGGTATTCGGTGGACGGTGTGCGCTTCACATAGCCGCGGTGCGAAAGAGTGACGATCATCGCATCGTTGGCAATGAGGTCTTCCATGGCAACCTCGCCAACTTCGGCGACGATTGAGCATTTGCGCGGGGTGGCGAACTTGTCTTTGATGACTCGCAGTTCGTCCTTAATGAGAATCAGCACGCGCTCCTCGCGGGCTAGGATGTCCATGAGATCTAGGATGTCGGCGAGCACGCCATCGTATTCGGCCTTGACCTTGTCGCGCTCCATGCCGGTTAGTTGATAGAGCCGGAGTTCCAGGATGGCATTGACCTGGCGCTCGCTGAAGGCATACGAGTCACCGGTGACAGATGCCTGGGAACGGATCAGAATGCCGAGAGATTCAGCGGTCGCGAGTGGAAAATGATAGGCGGTCAAGCGTTCGCGCGCTTCGTCGCGGTTTTTTGACGAGCGGATGATCTGGATAAAGTCATCGAGGTGCCCGAGGGCGAGTAGGAACGCTTCCAGCAGTTCGGCACGTTCTTCGGCTTTACCTAGCAAATAACGAGTCCTGCGGATGACCACCTCGCGGCGGTGTTCGATGTAGGCGTCGATTGCTTCCTTGAGTGAGAACTGCTTTGGGCGGTTCTTGTGGATGGCGAGCATGTTGACGCTGAACGACGTCTCCATGGATGTCAGCTTGAACAACTGGGCCATGACGACCTGCGGGCGGGCGTCGCGTTTCAATTCGATCTCGATGCAAGTGTCCTCGGCGGATAGATCGCGCATACCGGAGATGCCGGTGAGGGTTTTTTCGTTAACGAGTTCGGCGATGCGTTCCTGGAGGGTTGCGCGGTTGACGCCATAGGGGACGCCGCGGATGATGATAAATGAGCGACCGGCAGCATTTTCCTCGATCTCCATTTTGCCGCGCAGGCGCATTGAGCCGCGTCCGGAGCGGAAGTATTCCTCGATACCGCGGATACCGCGGATTTCGCAGGCGACGGGAAAGTCCGGCCCTTTGATGTAGTGCATCAACTCCGGCAGGGTGATGTCCGAGTTATCGACTTGGGCGCAGATGGCATCGACGACCTCGCCGAGGTTGTGTGGCGCGAGGTTGGTGGCCATGCCCACGGCGATGCCGGTGCCGCCATTGACTAGAAAATTGGGGAAGGCGGACGGCAGCACGGTCGGCTCATCCTGCGATCCGTCATAGTTTGGCTGGAAATCGACCGTGTCCTTGTCGAGATCTTCCATCATCGCCATACCTAACGGATGAAGCCGGGCCTCGGTATATCGCATTGAGGCTGCGCCATCGCCTTCCACCGAGCCGAAGTTCCCCTGTCCATCCACGAGCATGTCGCGCATCGACCACGGTTGGCCCATGTTGACGAGGGTTGAGTAGATTGATTGGTCGCCGTGTGGGTGGAAGTTACCCATCGTTTCACCGACGATACGGGCGCACTTGACGTGCGGTTTGCCGGGGG
>JAYSPI010000118.1:0-1554 GCA_043722215.1 Prosthecobacter sp.
GCTCGACGAACCATTTAGCGGCCTCGATGCGTTCGCCCGCCAGATATTCGAGGAAATCTGGCAAGCCTCCACCGCGAACGTGCTGCGCCTGGTGAGCTGCCATCCGGACTACGATTCGATGGAAATGCCCAGCGCCTTGATGATCGAGGGCCACCACGCCCGCTACCTCAATGGCGAACACCAAACGTGGAGCCACCTGAAAAATTTGCTGAACTGAGTCATGCGATTGTTCCGCCTCACCCTAGCGACGATTTTCCAGCGTAAAGCATGGGCAATCTGTGCGCTGGCCGTGATCGCGCTGCCCTTCGCACTGCCCATGATTTCCAGCGCGACGGAGAAACCCATTCTCGTGCAACCCGCCCGAATCCTCGCCGCTTGGGACACCCTCTGGATCTGTGCCCTCTTCTGGGGCTTGTTCACCGCCGCCCGCGAAGGCGAATCCAATGCCAAATCCGGCATCGGCGAGTATTTCCTCACCACCGGCATGTCAGCCACCCGCCAACTCTTTGAGATCTGGCTCGCCGTGTTTTGCTTCCTGGTGCCCCTCACGCTAATCGCCGCGCTGATCTGCCAATTCGCAGCCGCGCCCGCCGATCCGCTCGAGCGCTCGATGTGGTGGGTGCTCAACGCCCAATATGTCGTGCTGTTCTTGCTCGTCATCGCCCCGCTGCTTGCTCTGGCCACGGCGTTGGCCTCGCGCTTCGGCGGGATCACCGGATTTTCCGTCACCCTGGGCATCACGCTCTACGGTCTTTACGGGGTCGGCTACCTCGACAACCTGCTCAAACTCGAGCAAAACTCGGTCTTGCACCACCTCTGGTTGTTCTCGCCGCATTACAACTTCGCCGATCTCACCCAGCGCCTCCTCTTCAAGAGCGGGGCACTGCCAGCCGCTGCCTTCTGGGCCATGACCGCCTATTTTGGCGGCATCCTCGCCGTTTACACCGGCCTCTCCCGACTCTGCTTCCGCACCAAACTTTCCTCCTGACCCATGTCACGTCGCACGTCCATCGCGTTTTCCACCGCCCTCATCGGCGCGGGTGTGCTCGCATGGGCCATGGCGGGACACCCGCTGCTCGCCAATCCCGAGTTGGCCGCCCCCTTGAACCCGCTGGGCATCAACCGCAGCCCTTATGGCGAGGTGTTGGCCATGGCGTTGCAAGGCCCCATTGACACGTTCATCGACGCAGGGATGTCCGGTGGCGGGGCCAAACCCGATGCCACGCCCGAGGTGCAACCTGCGGCCACCCCCGCAACCCCGCCGCCCTCGTTGAACGCCCGTTTCGAGACATTGCTCATCTCCTTGGACAAGGCTGTGGAAACCCGCACCAATCCCATGGCCGACAGCGATGCCCTCAAACGCCATCTCCGCCGCCAAGCCGAAGACAAACTCCGCTTCGCCTATCAACTCGATCCATCCCATTACGGAAACTACAATTCGCTCCACTTCTTCCTCACGGAGCCTGCGATTGGCACCCGCCCGCAACTCACCCCCACCGCCGCCAAACTTGCCGAGGATACCATCCAGTATTGCCTCACGCAGGACCATGATCC
>JAYSPI010000119.1:0-6026 GCA_043722215.1 Prosthecobacter sp.
CGTGTTTTTACGGCCGCCACGGCGGCATTGAATGCCTCCGCGAGCTGCGCTTGGTTAAACTTGCGGGTATCGGCGAACTGGCGGCAATCCCACCCCCCCACGGCATAACCGGCCGCGGTGGCGTGTCGGGCGACGGGTTCTTCCCATTGTTGCGACCACCCGCCGTCGCCGGTGGCCACGATGAGGACGCCTTTTGGGTCGGGGGCGGCGTAGTATTGGGTTTGGAATGCGCCGCTAGTGAGGGAGAGTGCGAGGGGTTCGGCGGTGGTGCTAGTGAATCCGCGCGGCATGAAGACATGGCTCATGAACCAGCCAATGGGGATGAGCAGGACGAGTTGGATGACAAGGAGCGAACGGCGAAGAAGCACTCGGTAGGCAGGAGTCATGGTGTGGTGGTGGCGGAATCATCCGCTGGGGCAAGCGATGCGAGCTCGGCTCCCGGGTGCGGATTTTGGGTGCGCCGCGATGGCTTACCAATGAGGGTGGTGATGTCAAGGATGACGGCGGGCAAATCCCAAGTTTTGGAGAGCGCCAAATACCGCGGTTGCCACTGCGGTTGGAACTTGTTTTTCCACGCGCGCAGGCCGTTGAAGTTATAGAATGCCTCGCCGCGTTCATAGATTAGGCCGCCGATGCGGTTCCATAGGGGCGACAATTGACGAGCTTCCAACCCAGACAACGGTGCCATCCCCAAATCAAACCAGGTGTAGCCGCGCTCCTTGCCCCACAGCATCAATTGCACGAACAAGCAGTCCATCACTCCGTTCGGAGCGTCGGGCAGGTGGCGCATCAGGTCAGTGGAGAGTTCGTCATGGCCGTTGCCGGGCCAGACATTGCCGAAGGCGACCACCCGGCCCGCGATGACGATCACCGCAACCGGCAATCGACACAGGTATGCGTCGTCAAAGCGCCCTAACGAAAACCCCTTTTCCGTGGCACGGTGGTGTGTGAGCCAGGCGTCGGAAATGGCCCGCAGTTCTCCGATGCGTTCAGTGACCTCGGCGGGTTGCCAAATTTCAAACTGCCAGGCCTCGCGCTCCATGCGGTTGGTGACTTTACGGAATTTTTTGAGTGCGGATGTTGATAGATCAAACTCCGCGAGTGGCACCATGGCATTTTCTCCGAGCTTGAACACCCGCAGGCCCATCTCCACACACGTCGGAATCATCGCTGCTCCAACCTGATAGAACGCAAACCTCATCCCCTCGTCCTGCGCCTGCTCGGCAAACCGCCAATAGAGACCCTCAAATTTTTCCTCGTCGCCCACTGGATCTGCTAGCGCCACGCGTGTCCGCCCTTGATCGCCATACATCAAAAACGCGCTCTGATCGTAGTTAAACAAGAACCGCTTGTCACCTACCAACGCCAGCGCGCTGCTGCAACGTGATGTGCTGGTCACCATTGCCTCGATTTGATCGAAATCCGGCGGGGCCGCAGCGACGCGCGGCGGGGCAGGTCGCAGCCACTGGGTGAGGGCCACAAAGATTAAGATGAACGCGCTGCCCGCCATGCCGCGTAGCAGGCGCGCGGTGTCGTTTTCAAATGAATACTGCCACCACAGGTCGCTCTCATACCCGACGTGGCGACTGGTGTAGAAGCCAAACCAAATCGTTAGGCCGGCGATCGAGAGCAGCAGTGCCCACCACTGGGGCGTGAACCGCCGGGTCCAGATATGGGCGTGCCGATAAAATTTTAAGCGAAATGGCAGCAGCGCCCCCAAAAACACGCATAACACTAACGCCTCCTCCCAGTCGAAACCCTTCAGTAGGGAAAAAATCACCCCGCCTCCGGCAAGCAGCACCGCAATCCACCAGGCGGCATGGACGCGCCGCAGCAAGCCATTGGCCACGACGATCATGATGGCACCCACGATGCTAGAAAGAAAGTGTGAGGCTTCCACAAACGGCAATGGCACCACTGATTCTAACAACTCGCGCCGTTCCGATGCCATCGGCGAGTTTGCGGAGAGCATCAACACAAACCCGCCCGCCAGCGCGCTCATGCCAGCGAGGCGCGGTGCGATGGCCGACCATGCCCGTGCGGTGCCATCCACGGTGATTTGCGCCCAGTGGCGCTTGTGCCAAATTTCGCGGGCACCCACTGCGGCCACGGCAATGACGAATGGTATCAGGTAGTAGGTTAGCCGGTAGGCGAGCAGCGCCCCAGCGAGTAGCGGGGTGGCGATAGTGCCAGCCGCTAATTTACTGATAGAAAGTTCCATCACGCCGACCCCGCCGGGGACATGACTGGCGGCGCCGAGTGCTTGGCCGATGGCTGTGGCGGCTAGAAAGGACGGCGTGGAAATCGCCTGCGGTAGAAAGACCCGCAGGGCCAACCCCGCGAACAACCAATCGACCGCCGAGACGAGCGTGGCCACCACGAGGATCTGCCATGGTGGTAGAAATCCGAGCGGTTTTCCCCGCCACCCGCTGGCGGCTAACCACGCCAGCGCCCCACACGAAGCGAGTAAGATGGCACCCAGCGTGCGGCCCGCTATCACCGGCAACCACGATAGCTCGGGAGGAGCCCAGCACAGCAGCATGCCCGCTAGAAACGCATGGCCGAGCCAACCGGCGACGAGTAAAAACCCGGTGAGTTTGGCGATTTCGGCGGCGCCTAAGCCGAGTTGGCCGTAGAAGCGCATGCGGATGGTGCCGCCACCCAAGACGGTGCCTCCGCCATTCATGCTGAAGGAGCTGGCAATCAAGCCGGTCCCTAGCACCTTGCCAACCGGTAACGGACGCTTGAGCCAGCGCAAGGCGACGAGATCCAGGGAGGCATTGCAGAGTAAGCTCAATGCGGTGAGGGTGAGGGCGCAGGCGAGGTGCCAGATTCCAATGCGGCGCAGGGCGGAATTGAGATCGGACATGCGAAAGCCGCCCCATTCGCGATGCAATGACCAAACGGCAAAGGCTAGAACCGCGATCCAGGCCACCGAGGCCACCACCGCAAATAATCGTTTGGTTTTTGCATCTTGAATCCAGTGAAGCATGTGTGACGGGGATTCTACACGCGCAAGCAACCTAATCTAGCCAAATGACAAGATCCCAGCAGTCACGCGCTTTTGTCGTCCGCTTTGGGTTTTTGGATGGTGGGAGCGACGGGTGCTGGGTCGGCTAGGACGCGGTCGATAACCTCCACCGGCAGCCAGCCACGGGTTTGAGAGGAAAAGGCGACGTAGGCCCAGCGACCGGACTCAGCGAGCACCTCGCACAGCGAGCCGGGGGGGGCATCGATGACCTCAGGGGAGGTGCGGGCGGCATCGGCATGGGCGATGGCGTGGTCGGCAATGATCACGGCTTGGCGAGCCAGTGGCGCAAACTCCGCATCGTCAGGGAAATAGTGCCAGCCGAGGCCGCCAATGAGCAGTGTCAACGGCCCGATGACCAAGGCGACGATGGCGAGCAGCCGGACCGGAGCGGCCGGGCGGGTGGCCGCGATGACCAGCATGGCCAGGACGCTCAACCAGGCACCAGAGGAAAGGATTCCTTGCCAAGTGGTCAGTGGCCAGCGGGCGAGCATCTCCTGATAGGGTGGCCGCTGGCGGGTGATGGAACCGCATTTGCGTTCGATAAAGCGGAGGTTTTGTCGGGATTCCGGGTGGTGAGGGTCGCGGGTGAGGGCGCGCCGGTAGTAAAGCGCGGCGTAGCCTGGAGATCCGGCGCGGTAGCAGGCGTTGCCGATGTTATAGAGCGTGTCCGCCGTGAGGTCGGCATAGGTGGCGCCGTGCAACCACTGCTGGATCGCCTCGTCGTAGTTGGCCGAGTCGTAGGCGGCCAGCGCCTTGCCGGATCGGTCATCGGCCTGAGCGTGGCTCGCGGTGATCATGCACAGGGCGGCAAGCAGGCAGGTCATGGCAGCCGAGCGCAGGTGGTTGAGGATGGATTTGCGGCGCATTGGGGTGAGGAGTTGGCTGCGGGGTGGGTCCGGCCGGAAGCACCAGGCATCGCGCTCGGCCAGGATCGCCTGCACCTCCGGCGACGGGTGGTCACCCAGACGGCGCTCGATAAATTGTCCGGCGAGCATCAGGAATCCGGCGTCGTCATCCTCTGGATGCCGTTGCAGCGTGTGCAACTCACGCCGCCGTGCCGCGCGCTCTGGGTCGTGGCCGGTGCGAGGGACGAGGCGCATCCACAGCGCTTTGGTCATCAGTCCGAGGGCGGTGATTGCGCAGATCAGGTGGCCCAGCGGCGCGGGCAGGCGCGGGCGGTCGGGCGTGTGGCCGAGCGGGCCGGCGCGTAGGACGCCGAGGATGTCGGTCATGCGTTCCAGCGGGATGGGCTGGGCTGCGGGCGGCTTGGTGGGTTCCGGATTGGGAGCCGTGCTGGGAGTCATGGTGAGCGGCAGCGGTTCGGTGGTGATCGACTGGTAGGTTGCGGATTTCGGATCGAAGAACACCAAGCGGAATGGCGGTACCGACGATTTCATGCCCAGCGGGCGCAGAAATTCATGGAAGAGCGCCCGGCCGGCAAGCTGGCGCCGTTCGTCGCCGCGTTGCTCGGTGGTCGTCTCATAGGTTTTCCACCCCTGAGTGTCCACCAGCGCGGGGGGGCGCAGGGTGTCCAGGTTGCCACTGCCGGTAACCACGATGTCCACCGGGATCGGGTCACCCTCCTGCGAGGTGACGACGGCGGTGGTGGCCGTCATCTGGAAATGACCGACGGCATTTTCAAATCCTACGGGTGCTCCGCTGGGGAGTGGGCGCGCGTCCAGGTCAAGCGGCGGCACCGACAAATTGATCTCCTGGGGGATGCGTTTCAGAATGCCATCCATCACGACTTGGGTGGTCATCAGGCGAATGCTGGTATTGCCAATACCGACCTTGCCGGTGCGGGTGGGTGCCAGGGTGCTCGGGTAGGCGATGGCCACGTAGGGGATGCCCAGTAGGTTGATTTGGCCGCGCATGGCGGAGGGTTGGAAGCGCCACGCCGTGACTCCATCACGTTGGAAGTCTGGAATGCCCCAGTCCTCGACGATGAGTTCGCGGGGGACGAAGATTTTGATTTCGACGGGGATGGTTTGTCCGAGGTACGGGTGGCGGTTCATGATCCGGAACGCGCTGGCGTAGCGGATCTTGGTGTCGCCTTCCAAGGCTTCGGCCCATTGGAGTTCGTCGGGGTTGAAAACCGTGAACTCCACCGGCTCGGTATGCAATTTCACCCCTCCGACGACGACCTCCATCGCCGGTATCACGTGACTGCCGGTGGCATAACTTGATACCAGAAATTCGAGCACATACTCGAGTTTTTTTCCTGTGAGGGGCTGCGTTCGTGGGCCGCGCCCAGATGGGAGAATCTCGACGCCGGCCACGGTGGGGACGGTTGGCCACGCGCTGGGTTTGAGGTCGGGCACGGCCAATTCTAACAATGCCTGCTCGCCGCGAGCGAGAAACCGGGTCGAGAGCCGGCAGCTTGCCTGGGCATGGCCATGGCCTAGGCAGAGCGCCCATGCAGCGAGGAGGGTGAGGAGTTGCTTGAGGTGATGGATTCCGCTCATGATATTACCAGTCTTTTTCGGCAGGGAGAAACTCGCGTTGGCCGGGGGTGAGCGGCCCTTGTTCGAGATCTGCGTTTTCTTTGAGGATACGGCGCGCCCGCGCCTCAGGTTGTTCCTTCGGCTCGCCCGGTTGCGGGGGGACGGCCGCCTTGTCGTCGGGCTTTGGCCCGGGCTTGGGTGGCTCGTCGTTGGCTCGCTGGTCGCCCTGGCCGTGGTTGCCCGGTGGTTTCGGTCCCGGCTTATTCGCCGATGGGCCGCGGGGTTTTTGCGGTGGCGGTTGCGGCCGGTCTGGTGGTGGCTCGGTGGCCTCCGGTTGCGGCGGTGGCTGTGATTGTTCTGCTTGCTCGCGATCTGCGGCCAATAATTCACGCAGACGGTTCAGATAGGCGAGGGTGGTTTGGCGGTTCGTGGTCGCTTGTTGGGCGGATGATGCGTCGGCTAGGGCGGCCTCGAAGTGGCGTATGGCGTCCACCCAATTGGTGATGAGATCCTTGATCGGCGCGTAAGCGGTGGCGTCACCATGGCCGGGG
>JAYSPI010000120.1:0-5596 GCA_043722215.1 Prosthecobacter sp.
CAACATCCACGACCCGGCGCTGGAGGACCAGCGCCACCGCCGCGAGTGGTAGGCCCGCCTCGTGAAATCATCGCGCCCTCAAGAGATCGTCATCCATCGATCACTCAGGCAACCCGCTGGGCGGTCCCTTTTGTGGCAGCTCGCGAAAAAAACACCGATCCATCCGGTCTAGGTATTCGGATAGAGCATCCTGGCGGTGGTGGGGATTGGCTTTGAGTCGCTCCTTGAGCTGAAGGTAATCTTCGAAGGCACCGCTGGTCTCGCGCGCTCGAGTGATTTCAAACCAATCGAGGTAATCACGCGCGCGCTTGGCTCGCTCGACCATGGTCGTGCGAGTTTCCGCCAACTCGGCGAGTTGGCGGAAGGTCTCCTGGGTCTTATTATTGACAACCGCAGTGAGTGCGCGCTGATAGGAAATGAGCAGCGGACGATATGAGGGAAAACACCGGTAACTCAATCGCACCAACGCATCCTGCGCATGCTGCACCGCCGCCCGCCGTTCCGGCTCTTTCAGGGCGGCCAACTCCGGCCAGGCGGCCAGTTCCTTCTGTTGGACAATGCCCTCCGCGGTCCGAAATTGTAGGTGCAGCGCATCGGCCAGCGTGTTTTCCGTTTGTTGAATAGTGAGAATATCAGTTAGCAGATTGAGGCCTCCCTTGCTGGCAAATTGCAGCGCCCACCATTTTGCCAAACTCGTGGCTGATAGATTGAGCTCCGGGAAATGTTTGCGCAGCAGCGCTGGCATCTCACCCTCGTAACCTGCAACCTCACTCAGAAACGCCCGAAACCCATCCATGCCCTGCGGTTGCTCTAACAATGCCATGACCATCGCTCCCGATGAAACCCGGAACGCCGCGCGCATCGCCGCATCCATTTCGTCCATCGCGCTGTCGCTTACCGCGAAGATTTCGTCGATCTTAAAGAGTCCGCCATGCTTAAACAGCGCGGCATACAAACGATGATCACTTTGGTTGAGCCGCCACGCGGTGGCTTCACGCAACCCATCCGCCAACCACGCTGGGACCACCAGCGGGCGGTCTGGCGCGCCATTGGCTGGGTTGCGCAGCGCACGCTCATACAACAACGCGGCCGTCGCCGCTCGTTTAAAATGCTCCTGCTCGATGCCATGACTGAGGTGGACGTCGATTCGCAGCTCGCTCACCCCTTCCACCACTAACAACCGCATACTCACTGTCCGCGCGGGAAGCGGGTCACCCGGTTTGCCGTGGAGGCGGATCGTGACGGGCACCTTCCAGCCATCGGTTTCGCCCGTGAGGCGCAGCAACTCGTCCTTCGCTTCTTCCGCCAGCAAGGCCACGCTGCCGCGCACGAGCGAGTCGCCGCCGGTCACGCGAAATTGTTGCGACCGGCTCGTCACCCATTCCGGGGCGGTCGTTTGGGATAGAGTCGATGGCTCGGTGACCTGCACTGCATGCGGCGGTTCTGCGGTGGCACTGGCCACCACCCCCAACCATCCTAGTACCCATAGCCGTGCGATCATGTGCAAATTAGTAGGATCATGGACGGCCTAACACCTCTTCTGCCGCCAGCCGGGGGTCCATCACCAAGCGCCCGCGCTCGATTTTAACGCGGGTCATTTCTTCAAATCCAAGGTGGATTTCGGTGCGAAACACCTCGGCCAAATGCGCATAGGCGGGTGTTACGAGGCGTAAAAACCCCTGGGGGACGACCAGTTTACCAAAGCGTCCACCCCGCTGCGGCAAGGGCAGCGAGCCACTGCCATAAGGACCGCCATGCAACAGCACCTCGGTTAGTGTCCCCTTAGCCCCCTGCGTCTGCGCTAACTGAAGAAACATCGAAACCGTGAATGGCTGACCCAAAATATGACGCACCAGCACCACCTCGGCACAACCGTCCTGGAGCCGCACCCAAACGCGCTCCAGCGTGGCAACCCCAGCCAAGCAACCGCCCTGTCGGGCCACCAGCGCGCGGCCCAGCCATTGGTTGATTTCACCTTCCGTTAGGGTGATCGGATACTGGTGGGTCACCGCGCGTTGCAGAACCTGCGGCAAATCGCGCGCGGGTCCACGGGGCACGGCACCGCTGAGGTCCGATAAATCCTGCGCCTGCAGAAGCAACACCAAGGCCACCCCAAGGAGTAAACCCGTCGCGAGTAACACCCACGCCAGCAACCTGCGCAGGCAGCCGTCACCAGACCAAGTCGTGGAAGCATGGGTCATCAACGCCCTGCTTACCACGCGCCAACCCGCTTGCATAGCCCCGCGTTGCTCGCCTCAAGCGAGCGCCGCGCAAATCGCCTGCTGTACATCCACCGCGCTGGCAACCGGAAACCGACTGCCTAGCAATACCGGGCGCTCGTCGCGTGCCACCTGATCGCGGCCATGCGAGCCTTTGACTAGGGTGGCATCCAGTGGAATGACCTCCAACACGCCGCGCAGCCGAAGGGTTTTTTTGAACAGAAAGTTGGCGATGGTGAGCGCTGGCCACTTGAGTGCGGGGTCCACAAGCAACTCGCACGGGTCGTAGCCGGGCTTGCGGTGGATGTCAATCGAGCGGGCATAGTCAGGGGCGAGCGCGTCATCGTCCCAGAAATAATACGTGAA
Organism: Prosthecobacter sp.; assembly: GCA_043722215.1. Lineage (GTDB taxonomy): Bacteria > Verrucomicrobiota > Verrucomicrobiia > Verrucomicrobiales > Akkermansiaceae > Luteolibacter. Next base: position 2,586 of record JAYSPI010000120.1, read on the forward strand.
CCACGCGTCGGGGGCGGCCACCGCGATCAGGTCACCAGCTCGATCGGTGGCGATGCCCGGCCCCCAAGTGGCCAGCGGTACGCGCACTTCGTCCACGCCTGGCGTGTTTTCTAACACTTCGCGCACCTTGTCCACAATCGTCGGGTCATTCACATAGACATGAGCGACCTGGTGATCCGCCACCGCAAATGCGCGCGACCCACCGCAATCGAGCGTCTCGCGCCCGAGTTCGTTTTTGAGTTGCAGCCACCCACGGCGCCGGAACTCGCGGTTCAAGTGAATCGGCCGGGTGACCGGTGAAATCCCATATTCTGAAACCACCAGCACGCGCACCCCGCGCGCATCGTAATATGCGATCAAGTCGCTAGCGACGCGGTCGATTTTAGCCAACTCGCTCGGGATATTGGCCGCCTGCGGGCCGTCCTTTTGCAGCGGGTAATCGAGGTGCGGCAGATAGACGAGACTCAACGTCGGTTGATGGGTATGCTCGACCCACTTGGCCGAAGCGGCAATCCACTCGGACGATGCGATCCCCGCCGCGGGCCCCCAAAATGCCCGAAACGGAAAGGCACCAAGATCACGCGTCAGCGCATCGCGCATCGCCATCGGCTGGGTGTGGATATCAAACACCTTGCTCCCGTCCGCTGGATACAACGGCCGCGGTGTAATCGAAAAATCCACGCTGGAATGCATGTTATACCACCAGAATAACTGTGCACAGGTGAACCCCGGAATCTCACGCCGCAACCGATCCCAGAGCTTCTCGCCGCGCACCAAATGATTGCTTTGCTTCCAGAACCTCACCTCCGCGCTTTCCCGATCATACCAGCCATTGCCCACAATCCCGTGCTCACCGACCCGCGAGCCAGTTAAAATCGACGACTGCGCACTGCACGTCACTGCCGGGAATTCCGGAGCATACGACTGGCTGCCGTGCTTGGCTGCAAATGCCGTAAGACCTGGCAGGTGCGGACCTAGCAATGACTCCGATAGACCGACGATATTGAGGACTGCGAGGCGCATGAGCGGAATGGCTTCTGCGGTGGTGTCAATCGCCCCCCCGCGCGGCCAAGCCATCTTGGCCGACCGCTAGCAAATCACAACCTACAAATCACCGCCGCCCAGTCGTTAGATCAGTGCTCGCACCGTGCGGGTCGCCGCCTCAACGTCGGCGGCTTGCAGCAACTCCGAGACGATAACCACGCGCCGCGCGCCGGCGGCTTGTACGGCAGCTAGATTGGCCCGCTTGATCCCGCCGATGCAGAAGGCAGGGATGCGTGACCCGACCTCGCGTTCCATGATCGCGAGGTCGAGCAATCCAATGCCGGGCCGCCCGGCCTTGGTCGGCGTAGGAAACAAGGGCCCAAATCCGATGTACTCGAACCCTTCGTCCAGCGCGGCACGCGCCTGATCGAGCGAGTGGGTCGAGCGCCCGATGATTTTACCAGGCCCCATGGCCACCCGGGCGACGGTCAACGGGCCATCGTCCTGGCCGATGTGGACTCCATCGGCGTCGAGTTCGGCCGCCAGCGTTGGGTGGTCGTTGAGGATGAATGGCACCCCGGCAGCGCGGCACAGCGGCAGCAAGGATTGGGCGACGCGCCGGATGGTGGCGAGGTCATGGTGCTTGGCGCGGAGTTGCAGCAGGTCCGCTCCACCCGCTAACATAGCCGCCGTGACCGCAGTGGCCTCCACTTCTGCGACGTAGCCCAGATCCAGAAGGCAGTAGAGCTTCGACTCGGAAAGATTAGCCATGAACCTGGTAGCTGCCATTCGTCAGATCACATCGGCTCACTGGGCACGTTCTTCCATAAATCGAGCCACCCAGCCGATATCATAGGTGCCGTTGATAAAATCCGGGTGATCGATAATTTCCCGCTGGAAGGGAATCGTGGTTTTAATCCCGCGAATGATGAACTCACCCAGCGCACGCTTCATGCGCGCAATGGCGATCTCGCGGGTGGCCGCTGTGACGATGAGCTTGGCGATCATTGAGTCGTAATGCGGCGGCACGGTGTAGCCGGAATAGACATGTGTGTCCACGCGCACGCCCTTGCCGCCTGGGGCATACCACATCTCAATCTTGCCCGGACTGGGCGCAAAGTTGTTAAATGGATCCTCCGCATTGATCCGGCATTCAATCGAGTGGCCACGCGGCGTAGCCTCCAGCACGTGGTGCGACAGCGGCTCGCCCGCCGCCACCCGGATTTGCTCCTTGATCAACTCGCACCCCATTACCTCCTCGGTCACCGGGTGCTCGACTTGGATCCGCGTATTCATTTCCATGAAATAAAAGTTCTCGGCGGCCTCATCGACCAGATACTCGATGGTACCGGCATTCTGATAGTTGATATTGCGGATCAGATTGACCGAGGCTTCGCCCATGCGGGCGCGCAGTGCCGGGGTGAGCAGCGGCGACGGGCATTCTTCGATGATCTTTTGGTTGCGGCGCTGCATCGAGCAATCACGCTCGCCGAGGTGGATAAAGTTGCCGTGCGAGTCGCCCATGACCTGAAACTCGACATGGTGCGGGTTGAGAACCAGCTTCTCCAAATAACAACTGCCATTGCCAAAACACACAATCGCCTCGCTCGATGCCGCTTGAAACTGCCCAATAAAATCCTCCGCTTGAAAACACGGTCGCATCCCGCGCCCACCCCCACCTGCGGTCGCTTTGATCATCACCGGAAACCCGATGCTCTTGGCGTGTTCGTAGGCGGTTTCGGCATCTGGCATGATCTCCGATCCCGGTGTGACCGGCACGCCATTGGCCAGCGCAGTGGCACGAGCGCTGGCCTTATCGCCCATCAGCGAGATGACCTTGGCGGCCGGCCCAATGAACGTAATACAATGATAATGCGCCAGGTATTTACAGTGTCTCCTTCCCAATTATTAAAAGTTTTGCCATCAAAAAGACTAATAGCTTTTTCCTTTGACTGTGCTTCCGTACTTGCAGTTACATTGAATAAACAGAGAATGACAAAAAGGAATCGTTTCATAATTAATTTACT
>JAYSPI010000121.1:0-6874 GCA_043722215.1 Prosthecobacter sp.
GCGTTCTCGCGTCGCAGGGCCAGCAGGTCTGCCGCTTCAGAGCCTTCGGCTTGTGGTCCTGCGCTGCCGGATGGCTTCAGTCTCGATCTGGACAGCACCGTCTTCCAACGCAGAGGAAACCAAGAGGGAGCCAAGCGCGGCTACAACCTGTCGCGTCCCGGAAGCAACAGCCACCATCCCCTGCTTGCCTTCCTTGCCGAAGCCCCGCTCGTCCTGCACGCTGGGTTACGCTGTGGCAACACCGGCAGCGCCCGCGGGGCGGCGGCATTCCTGACGAGCCTTCGCGCTCATGCCCGCCCATTGGAAACTGCGCAGCATGGGGACCGATTCCGGTTTTTTCGAAAACGCCCTTCTCACCTTCCTTGAAGCGCGTGACACCCCCTACATCGTCGTCGCCCGCCTCACCCAGACCGTCAAACGCAAGGCCGCCCAACTCGCCACCTAGACCCCCATCGACGAAAACTACGCCTGGGCGCGTTTCACGCTCCAACTCCAAGGCGGGTCCGCCCCGCACGAATTTTTCGCCATCCGCGAGCGCATCCGTGAAAGCACAAGCGCCGTCGGGCGTCGGCTCATCGGCGTGGATGGCTACACCTTCCGGGTCTTCGTTACCCACCGCCAGGGCGACGGAGCCGAACTCTGGCGCGACGACAACCCGCCCGCCTGCTGCGAGCAACACATCGAAGAACTCAAGAACGACCTGTAAGCCGACGGCTTTTGCATGAAGAACTTCCATGCCACCGAGAGTGCGTTCCTCAGCGTATGCTTCACCCACAATCTCCTCAGCCTCTACCGACACACCAGCGCCTCGGAGCAGCGCAAACCAGGCTTCAAGCGCCCAGCCACGCTGCGAGCGGCGAGGTTCATCGGAGGCGCGGTATTGGGGAACCGGAGTCGCACGCCCGTGCTCGACATCGCCAAAAGCTTGGGGAGGGCTCGACAAGCACAAACCTCTGATGGACAAAATTTCACAATGGCCTGGACCAACTTCGCCGAAGTTGCCGCCAGAGTCACCCGGAGAGGAGCAGGCAGGCGGCGAACCCGAGGGAAAATACTGCGCCGCTTATCCCAAAATCATCCAACTTCGGTTTTCGGGTTGAAACGCAGGGCTGCCCCCGGAATTGGCGAGGGCGGGATCCGGAAGACATGTCGCTTGTCGCTTGATTCGCCGGCGATCTGCGCTGAGGCTGCGCGCATGCCCGATGCCGTTTATGTACGCGATGCCTTTGCGCGCATCGCCGATCGCTACGTCCTAACCAACCATGTTCTGAGCTGCGGTGCGGATATTTTATGGCGCAAGGTCGTGACGGCTCGCCTCCGCCAGTGGCAACCGTCGCGCGCGCTTGACGTGGCGTCGGGCACCGGTGACTTGGCCTTGGAGATCCAGCGGCAATGCCCGGCGTGCGAGGTGATCGCCTCGGATTTCTGCCAAGAAATGCTAGCCCACGCTGCCAGCCGCGGGGTGACTCACACATTGGTGGCTGATGCGCTCAAGTTGCCATTTCCTGACTGCTGCTTCGATGTGGTCACGGTAGCGTTCGGCCTGCGCAACATGGCCGACTACCCGGCGGCTCTCCGCGAAATGCGCCGCGTCCTCAATCCTGGCGGCCGAATTGTCATCCTGGATTTCTCGCTGCCCGACGGCCTGCTGCGCAGACCGTACCGGTTCTATCTACACCACATCCTACCGCGCTTGGCCGGGTGGCTGACCGGTCAGCGCGACGCCTACGAATACCTTGGCGGCTCGATTGAGGCATTTCCAGCGGGCTCGGCGATGACGGGCTTGCTGGAATCTTGTGGGTTTGGTGCGGCCACGGCCACCCCACTCACCGGTGGGGTGGTGACCATTTATGAGGGTACGCGCCTACCATGAAATCCGTGCCCGCCATGTCGGCCCGCGCTGCGGCGCTGGTGCTTGCCCGCCGCCTAACCGCTGCTGGCCACGAGGTCTTGTTGGCAGGCGGCTGCGTGCGCGACCGTCTGCTCGGGCGATCGCCCAAGGATTACGACCTAGCGACTTCCGCGCTGCCCGCCCAGGTGATGGCATTGTGCCCTGGTTCTAACAAAGTGGGCGCGCACTTCGGGGTGGTCATTGCCAAGCACGGCGGCCAGCATGTGGAAATTGCCACCTTCCGCACGGATGGATCGTACCGCGACGGCCGGCGGCCCGAGAATGTGACATTTTCCACCTCGTTCGAGGACGCCCAGCGGCGAGATTTCACCATCAATGGTTTGTTTGAAAACCCTGAATCCGACGAAGTCATCGACTGGGTCGGCGGGCTGCCTGACCTCAAGAGCGGGGTGATCCGCGCCATCGGCAAACCTGTGGAACGCTTCACCGAAGACGGCCTGCGCTTGCTGCGGGCGGTGCGGTTTGCCACTACGCTCGGGTTTACGATCGACCCACTCACCAATGCCGCACTCATCGAGTGCGCGCCGCTGCTCGACCGGATTTCCCCCGAGCGCATCCGCGACGAGTTTTCAAAAATCATCACCTCGCCGCGCCGTCGGGCCGGCATCGAGCACCTCGTGGAAACCGATCTGATTCGTCACTTTATGCCGGAGGTGTTAGCGATGATCGGCTGCGAGCAACCGCCGGAATGGCATCCAGAGGGCGATGTTTACACCCACACCCGGATCATGCTTGACATGTTGGCACCCGACGCACCCCTCGAGTTGTGCCTGGCCGTGCTGCTCCACGATATCGCCAAACCCCCGTGCCGCACCATCGACCGCGACACCGGCAGAATCCGCTTCAACGGCCACGACGCCATGGGGGCAACCATGGCCGAAGCGATCTTGCGCCGCCTGCGCTACCCGAATCACACCATCGCCGCCGTCATCCCGATGGTTGCCCGCCACATGCAGTTCATGAATGTGCAAAAAATGCGCGTCGCCAAATTGAAACGCTTCATGGCCGAGCCGACGTTCACCCAGGAAATGGAGTTGCACCGCGTGGATTGTGCGTCATCCAATGGATTCACCGACAACTACGAGTTTCTTCACGAGCAAGCCGCCGCATTTGCCGCTGAGCCGCTCATTCCGCCGCCGCTGGTCACCGGCAGCGACCTGATTCGCCTAGGGCTCCCTCCTGGCCCACGCTTCAAACACCTCCTCGAAGCGATCCAAACCGAGCAACTTGAAGGGAAAATTGCCACGCGCCAGGACGCGCTGGACTCGCTTGAGCGCTTGGCCAGCGAGGTCCCCGCCGTCTAACACACCGTTAAACCCAAAATTGGCGTTCCCATTCTGGAATTCATCCTCCATATTTCCGTTTTCCATGACCGCCGCCATTCCAGTTGAGCACAATGATCCGACCAACGCGCGGATTCTCGCCATCTCCGAAGATCTGATCGCCGGATTTCACCGTCAGCCATTTCACCAAATTGCGGATCGTTCCGGGGTGCCGCTGGCCACCGTGCTGGAGAGGATTCAGGGGATGATGGAGGCCGGGGTGATTCGCCGCGTCCGCCAAACACTGCTCTCAACCAAACTGGCTCACGGCGCTCTGGTCGCTTGGAAGGTGCCTGAGGAAAAACTCAATGCCGCCTTTGATTTCATGGCGAAGCATGACCCGTTTTCCGGCCATGTGGTAATCCGCTCGACAGATTCCGAGGTATCGGGCTCCAGCTACCGACTCTGGACCACCGTGAAAGTGCCCGTCGGCGAGTCCCTCGACCACCATGCCACCACCCTGCTCGGGCTCACCGGGGCCACCGAATACTTGCTGATGCCCGCGCGCGGCGTGTTTGCCCTCGGGGTTGGCCACGCCCGCCGAAAATCGCTGGAGCCCGGCGACAAGTCCCCTCACCCGGCGGTGATGATGACCACCACCCCAGTCGAACTCACCCCCGAAGAATGGCGCGTCCTGCTCGCCCTCAAGGAGGAGCTCACACTCGCCGAAATCCACGATAACCCGTGGGCGCAACGCGCTGACCTCGCCGCCGTGACGCTGGACCGTTTTTGCCAGATCGCCGAATCCCTCAATGCAAAAAAGGTCATCGGGCGATTTTCCACCTTCCTAGAACACGTGAAACCCTCCGCCACCGGCGAGCGAGTTACCCGTTTCAACGGGCTGTTTCATTGGACGGTGCCAGCGGGTCGAGAAGTGGAAGCAGGGGCGGAAGTCGGACGCCACGATTGCATGACCCATTGTTATTGGCGCGAGGGCGGCCCTCAATTCGGTAATGCTAACATCATGGGCGTCGTCCACGGCACCGAAAAACCCCGCGTCCTCGAACACAAAGCCGCCATCGACCGCCACCTCCAGCAAGTCGGCATCCCCGTAACCTATACCAATGTCTTCTGGGGCGGCCGCTCAGAAATTAAACCCTCAGAAATCTCACCCGAAATCTACGCCGCTTGGCATGCCCCGCATGCCGGTGCCAGGAGTTGACGGGGACTGCGCGGCGCGCCAATCTGCCCTATCGATGGAACCCGCGAGCGATGCATTCATTCGGTATTTGGCCACCGAGCGCGGACTGTCACCAGCCTACCAGCTATCGGTGCGTCAGACGCTCGATGCCTTGGCCAAGTGGCTCGGCCGCCACTCTCTGCCACTGCCTGAGGTCGGCACCGAGGAATTAGCGAGGTTTCTTGGTCAGCGGAAATCCGACGGGCTAAATGCGGCCTCATTGCGAATCGCGACGGTGCATCTCAAGGTGTTTTTCCGCTGGTTAGCGCGCCATGGGCGGCTGGAAATGGACCCGGCAGAGCCGTTGATCTCGCCGCGTCCGGAGTTCTCCCTCCCTGAAACCCTGCATGCCCGCCAAATCACCCAACTCCTCGACTCCATCGACCTCACCGCCCCTCTGGGTAGACGCGACCACGCCATCCTCGAGTTGTTTTACGCCGCAGGGCTCCGCTTGTCCGAGTTGTGCGGACTGCGCTTCGAGATGATGGACCTCGACGAGGGGTTTGTACGCATCACCGGAAAAGGCAATAAATCGCGCGTCGCCCGCGTCGGCACCCGGGCCCGCGCCGCCATCACGGACTACCTCGCCAACGAACGCCCGCAACTCGTCACGAAACGCACCTCCTCGCACGTCTTCCTCAGCGTCCGCGGAACCGCCCTCTCGCCCGACCGCGTCCGCCAAATCGTCAAACAACGCGCCCGCCTTTCAGGCATCGACCAAAACGTCTATCCCCACTTGTTGCGCCACTCGTTCGCAACCCATCTATTGGAAGGCGGGGCCGACCTGCGAGTCATCCAGGAGTTGCTAGGTCACGCTGATATCGCCACCACCGAGATCTACACCCACGTTGACCGCCACCGCCTCAAAGCCATTCACCGGCGCTTCCACCCGCGCGCATGATCGTTGGCCAAGGCCGCTCTCACCCACATCAGGCGGCACCGCAGCCAGGCGAACTTCAGTTTACCACCCCTCGCTTTCGCTAGAGAATCATCGACTTCCACACCACTCATGACTACATCCCGTCTGACACCCTCCCCCCGAGAATCCGCCACCCTCGACTCCGAGGGCCTCCGCGCATCCTTCCTCATCGACGACCTGTTTGCCCCAGGCGAAACCCGTCTCGCCTCCACCGATCTCGACCGGGCCGTTGTCGGCAGCGCCATTCCAACCACCGCCCAGCTCGACCTCGCCCCGCCCGCCGCCCTCAAGGCCGATTATTTCTGCGAGCGCCGCGAACTTGGCATCCTCAATCTTGGCTCCACCGGCCACATCGTCGTCGATGGCTCAACCTATCAACTCAACCGCCACGACTGCCTCTACGTCGGACGTAGTAGCCGCCACATCCGCTTTACGAGCGCATCACCAACCGATCCGGCGGTTTTCTATCTGATTAGCTACCCGGCACACGCCACCTACCCCACCGTGTTAGCAACCCGCTCCGATGCCACTCAAGTCTCCCTGGGCACTTGTGACGATGCCAACGAGCGCACGCTTTTTCATTACGTGCATGCGGCGGGCATTGCGAGTTGCCAACTGGTTTTGGGGTTCACCGAGGTGATGCCAGGCAGTGTTTGGAACACGATGCCATGCCACACCCACGACCGCCGCAGCGAGGTCCTTTGTTACTTCGATGTCCCACCCGACCACCGCGTCCTGCATCTGATGGGTGACCCACAACAAACTCGACCGCTCTGGGTCGCCGACCGCCAAGTCGTGCTGTCCCCGCCGTGGTCGATCCATTGCGGGTGCGGCACCACCCGCTATCGCTTCGTCTGGGCAATGGGCGGCGAAAACCAGGATTGCGCCGATGCGAAGCGCATCGAAATCACGGCACTGCGGTAGCCCCATCCCGCGCGCGGCGATTGCATCGCTCACGCAATGATCGATTAAAAAGACTGACAGCAGGGGTTCAGGCGACACACTGTCATCGCTTCACACCCCGCACCATGGATATTCGCAAAGCCGTCATCACTGCCGCCGGACCCAGCCAACGGACCCTCCCGCTCCAAACCCTCGTGGACCGCGACGGCAATACCAAGACCGCCCTCACCATCATCGTCGAGGAAGCTCTCCATTCCGGTGCCGAGGAAATCTGCGTCGTCGTCTATCCGGGCGATGCCTCCACCTTCCGCGCCGCCGCCGGCCCACATGCCAAACGCTTGCAGTTCATCGAACAAGCTCAACCACGCGGCTACGGCCACGCGGTGTGGAGCGCCCACCCGTTCACCGGCGACGAACCGTTTTTGCTACTCGTGGGCGATCACTTGTATTTAAGCCACCAAGCGCGCAGTTGTGCCCGCCAATTGGTGGAGGTGGCCACCGCCGAGGAATGCGCGGTCTCGGCCGTCCACGCCACCCACGAGAGCCAGTTGCCCTACTACGGGGTGGCGGGCGGACGCCTAGCAGACAACCGGCAGGGCCTCTATCTGGTCTCGGAAGTCATGGAGAAACCCACCCCC
>JAYSPI010000122.1:0-2290 GCA_043722215.1 Prosthecobacter sp.
GAAACCCGATCATCGCGGGGACCCGCGCGTCACGCAGGCCGCGAAGCATCGCTGCGGAGGTGACTTGCAGGCCATCGACGAGCTGGAAGCCCCCGACGACCATCAACAGCGAGGACGCTAGGTCAATGACCTCCGGTGCGTTGATAAAGCATGCGGCCGTCCACTTTCCCAAGGTTAGAAAAAACGTCGCGCTGACGAGCGCACAGGCGCTCACCAGCAGCCACCCAGAAACCGCGATCGGCCGCAGCCGTGCCAGTTCACCCGCGCCACGCGCCTCACCGATCCGCACGGTGAGCGCCATCGAGAGCCCCAAGGGCAACATGAACGCCGTGCCCGATAGGGTGATGGCAATCTGATGGGCGGCCATCGCCTCAGAACCAAAGCGTCCGATGATCAGTCCAACCGCCGAAAACGCCGACACCTCGCACAGCATCTGAACGCTGGCTGGTAGCCCGATTGATAGCAGGCGTTTGATTTCACTCCACTCCGGTGCCAGCAACCAGCGGCGCGGCATCCATGGCCGGAGGTCGTGGGCGCGCAGCATCCAGCTGGCGATCGTGGCAAGTATCGCGCTGCGGGCAATCAACGTGGCCCAGGCCGCCCCATCGATGCCCAGTGCTGGGAAGCCCAGATTGCCGTAGATCATCACCCAGTTGAGTCCAATGTTGAGCACCACTCCACCAAGAAATATCCAAAACGGCGGCCACGGCCGCTGCAGCGCGTCGGCGTGGTTTTTGAATGCAATCGAGGCGAGAGCGGGAATCGTCGAGGCCATGAGGATGCGGAAATACCCGCGTGTGTGCATGCTCACGTCCGGCGGTTGGCCAAACAGATCAAGCCGCCGCGATAGCCACCATGCCAGTGCGAATATGACCACTCCGAGCGTCATCGCGAGCCACAACCCGTGGCGGCAACTGGCGCGGGCATTGGAAGCGTCGTTTGCCCCTCGGGCATTGGATGTGAACACCGAAACCGCAGTGAGCGCCCCGATGCCAAACACAAACGGCACATGGAACAATGCCTGCGCAAACGTAAGTGCTGCCAGGTCCTGCACTCCCAGTCGCCCAATCATCACGGTGTCCGCAACTCCCATCAGCATTTGACTGAGCTGGCCGATCATCAGGGGTAGGGCCAGTCGCAGGGTCAGTCGGGATTCGTGGAGCAGAGTCATGGGCAGCGTAATGTGTTTTGGACCTGCTCGGCGGATTGTCCATGACATTGTGCCGCTCGCTCCAAGGATCTCCGCTCCCCATGGATGCGGGTGGCCCGGCTTGCGTCTGATGGAGTGTCGCCGGCACTCGAGAAAACGGTCCGCAGGTGCGTTATTCCCGCTGATAGGCCGCGCGCCCTCCTCTGGCAGGCCAGGACGCCTGCCGCTCGGATGTGTTGTTTGCCGGAAGGTGGTAAAAAATCACATGGTTGGACCAAGGCCAGTAACAGATTTTCAACCCGATGGAATCACTCCGGCCGCGACCCGGCGTGATTTTTCACTCTCGACACGCCACCTGATTGGCGATTTCCCTTTGTCAACTGGGAACTAGGAGTGAGTTTAGACCGGCAACTTTCCTGCAACTCATTTGACGCTAAACGACTCAAAACAGCCAATTTTGACTCAAGGCGACTCAAAACGAGAATCGCGAAAACCCTTGAAATATAAGGTTTCATGGAGCCGCTGGTCGGATTTGAACCGACGACCTGCTCATTACGAATTCTTTGCTTGCCTGTTCCTTGATCCCCCCCTGGGGGGGGGTGGGGCAGCAGGCGGGCAGGGTGGAATGGCTCAAGCCGCTTGAAAACTTGAAGCAGGCTTTTCTGAAAGCTGCCGACAATACCGAAGAAAGGAATCGCCTTGGCGGCGAAAAATTGCCCGGAAGGAATGCGCGTTGACCTTCAGGATTGCACATAAATTGCACACGCGGATTATTTTTCTAACGGGCAATCTCCGTAACTCATTGATCCTTATGGAGCCGCTGGTCGGATTTGAACCGACGACCTGCTCATTACGAATGAGCTGCTCTACCCCTGAGCTACAGCGGCGAGAGGCATTGGATCGGAGAGGTGCGGGCACCGGTGCGATTTTGAATTGCCTTGCGGGGAGGGTTGTAGATAGGAGCCGATGTGATGCAAGGCCGAAGTTTGCCGCGACGCGAGAAAGACGGGTGTGGGTGGCGGTTGGGGGACTGGCAGGCATGGGTAGGGGGGTGCGACTGAGGTGGCGCGAGCGGTGGGTTAGCGGTGGGTTAGCGGTGGGTTAGCGGTGGGTTAGCGGTGGGTTAGCGGTGGGTTAGCG
>JAYSPI010000123.1:0-9015 GCA_043722215.1 Prosthecobacter sp.
GCTTATTCCACGTTCCCGATTCCCACAGTGTGGGCTGCGACGAATCGTTGTGAACGTGATGAAAACGCGTGCCCAGGTGGGTCAGGATCGGCAGTGCCGCCGCCGCCCCAATGCTGGCCACCGAGACATAGCGGGTGATCAAAAACAAGCCCAACCAAATCAGACCTAACAGCAGGACGCCGAAAAACGGAAATAACCCTAGCAACACCCCTGCCGAAGTGGCGATGCCCTTGCCGCCCTTGAATCCAACCCATGGCGAATAGTTATGCCCGAGAATCGCTAGCAGACCGGTGATAACGTGAAACAACTGCCCCTCAAACTGCTGGCTGGCGGGTAGATGCAATGCCCAGGCATGCAGGAATGGCAGCGTGAGATTCGACGATTTCCCCTCGATTTGCACCAGTCCCAGTGCGAGCACAACGGGGATAAAGCCCTTGAGCGCGTCTAACAAGAGACAGGTGATACCATAAGGTTTCCCCATTACGCGCAGCACATTGGTGGCGCCGATATTACCAGAGCCATGATGGCGGATATCAATGCCAGTGGCCTTGGCGATGATGAGTCCGAACGGGATCGATCCCAGCAGAAACGCGAGAATCGGGCAGAGCCAGAGTTGCATTCAGAAAAGGTTGGGCGCGCAGTGGAGGAACGGTGCTGTCAACGAAACGAGCGACTCACTCATTTCACGACGCTGGCGGTGACGATCTCCACTTTCTGAATCGGCACATTCTCCGACGGCATCTCCATTTGGGTGCCGGTGAGCGGGTGCAGCATGGCGAGTTTAGAGGTGGCGGTGGGCACCCCTTTGATTTTATCGACGACATCCATTCCCTTGACGACCTTACCGAACACGGCGTAGCCGCCATTGCTGGGGTAATCGAGCATGGCGTTGTCCTTCACATTGATGAAAAACTGAGCCGTGGCGCTGTTCGGGTCATTCGTGCGAGCCATGGCGATGGTGCCACGGGCGTTGGCCAGTCCGTTCTGGCTCTCATTGACGATGCCCTTGCCGGTGGGTTTCTCGACGATTTGGCCATCAATGGACGCAAACCCCCCACCCTGGATCATGAATCCGTCAATGACCCGGTGGAAAACCGTGCCGTCGTAATGCTTGTTCTGCACGTATCCCAGAAAGTTCGCAACCGTCACCGGGGCTTTGGCTGCATCCAGTTCGACGACGATGTCACCCTGATTGGTTTTCAGAATGACCTGTGCAGGCTTGCCAGCGACTGATGGGCCAGGCTTAGCGGCGTCCTTGGTGGTCTCGCCTAGGGCCAAGGCCGGGAGCAATGCTAGAGCGAGGAGGGTGAGGCGGCGTTTCATCGGGGAGATACCTACGTGAGGACGAGCGAATGCGCAAGAACCGTTGCCCGGAAACTTCCAGATCCGTGCGCCTAAAAAAGTGGCCGCCCGACACAACCCGGGCGGCCTGATGGGAGCAATCTAGCGACCCACACCTTAGAATTTGTAGCGTGCACCGAGCTCGATGAGGCAATCGTCCTTCATCTTGAGGGTGAGGCGGCCATTGATGCCGTAATTCAGGGTGCCGCTGAACGACGGATCGGCGTAATAAATCCAACGGGCACCCCCATACACCTCAACGTTGGGCGTTACGTGGTAGCCCAACCCACCGAATACTTGACCTGTGAAAATCCAATCGTGATCCGATGCGCTGCCAACCAAGCCACCACCATCGATATCGAGACCCACATCGGCCATACCCATCCCCATGGCCAAGTAGGCATTCAGTTGATCGGTGAGCGCCCGCTCGAACTTGACGTTGAGGGTAATCGGGACAATCACCAAATCATAACTGGTGCTGGTGTCGCTCAAGCCGAGGATGGGCGCACCATTGACGTCCGCAAGCGATTGAAGACCGCTGCCGAGTTGGTTGAGGCTCAAGTGGTCGCTCGTCGGCACAGGACCGATGGCTGGCCAGTGGCTGGAAAAAGATGGATTTTTATCTGTGTAACCGACCTCTGCGAGCACCGAGACATTGCAACCCATCACCTCCCAGCATCTATCAGTGACGCCTACGTGCAGATTGTACATCGCCGTGTCCAGTGAGGTTAGATAACCGACTGAGCCGCCTGCAAACCAACTCAGGAGGGTGGACTCCGCTGCTGGGGAGGTGGTTTGCTGGGAGGGCGCTCCAGCCATCGCTGGCAAAGTTAAGACGAGTGGAAGGAATAGTGATAATTTCATAGCGTCGTATCAAATATTCAAAATGCACACCTTCGTCAAGTCATGACGAGGGATTGCCTCGCAGGTCATATCGCGGGAGGATCGGGAGTTGCGCGCCATGGCAGATTCCGCCACGCTCGCCAGGTGGCGATTGAAGCACTCATCCCGTGGCTAGCAGGCGCGTCGCGCCGTGCCCGCTGGTTGGTGGGGGTTTCGGGCGGCGCCGATTCCGTCGCCCTGCTCCACTTGTTAGTGCGGCACGGTTTCAAGCACCTCGTCGTCTGCCACCTCGATCACCAACTGCGTGGCCGAGCTGCCACCGAGGACGCACGATTTGTCGCTCGTCTCGCGGCCCAACTCGGCCAGCCCTGCGAAATTGCCTGCGACGACGTGCGCGAGCGCATGCGAGCGCACAGCGAATCGATGGAGACGGCGGCGCGCAACGCCCGGTATGAGTTTTTCGCGCAATGCGCGCTGACGCACCGCTGTCGTCGGCTGTTGTTAGCTCATCACGCGGACGACCAGGCGGAGACAGTTTTGTGGAATCTATTGAGAGGGTCGCACGGACTCAAGGGCATGCGTGCGGACCAAGCCATCACCGTGCCACCCCGGGTGGTCCTGCAGGTGACCCGACCGTTGTTAGGCGTGCGCCACGCCGCTCTGACCGCCTGGTTAACCACCCACGGCCATCGCTGGCGTGAGGACGCCAGCAACCATCAACCCATCGCGGTGCGCAACCGCCTCAGAAACGAGGTCCTGCCGTTGCTGGCGGAAATTTCGGGCAGGGACCCCGTGGCCGCGTTGGTGCGCGGGGCGACCGACTCCGCACGACGCGATGACTTCGCCACCGCCGCCTTGGCGCAGGCACGTCTGCTCGACCCGCAGGGCCGCCTGCACCTCCCGGCAGTGCGCAAGCTGCCGCCCGACCTCCAACTCACGGCATTACGCAATTTCCTGCTAGACCATCAAGTTCCCGCGATTGACCGCGCGCTGCTAGAACGGGCTGCTGGATTATTAGACACCGCGCGCCCCGCGGTCATCAATCTTCCGGGCGGCAGGCGGTTGCGGCGCAGTGCCGGGCGGCTGTGGCTCGATGGTTAAGTATGGCTGCCGTTGCCGGGCCAGACGAGTTCGAAATCATTGGGCGGTCGCACCGCCTGGCGGACCAGGCCATTAGCTGTTAGAGCCAACCACGCATTAAGATCACCGCCGAGGGCCTCGATGGTCTGAACTGTCCAGACATTGCAAACCCGCGGGATGAAATACGGGTATCTGCCTTCGAGCTGGACACCATGCCCCCAACTTGATGGGCGCACCACCTTGGGTTTACCATTCGGGCCAGTGATGCAGCAGGCGTTGAGAAAGGCGGCCAGAGCAGGTCCGCGGTCACGGGTCACGAGCTTGCGCCATATCCGCTGCTGTGGCAGGACTTCCGTAACATTCCATTCCACTGGGATGAGTTCCATCACTGAGGGCGTGGGCGTCAGAACCACCTGTAAAAATTTCCACAGGTGGTCGATTCCCTCTTGGGAGTAAGCATTTCGATTGCCCCAACTCATGGTGACGAACTGCGGGTGACCGAAGCCAGCAGGCGGTACAAACCCAGATTCAACGAGCCAACCAAAGGGGAAAACCATGCCGGTGTGGTATTTGTCGGCGATGAGCCAAACGAGAATATCCGGCTCATCGGCCGGTTGGACGTGCGCGTACCCCGGGGTGACGACGGCCTGCCCGTGGTATGCTGCAGGAGCCTTCCTATCGCTCAGCGATGGTCGGGTGATGACCGGTTGCACCGGCAAGCGAATGCCACAGGAGCCAAGCAGGCACGCCACAGTCACGCCGACGGCGAGAGTTCGGAGGATCACCACGCCGCGCATCAGGCGGGAATATAGGAACAGATATACTCGCAGATTCCATCGGCCACGGTGATGGTGAAGCCGCTGTTTGCGGCCACCTCAAAGGCTGCACCAGCCTCAACGGGCATCACTTCCGTCGTGCCATCCATGAGAATCAGGCAACGGCCCGCGACGATCTCCATCCGCTCGGAAGCCGCTGTGCCAAAGTGAAATTTACCGGGGTAGATCAGCCCGAGGGTTTTCTTGGTGCCATCCGGAAAGCGCACGGTGTGGGACACAACCCGACCGTCAAAATAAATGTTAGCCTTGGTATCAACAGTGACGTTAGAGAACGATGACATGGAATGAATGAATGAATGTGGGTGGTACGGATGGGTGAGATTATTCGCTAGGCATGCCAGCCTCTTTCCAGGCGTCCCAGCCACCACCAAAGACTGTGACTGGGTAGCCGAAGCCGGAGATATGGATCGCCACGGTGCGCGCGTCCGGACAGGTCATCCCGCTACAATAGACCACCACCGTGCGGCCATGCGCCAGCGCCGACTTGATCTCCGCCTCGTGGGCGACAACCTGGTCATCACAACGCGCTTTAGTTAGATTGATCGCACCGGGAATATGCCCGAGGTGATAGAAAAAGGCCAGCCGGGCGTCATAAATCAAGACCTTGCCCGATTGCTGGAGCGCAAAAAACTCGCTCAGGGAGATCGACGTGAGGGTGCCCCGACCGTTCATGCGGACGGGTTTTTTAAATTCGGGTGTCGCCGCGATGGGTCCCGGGTAGGTCGAGAGGTGTGGGCGAGCAGCGGATTGCGCGGGAATCGCCGGATTCGTTGCGCAAGAGGCGAGGGCCACCGTGAGGGTAGCGATGAGTGGGCGATAGCAGGTCATTTGACGATGGCGAGCAATTCGACGTCAAAGACGAGAGTTCCAACCGGAGCACCGGCGGGCGGGTTTTCGCCATAGGCGAGTTTCCCAGGGATCCACAGGCGGCGTTTTTCACCCTCCACCATGAGTTGCACGCCTTCGGTCCAGCCTGCAATCACTTGATTCAGAGGGAACACGATTGATTCGTCACGCACCACGGAACTGTCAAAGAGTTTGCCATCCGTGGTCCAACCCGAGTAGTGAACCCGGACCTGATCACTGGCCTTGGGATGGGTGCTCCCGGTGCCTTTAACGAGCACGCGCGACGCTATGCCCGAGGCCGTTTTTTCAGCGCTGGCTGGGGCGGCGGCGACATCCTCCGGGATGCTAGGCGGCTTCGGAGCCACCTTGATCGACAACAACTCGATATCGAAGACGAGCATTCCGCCGGGGCGACCGCCGCCGGGGTTTTCGCCGTAGGCGAGATTGGCGGGGATCCAGAAGCGGCGTTTTTCGCCCTCGGCCATGAGTTGCACTCCTTCGGTCCAGCCTTTGATCACGCCGTTCAGCGGAAAACTTGTCGGCTGTCCGCGCTTCACCGAGCTATCGAATAGCTTGCCATCTGTGGTCCAACCTGAGTAATGCACCGTCACGGTGTCCGTAGCGGCGGGTTTTTTGTTGCCGGTGGCGGCATGGATGATTTTCGAGCTCAGGCCTGACGCAGTTTTTTGGGCATCGGCGGGCGGTGATTGGACGTCGGCGGGTGTTTCAGGCATGGCGGATGTGGCGGGTTGGGTGAGAGCTAAAACCAGGCCAAGCGCAGGCAGCAGGATGGCTCGTAACGATGGGCTCAGGAAATTCATCGGCGAAAAACATGATGGAGCGGGCCGCGATGTCAACTCCCATGCATCGAGATATCACCTTGTGTGTTGATTCACGCGCACCTCCAGCGCCGTGGGTTCATTGCAATAAGGGCATCGAAACGAATTGCGAAACACAATATCGAAGGCAGCCCGCAGCCGATAACTGCTGAGAAACGTTTTGGCATGCCGGTGGGTTGCACACTGCTTGCGTGCGAGCACCGGCGTCATGCACAACGGGCACGCGGTGCGCGCTGCCAATACCCACTGCAGGATGGCGATCACCACCGCCACCCCCAGCAATCCAGCGCCGCCCACCGCGAGTTGCTGGCTGCCCTGGATGGTGGCGTGCATCATGCTCACGCAAGCCAGCACAAACAGCAGATACTTCGCGTATAACAACAACGCCGCTAACCGAAATCGATAAACTAGGGAGGTTGACTTGAGGCGGTGCATGAAGGCGGTAAGATGCAGTTGTCTCTAGTAGATTATAGAGTGACGGACCGGATGGTTCTGATCTTGATGGTAGCTCTCATTCTGCAGCACCAACGTTTGTTAGGTTGATATCTAGCAATCCACCGCGCGCTCGGGGAATCACTCGTCCTCGTCGATATTGTGTGTGAGGATGAATTGGAGATCCTCCATGCCAAGGTTGGAGGCAAACCCCTCATCGCCCAGCACATTGGTGACCAACTGGGTTTTCTGATGCTGGAGAATGCGGATCTTTTCCTCGACGGTATCACGAGTGAGCAAACGATAGGCAATCACCTTGTTCTTCTGGCCGATGCGGTGGGTTCGGTCGATCGCTTGATTTTCCACGGCGGGGTTCCACCACGGGTCATAGAGAATAACGTAGGACGCCGAGGTTAGATTGAGGCCGGAACCGCCCGCCTTGAGCGACAGCATGAAGACCGATGGGGCCTTGGTTGTTTGGAATCGCTCAATTTCACCCTTACGGTCCTTAGTCTGGCCGGTCAGATAGTTATATGGACGATTTTCGAGTTCAAGGCGCGCCTTGATGAGATCGAGCATCGTTACGAACTGCGAGAACACGAGCACCTTGTGGCCTTCCTCGTGGAGTTGATCGAGCAGATAGAAAAGGGATTCCATTTTAGCGGATTCCTCTTTGAGGTATTTAGGATCGATTAGGCCGGGGTGGCAGCAGATCTGGCGCAAGCGCATCAACCCCTGCAGGATGGCAAACGAGTTCTTTTTGACTTCCTCGTCGGAGTCGAGTCCCAGCAGTGCTTTTTGAATGCGTTTGAGTTCGGCCTTGTAGAGGTCGAGTTGGACGCCTTCCATCTTGGAATAAACCTCCTCTTCGGTACGCGGCGGCAGGTCTTGGGCAACCTGGAGCTTGGTGCGCCGAATCAGAAACGGCCTCAACCGCGATGCCAACCGACTTTGGCTGAGCGGGTCCTTGCGCTTATCAAAACGCTTTTTGAAATACGCACGTGACCCAAGCACTCCCGGCATCGCAAATGCCATCAACGACCACATATCTAGCAAGCGATTTTCAATCGGCGTGCCGGTAAGCACCAGGCGGTTTTGAGAATCGAGTTCGCGGGCACACTTGGCGGCCTTGGAGTCCGGGTTTTTGATTTGCTGACCTTCGTCGAGGATGGTGGTGAGCCACTTGATGCCGTTGAGTTCCTCGCCACAGACGCGCAGTTGGGCGTAGTTGAGCACTAGGATATCGATGTGATTCTGAATATGATCGACATCGATGTCGCTGCGGTTCTTGAGGATTTTAAGGTTGAAGTTAGGAGTGAACTTTTGGGCCTCGCTGGCCCAGACGTCCAACACCGATTTCGGACAGACCACCAACGCGGGCTTCTTGGGACCACCGGTTTTCGCGTGCTCCTCAAAGAGCCACAATAAATACGTGAGCGCCTGAATGGTCTTACCAAGGCCCATGTCATCTGCCAGAATACCGCCAAAGTTATTGACGGATAGATAGGCGAGGAACTTGAAGCCGTCGATCTGATAGGGCCTCAGGGTGGCGTTGAGAGCAGCCGGAACGTCGGGGTCCACTTCGAGTTGGATGTCACCGGCACGGTTTTTGATACGCTCCCATGCTTTCGGGTCAAACACCTCGGCGGCCTTTGGGTCGGCGAGTTGCAGGGCGTGCATCCGGTGGGTCTCCCCGGAAAGATCGAAGGGGTCGAGCCCGAGGCGGGTCACCGCCTCGCGCTGGTCGGCATCGAGCTTGATTTCCAGTCGCATCCACGAGCCGTCCTCCATGCGAACATAGCCGCCGCGGGCGGCGACGAGTTGGCGGATTTGAGCTTTCGAGAGGTTGATGCCCTGCACGTCGATGACGATGCGCAGGTCGAACCAGTCGATGTCCTGACCCACCACCTCGAAGCGAACCGATGCGGTGACCGGGTCGGCGAGGATCGAGCGCAGGCGCAGGTCGATATCGAGTTCAATATCGGCGGGCATCGCCTTGATCCACTCCGCGAATTTTTCGGGGAATTGTTTGGTGATGCGGGATTTGAACGAGAGGAGCTTCTCGTCGTATGAGAGGCCCATATCCTCGAGGATCGGGGGCACCGGATAGAGTGACTCACGGGCAAAGCGCAGCAATTGTTTGCCCTTGACGGGTTGTTGCTCGGCGAGCTCCCATCCATCTTTGGTGAAACGCTCGGTGCGACGACCCTTGACCTCCACCGCTGTCACATCAATGACTAGGTGCTCGGTTTCTGCGGCAGTCAGCCCGGCAATGAGCTTCATTTCGAACTTCGGTTTGAGTTCAAGATCCACGACCCGCTTCTTGAGTGATTCAGGAAGGGATGCTCCGATTTTACGCAAGAACTCGACTCCTTCGAGCGAGTCGATGACGCGTTTGGGGATCAAGTAGCGCGGCATCACGTCGGTTTCCTCGAGCCAGCGGGGCGGGCCAGGGAAAACGGTCTCGTCGGATTGATAGAACTCCTTGCGCCCGGGCAACAGGCGCACCGAGTGGGTGACATTTTCGCCGGCTGCGGTCACGAGCTGCAGGGCGAAGCTCTTGGCGTCGTAGAGATCGTCTTCGCAGACCCAGCGCAAGGCATCTTCGACGACTTTAAAATCCTTCTCATCGAGGTTGACGATGTATCCCCTGAGTGCGGGTTGGCGGAACACCCGGTTCATGAAGCGGCAGGATTCCTCCTGATCGAAATCCAGGGTGGTATCACTGTATTTCCGGTAAAACGCCAAGTAATGCTCCCACAAGGTCTGACTGGGCGCGTCCATTAGCAGCGCTCCCT
>JAYSPI010000124.1:0-5455 GCA_043722215.1 Prosthecobacter sp.
CCAACACCATCCTCATCGACCGCGCCGACCGCTTTGGCCTGGCCGACCTCTATCAACTCCGCGGCCGCGTCGGCCGCGCCGGCGAACAAGCATATGCCATCCTCCTGCTACCCCGCGACATGATGACCGTGGGCGACGCCCGCAAACGCATCCACGCCATCAAACAATACACCGCACTCGGCTCAGGCTTTAAAATCGCCATGCGCGACCTCGAAATCCGCGGTGCTGGCAATTTGTTAGGCACGCGCCAATCCGGCCAAATCTCGCAGATTGGCTTCGAGCTTTACTGCCAACTGCTGCGCCAATCCGTCGAGCGGCTCAAGGGCCGGCAGGACGCGCCGCACACCCACGCAACCTTCAAGGCAGATTTCATCGTCCCCACCGAAATGGCATGGGTGACCGGCGGCCCGGACGGCCAGCGACTCCCCGCCTTCCTCCCCACATCGTGGTTAGAGGAAACCCGCACCCGCATCTCCACCTACCGCGAACTCGCCGAAGCCACCACCGAACCCGCCGTCGAATCCCTAGAGAAATCGTGGCGCGACCGCTTCGGTCGTCTGCCAGATCCCGCCAGCCATCTATTGAGCATTGCGCGCATCAAAGCACTCGCCGCCCGCCACCACATCACCTCGGTCGAGATCTCCGGCCAACGACTCATGCTCCACCGTCACGGGGCCTATATCCTGCTTGATGGCCGCCGATTCCCTCACCTCAAGGCGGCCGCTCCGACTGCCAAACTTGCCGAATCGATCACCCTGCTGCGTGCCTTCTGATTGGAGCGCCAGTCGTTCCGATATTGCAATCCAACGGTTTATGGCGCGCCTGACTGGATTCGAACCAGTGACCGCCCGCTTAGAAGGCGGGTGCTCTATCCAACTGAGCTACAGGCGCAAAGCCATTCATGACCGGGATGCGGCGGCTTCGACGGGGATGACGAAGCGCTGCCCCCGATTGTGTCACCTGCGGCGGGCCATATTGCGGGGTCGGCAGCGCTTTGGAGAGGATCCCCGCGGGCAACAGACGACTCACAACATCGTGCATCAGGTGAATGGTTGTTACTAGCGGCGGCCCGACGGGCTTGGCAAGGCGATTCGCCAACGCAACACGGCGGCCCCCCAAGCGTCGCTTTCGGCGCGCTGGCAAATTGTTTTGCGGGTCGCTGGAATTTGCGTTTTCAGGCTGGTGATTTTCAGTTTTAGATTCCGGGCATGCGCACTGCGGTTTATGCGGGCTCCTTTGACCCACCCACTAACGGCCACCTGTGGATGATTGAACAGGGATTGGAAATGTTTGACCGGCTCATTGTGGCCATTGGCGATAATTCATCGAAGCGATATTCGTTCACGGTGGAGGAGCGCCTGCGCTTGCTTAAAGCCTCAACCCAAGCGAGCGACAACCTAGTCATCGCTCATTTTGACAACCGCTACTTAGTCGATTACGCCAAAAAGCAGCAGGCAAAATATGTACTCCGCGGGATCCGCTCGCCCCACGATTATGAATACGAGCGCGTGATGCGCCATATCAACGCCGACATGGCACCGGAAATCACCACCGTCTTCCTGATGCCACCCCGTGATATCGCAGAAGTCTCATCTAACATGATTAAAAGTCTCATCGGCCCCAAAGGATGGGAGGACACCGTGCGCCGCTACGTGCCCGAACCCGTATTCCAATTGCTCGCCCAGCAAGACGAATCCGCCCCCAAACGCGACCTCAAAATCATGCAGTAACCGGTGCTCGCACGCCACCGCCGCACCCAAATCTCAGGCAATCGGCGCGGAGCGAAAAACTTTCCGGTATTTCGAGTTGCCACGCAAGCCATCGACCCCTAGCTTGCGCCTCCCGCGAATTTTTCAACCACCACACGCGATGTCCAAGCATAACAGTCTCAAGTCCAGCGCCTCCGTCGGCGGCAAGCGTTCCGTTCTCAAGCGTTTCGAGCGCGTCAAACTCCTCAAAGAGCGCGGTGAATGGCAAGCCGGCCGTTCTCCTGTCGGTCTGCCCAAGACCAAACACGAATCCTAAACCGTTGTTCGTCGTAAACACCCCAGCGCGCGGCCCCTCTCGGGATTCGCGCGTTTTGCATTTGCTATTATGGCCATGAAACCCGGCACTCGCCTCAACAAATACCTCGCCTCCTGCGCCGTGGGATCTCGCCGAAAGTGCGATGAACTCATCCAAGCTGGCCGAGTGGAAGTCAATGGCAGCCCGTGCGTCAACATGGGCACCCGGATCACCCAGGGCGATCACGTCCGCGTCGATGGCAAGCGCATGACCCCGCTCGAGCCGCTGATCGTGGCCTTTCACAAGCCGCGCGGCTACGTTTGCACTCGCGAGGATGAGCTTGGCCGGGAAACGATTTACGCGTTGCTGCCACACACGATGCACTCACTCCACCACGTCGGGCGACTCGACCGTGATTCGGAAGGACTGCTGATCCTGACCAATGAGGGAGATCTCTCGCAGCAACTCATGCACCCGTCGAAATCGGTGGAAAAGGAATACCTGGTGACTTCCAACCAGGCATTCGAAAACGCCCACCTCGACCAATTCCTCGAAGGAATCTTCACCACCGAGGGAAAGCTCAAGGCCAAGGCCATCGAGCGCCTATCACCTCGCCGCCTCAGTGTGGTGCTCGATCACGGTGCCAAACGCCAAATCCGCGTCATGTTTGAAACCCTCGGCTACCAAGTGACCAAGTTGCTGCGGGTGCGCATCGGCGGATTATGGTTAGGTGATCTGGAACCCGGCCGATGGGCGATCCTCAACCGCTCAGAAGTGGCCATGCTGTTAGGTACAGCCCCCCCCGCAGCTACCCCCCCACAGCCATCCCGCGCACCAAGAAAGCGCCCCGATTAACTCCCCCCAATCGCCTAGTGCCCGCCTAGCTCGCCACTTGCATGACGCCTTCCCGATATTTTCTTGCGCTGCTTGCCAAGAGCTTTGGTTTCCCCCGAAGAAGCCACCGGATGGTCGAAGCCGC
This sequence comes from Prosthecobacter sp., assembly GCA_043722215.1. Taxonomy (GTDB): domain Bacteria; phylum Verrucomicrobiota; class Verrucomicrobiia; order Verrucomicrobiales; family Akkermansiaceae; genus Luteolibacter. Next base: position 2,984 of record JAYSPI010000124.1, read on the forward strand.
CAGCGAAATGCAGCTACTTGGTGAGGCCGAGGTCCAGCTAGGTGCCATGGTCTGGCAAAACGTCGAAGGAATCGATGCCCTCACCGTGGAATATTGGAACCTGCGCAAACTCACTAAAGCGCGTGACCAGGCAGGGGAAAAGCTTGCGACCTGCCAGCACCGGTTGGCACTGGCTCACGAGGAACGCTTGTCACTCCTGAGCACCACGCCCGACGCCCATCCTGGGTTGTTCGATGACCGCGCGGCCCTAGTCTGCGAACTCGAAAACCTCACCCGCCAGCGCGATCAAATCGTCGCCACGGCCCGCGATGTCCGCCGCACCTACGTCGGCCTCAAGGTCAAACTTGAGGTCCTCACCAAGGAGTCCGACGGCTCCGCCGCCACCATCGAGGAGATCCGCAAAGTTCACGATCGTCTGGCAGAACTGCACCAGCAATTCACGCTTCTCAAGCAGGATCGCATCCGTGTCGGTGAGGAAATCGCTGCGGGAGACCAAAAAATCGACCAGATCGACGCCAAATTTCAAGAGCAGCGCCAGGAGCGACGCGGTCAAGCCTCGACGGCCTTCCTGGTGATCGGCGAAAGCAACCGCGACCTCTCCGTCCTGCTCGCTGAATGCAGCGTGCTCGACACCCAGATGCGCCAACTCTACCTCGATATCGGCCGCTACATCAGCCGCCACTCCAATCAGGACCCCTCCTGCGCCGCTGCCGCTTCCCAATGCCGCAGCCTCATCGAGGTGATGCGCGCCCTCCGCCGGTCAATCGCCCTCAACCACCGACTCGCCGAAGCCACCTGAGCACCGGCACCCGCTGGCATCCAACGGCGCGCAACTCCAGCATTCCCAGTGGTCCGCTTTCCGCTTCTACTCCCGCCGTGGACTATTCTCTGCTCATCGCCAAACGCCGCGACCGCTTCTCCGAATTGGAAGAAGCCGTGGGCAATCCTGATTTATTTGCGGATCCAAAGCGCGCCACCGCAATCCTGCGCGAGCACCGGAAACTCCAGCAAACCCTCGAACTCTGGGAAAATATCCAAACCTCCACCCGCCAACTCACCGAAAACCAGGAACTCGCAAAATCTGATGATGCGGAGATTGCAGCCATGGCCAGCGAGGAAATCCCTGCCCTGGAAACCTCCTTGGCAACGCTCGCCGACGACCTCCAGTACGCGCTACTCCCCGCCGACCCCAACGAGGACCGGGATGCCTTGATCGAAATCCGGGCCGGCGCGGGTGGCGATGAAGCGTCACTCTTCGCTGCCGAATTGATGCGGGCCTATCAGCGCTACGCCGACCTACGCGGCTGGAAATGCGAACACCTGGAAAGCAGCCCATCGGAAGTGGGCGGCTTCAAGGAAGTCATCCTCAAGATCACCGGCGACGAGGTGTTTCGCTATTTAAAATACGAATCCGGCGTCCACCGCGTCCAGCGGGTGCCCGCCACCGAAACCCAAGGCCGTGTCCACACCTCCACCATCACCGTGGCGGTCCTCCCCGAGGCCGAGGAAGTCGATATCGAAATCAAACCCGACGACCTCCGGATCGAAGTCTGCCGCGCCGGCGGCGCTGGCGGCCAGCACGTCAACCGCACCGAATCGGCTGTGCAGATCTTCCATTTACCAACCGGGATTTACGTACGCTGCGAAGAAGGTCGCTCACAGATCAAGAACAAGGAACTGGCACTGAAAATCCTCCGCTCCAAACTCTACGAACAAAAACTCCGCGACCAACAAGAGGCCTATAGCTCCCACCGCAGGTCGTTGATCGGATCCGGCGACCGGTCCGAGAAAATCCGCACCTATAACTTCCCCCAATCCCGCGTCACCGACCACCGAATCGGCCTAACATCCCACAACCTAACCGGCATCATGGCCGGCGATCTATCCGAGTTCACCGCCGGCCTACAAAAATCTGAAATGGCAGAACGCCTTGCAGAAGCCGGCCTGTGACGCGATCATCGATTCGCCAAGCACGACGCCCCAGCCAACCAGCCGGTGGAAAACGCGATTTGCAAGTTATAGCCGCCGGTATCGGCATCCACATCGAGCAATTCACCTGCTAGATAGAGGTTTTTAACGAGCTTCGATTCCATCGTCAACGGATTGACCTCCGGCGTCGCCACGCCGCCCGCCGTGATGATCGCTTCCTTGAACGGTCGGCAGCCGGTGACCTCCAACCTGAAATCCTTGAGCAACTGCCGCATCGCGTGCCGCTCCTGCCCCAGCAATTGGTGGCCCGCCTTGCGCGCGTCAACCCGCGCGCGCTCCAAAAATACCGGAATCATCGCCGCCGGCAGCCACTTCCGACACAATTGGCCCATCCGACTCGACCCAAAGTCCTGGAAATCCCGCCCCATCCTGGCGTCCAGCTTGGCCTCATTGAGCGCGGGTTTTAAGTCGATCGAGAGTTCGACGTGGCGGCGCTTGTGGAGTTCCTCGACCATCAACCGACTGAGCGTCAGGATGATCGGG
>JAYSPI010000125.1:0-14588 GCA_043722215.1 Prosthecobacter sp.
TGGTGGTGTGGTGGTGTGGTGGTGGTGTGGTGGTGGAAGCCTGCGTTGAGACTCTCGAAGGCTTCCGTGTCGTGAAGCCGCAGGACGGTTTCTCTCAGCAGCGCGAGGACTTGGCCGCGAATGGCTTGCGCGAGCCGGGCGGCACTTCGCTCATCCCGCTCAAGGCTGGTGATGATGTAGCGGGTCTCGCTTTTGAGTTCATCGCTTTTCTCCTCAATCCATTCGCGGGTGATTTTCACGAGCTGCCGCGCTCCGGGAAACGGGCTGATTTCCCAGTCGAGGTCAACCCGCGAGAGGTGGCGACGTTCGATGCGTCCGTGGTCTTTTTCCCATTTGCTCACCCATTCGTCGGCAAGGTCGCAGAGGCTCTTTTGGGCAAGCTTGTAGAGGGTGCCGGTGTGTTCCTCGGGGTCGTGAAAGTTTTCAGCGAGAAGGGCTTGGAAACCATGAAGGGCTTCGAACTCGCCGCCGCGGGTGCGCAGAGAAAGGGCGAGGCACTGGCTGGCGAGGTTGGGACGGCGGGCGCTGTCCATGACGTAGAAGCGACGCAGTTGAACGATGAGTTTGAGGCGGTTGGCGCAGGTGACGGAGTCCCAGCCGATGTGATTATCGCGTTCTTTAAGGCGCGTGGCGGCTCCGCCCCAGCAGAGAACGGCGACGAGTTCGGGACAGCCCGACTCGGTGTCGGTGCGGTAGATTCCCTGCCATATGACGTGTCCGGCGGGACTCCAGCTTTGAGATAATGGCCCTGGTTGAGGGCCTGGCGGAGGTGGTCGATCTCGGCTTCTTCGGTGGCAGTGCGAATATCAAGGGGGTCGACAACGAGGACGGGTTTGGTCATCAGTGCTTCCATGGCAAGGCTGAGACCGCCAAAACAGCGGCTGATGTATAGCTTTTTCTCAAATAGTGGATGAATGAATATCTTGGCGGATTTCTAGGCAACCGCCTTGACCACCAGAAATGTTACGAAAAATAGCCCTTGTGACCCGCCATTTCTTGTGCAACTGTTTTTCGAGTTTCGCTTTTTTCCTTCCTCGCCGAAACAAATTTAAAAAAACAAATCCACTCAAATCGATGAAAATGACGACACCGCGCTGGGGACTTACCGTCCTTGCCACCCTCGCCCTCGCCCAAGTCGCGAGCGCAGTTACCATTAACTACCAAGTGACCGACGCCGCTTCAGTCTCTCCTGAATCGACCCTCTTTGGTCCTGATCTCCACACTGCTGGAACAGAAGCGTGGAATATGGATCAATGGACGAGCCAGAAACCAACTGCGACCAACATGCTCGACTCTGCAGGTAACGCTACCGGCGTTGGAATCACCGTTGGCACCGTCAACGGTTTAGGTGGCCCTGATGATTGGAATATCAGTGCCCCTCTCACCATGATCCATCAGACCGCGCGGGCATTTTTCAACGGTACTGGCAATAGCGCGTCATTCTCGATCACAGGTCTCACTGTGGGTGCTGCATACGATCTCTATATCGCCTCCGCTCACACCGGTGCCACGACTATTGGTGATTGGTCGACAAGCAACGTCAATTCGACCGGTGCATCCGTCGTGATTGACAATACCGGCAATGAAAGCAATGGGAGCACTTGGGTGGCGGGTGCTAACTATGTGCTTTTTAATAATGTGGTAGCGGATAGTCTCGGTAAAATCACGATGACCGAGCAGTTAACGAATCTTAACGGCTCCCGTGTTGGTTTCAACGGCTTCCAGTTGATTTCCGTACCCGAGCCTTCCGCCGCGCTGCTCGGTCTGAGTGGACTTGCGCTGATTCTCCGCCGCCGCAAGTAATCAAGCATTACGCCATCTTCAGCTGAAGATGACCCCACTCCCCGTGATCGGGGGGTGGGGTTTTTCGTTTCCATGATCGGCGTGGAAAACTTCTAGGAAACACCACGCTCTCGATCGCTTAACTTCACGGGCTTTGGCGATGGAGTATTGCAGCCAATCCTTGTCGCGCAGCCGCTCGAGGCGGTCCCACAGGCGCTCACCCAATCGATTCAAGAAAACCATGCGATCGCCATCACTCTCAAACACGGTTTGCCCGCCGTCTAGCACTTCTGTTTGACTGTGGGGACTGACCCCTCCTGGAAAAATCACCAGCTTGACGCCGCATCATCAAGTACCTAACTCTTTCCCGCTCCCACCAACCACCATCGCTTCATTGAGCTACTGCGTTGCCGGATTTTGAGGGACGCCTCAATCCATCGTCTTTCTTCCTCCCGTTTCGCCCTGATCTCTCGATACACCTCATCAAATGAAGCTTCACCTCTCTGCCGCATTCTTCGCGCTGGCCCTTGCCGCAAGCGCCGCCAAACCCACCCTAGAGCAAGCCGGTCTGGTCAAGGACCCGGCCACCGGCCTGATCACCCGCGCGCCGGGTGCCCATCCGACAGCCGCGCAACAATACCAGATGGAAAATACGCGCTATGGCATGTTTATCCACTTTGGCATCAACACCTTCATGAATCAGGAATGGACCGATGGATCGGTGCCGATCGAGAAATACGCGCCTAAGGAAATCGCCGCCGACGAGTGGGTGCTGGCGGCCAAAAACGCCGGCATGAGCCATGTGGTGCTGGTCTGCAAGCATCATGATGGTTTCTGTAATTGGCCGACCAAACATGACGAGATGCAATACAGCGTGGGTCATGCGTCTAACAAAACAGATGTGGTTAAGGCGGTGTCAGACGCCTGCCGCAAACATGGGGTGCGCTTCGCCGTTTACTACTCGTGCTGGGACCGGCGCTGGGATGCAAAGCACGCCGAGGACTACAAACAAGACCTCGCAGCAACCCACAAAGCCTACACCGATTACATGGTGGCGCAGGTGGAGGAATTGTTGAGTCAATACGGACCGGTGACCGAAATATGGATTGACGGCAGTTGGCATAAAAAATTCGAGGAATGGGGGTTTGACCGGGTATATGACGCGGTCAAGCGTCATCAACCGCTATGCCAGGTGGCCATCAATTGGAACATCGGCCACCCGGACAATGTGGATGCCACCGCCCATTTGAAAGAGCAGCGGGAAGGATTCCCGATTCGCTATTTCCCCAGTGATTTCCGCCTTGGGGATCCTGAATTGCCCGCATTCCCCGACCCGAAAATATTCACCCATGGTGGCAAGCCGTTCTACATGCCATTTGAGTCGACCATCTGCCTGAACGACCAGTGGTTTTGGAATGCCGGCGACAAAGGTCTCAAATCGGTGGACGAATTGGAAAAACTGTTTCTGGAAGCCACCGCACAAAACAACCTGCTGTTGCTCAATTCGCCGCCTGGTCCAGATGGACACATGCGGCCTGCAACCCTCGAGCGGCTGGTGCAACTCCGCGAGCGCTTAGATCTCAAAATCGGCGGACCCTTTCCCAAGCATGCAGGTGCCGTGAAAGCCACGGCCACGGCCACCTCGGTGTGGTCCAAGGGCCAAGGCTTTGGCCCGGAGTTGGCGGTGGACGAAAATCCAGGCACCCGCTGGGCGTCGGAAACGCCGGTGTGCGCGATTACCCAGGAGTTTGCCACGCCCACCCGGATCGGGCGGGTGATCCTGCGGGAATACGGCGAGTCCGGCCACTACCGAATCGGTAAATTTATCCTCGAAGCACAGGTGGGAGACTCCTGGAAAACCCTAGTGGATGGCACAACCGTCGGTGCCAGTAAACCGCTGAAATTCGATCCTATTCTCACAAAATTGATGCGCTTGAGAATTCTGGAGGCGAGTGAGCCACCCTCGCTGTCAGCTTTCCGGGCGTTAGAAGCGGACTAACTATCTCGGATTTGACCACCTGCCATTTCTGAGCCTCTTCCTCTCCGCACCCATCTCTGGGGGGCTGTCACCGCAGTGAGACAAAAATCTTGATGCATCGACAGAAGGGGGTGCTGTTGGGGCATAGCAAGGCAACGACGTTTTTAGCATCCGGGGGGGCGTTTGATGGCCGCCCAAATCTTTTTCTCTAAAAGCGGCTGATGACTTTTTCTGATGGTGGTGTTTTCTGTTAGCTGAGAGTGATGTCGGCTTTGCCGGTTTCCGCAGATTGTGGAGATCTCGATGAGGGCACCGAGCCGTGCATCATGAGCGCCCCAGCCAGTCGCCGATATCCGCGCAGCACACAAGACGCGGCTTGTGCCGGCACGCGCGCCCACTAGCGTGGCGGGCATGCAGGAAACCGCCACCCAGGTAGCATCCGATTTGTGCCTCGGCCCGCGTGGGAACCTCTTCCTAGAGCCGACCGAACCGCCGTCGCCATGGTCGCGGCCCGCAGACGCATCCCGCGTTGCCGCCGCCCTCGCCGGGTCCACAGCCAGGGGCTTGGTCGCGCTGGCATCCCTGGACAACGAGGCGGTGTTGCCACCGGCGGCCGCCTGGTGGCGGGAAATTGCTAGGCATTTTCTCAGTGCATTGTGCCATCAGCCGGCACCGGAACCCTCGGTGGCGATTGACCCGGTGCCCGTGCCAGCGGTAGCTGAGTTAGACGGCTGGATCGATGCGGCACCGCCGATGCGCGGGGGCGAGTATCTAGCGACTGACCTGCTAGTTTTGCTGTGGTGCGACATCGGCGACCACGTGGCTGGTGAAATTGCACGGCACCCGCATGGCCTGAGCGGGTGGTTGCAGGAGGTAAATCCGCTGTGGCGGTCGCTTGGGCGGGTGACGTTCCACCTCGCGGAAAACAAAAAGAACGCGGAGTTTCCCTTTGCGTTCATGGCCAGTTATACCACTCGGGTGGCCGGTGAAGCGCGCGTCCAACACCTCCCGCTCGGGCGCGCCATCGAAGAATACGCCGGCACAAAAAACCAGAAGGCGCTCATCAACTTGCTCGCTCCGGTGGAACGCGCGGCCAGCACCAGCGGCTTGATGCGTGAGTTGGTTGACAGCCACCGGGTGCTCAAGCCGCAACTCTGGAGAGCCGCCGACGCCTACCGATTCCTCTCTGATGTGGCGGCTTTTGAAGCGGCCGGGGTGCTCGTCCGCCTCCCAGATTGGTGGAAAAACGGCCGCCCGCCCCGCCCCCAGATCAGCGTCCACATCGGCAGCCAGCCGAGCGCCGGCATCGGCGTCGATACCTTGCTGGACTTCTCCGCAGAACTCACCCTCGACGGCGAGACGCTCACGCCTGACGAGTGGCAGGCCATGCTGAACTCCACCGACGGCCTGGCACTCATCCGCGGCAAGTGGGTGGAAGTCGATTCCATCAAACTCCAACAGGCACTCGAGCACTGGAAAAAGGTCGAACGATTGGCCGCCCGCGATGGCCTCAGTTTTTTTGAGGGCATGCGCCTGCTCGCTGGGTTCCGCTCACACGATGCCTCCGCCGCCACAACGGCCACCACCGCCCAAGAGGCGGCCTGGGTTGGCATTCATGCGGGTCCGTGGCTCGATGAAATTCTCGGCGGTTTGCGCGATCCGGCCATGGTCGCAGCGCCTGTAGAAATCCCAGGCTTGCATGCCACGCTCCGTCCCTATCAGCACACGGGTGTGGTGTGGTTGGGGTTTCTTGCGCGCCTCGGCCTGGGGGCCTGCCTGGCTGACGACATGGGTCTGGGCAAAACCCTGCAAGTCATCGCCGCGCTCCTCCTCAGGAAAAACCAACGACCCGCCCCCAAGTCGCCGTCGCTGCTGGTGGTGCCGACCTCGTTGTTAGGCAACTGGCGGGCAGAGATCGACCGTTTTGCCCCCAGCCTACGGTTCACCATCGTCCACCCGTCCGAGCCCGCCAGCGCGCCCGCCCCCACCGACGACCTGGTGATCACGACCTACGGGATGCTCACCCGCAACGCCGACCTCCGCCAACAACCGTGGGATGTCGTTATCCTCGACGAAGCCCAGGCGATCAAAAACCCAGCCACCCGCCAAACCCGCGCCGTCAAGGAGGTGCATTCCCGAGTCCGCATTGCTCTCACCGGCACGCCAGTGGAAAACCGCGCCTCCGACCTGTGGTCGATCTTCGATTTTATCAATCCAGGGTTGTTAGGCAGCGCTCGTGCCTTCGGCGAATTCATGAAATCCCGCAGCAACCAGAGCCACCCGGACTACGGGCCACTGCGCGCCCTCACCAAGCCGTATATCCTGCGCCGCCTCAAAACCGATAAACGCGTCATCTCCGACCTGCCCGATAAAACCGAAATGCGCGCATTCTGCCCGCTTACCAAAATCCAAGCCGCCCTCTATCAAAAATCAGTCTGCGATCTCACCACCGCATTAGAAAACTCGGATGGCATGCAACGTCGCGGGTTGGTGCTGGCGTTCATCATGCGTTTCAAACAAATCTGTAACCACCCGTCGCAGTGGCTCGCCGACGGCGGATGGACCCCCGAGGCGAGCGGAAAGTTTGCCCGCTTGCGCGAAATCACCGAGGAAATCGCCGCCCGCCAGGAAAAAGTCCTGGTTTTCACGCAATTTCGCGAAGTTACGGCCCCTTTGGCGAATATTCTAACTGGTGTATTCCGGCGCTCCGGGCTGGTCCTCCACGGTGGCATTCCGGTGGCCAAGCGCCGTGGGTTGGTCGAGTCATTTCAGCGCGATGACGGGCCGCCATTTTTCATCCTCACGGTGAAAGCGGGCGGCGCGGGGCTCAACCTCACTCAGGCCACACATGTCATCCACTTCGACCGCTGGTGGAACCCCGCTGTCGAAAATCAAGCGACCGACCGCGCATTCCGGATCGGTCAAAAAAACAAGGTGCTCGTCCACAAATTCGTCTGCCGCGGCACCATCGAGGAACGCATCGACGAGGTCATCGAGGGGAAACGCGCGCTTTCTGACGAACTCCTTGATGGCGGTGGTGAGAAAATGCTCACTGAGATGAGCAACGACGAACTACTCCGATTCGTTGCCCTCGATTTACAGCGCGCCACTGCCATCTAACCATTACCACCATGGGTCATTACTCCAGCCGCTCATCTAACAATTACTCCGGGTTTGCACCCTACGTTCCGGTCGCCCAGCGGCGGAAAAACGCCGCCAAGGAAGTCGCCAAACTCCAAAAAAAGGGCACGGCAATCAGCCCGGTGGAAATCACTGGCCGAAAAATCGCTGAGAGCTTCTGGGGCAAGGCGTGGTGCGATCACCTGGAATCGTTCAGCGATTACGCCAACCGCCTGCCGCGCGGACGCACGTACGTCCGCAATGGCTCGGTCGTCCACCTCGAGATCCGCACCGGCGAAATTGAGGCCATCGTCAGCGGATCCTGCCTCTATCGCATTTCCATCACCGTCACTCCGGTTGCCGCCGCCAAATGGAAGACCCTCTGCAAGAAATGTGCTGGGGGCATCGGTTCACTCATCGAATTACTCCAGGCCAAGCTATCCGACCAGGTGATGACCCACATATCCGCCCGCGACCACGGGTTGTTTCCCTCACCCAAGGAAATCAAGATGAAGTGCTCGTGTCCCGATTCGGCGGGCTTGTGCAAACACCTCGCCGCCACCCTCTATGGCGTTGGCAACCGCCTCGACCACCACCCCGCACTCTTGTTCCTCCTGCGCTCGGTCGATTCCGCCGACCTCATCTCGCAGGCAAGCGACGCCTCCTCGCTCCACTCGCTCGCGGGCACCCAGGACATCGATGACCACGACCTCAGTGACATCTTTGGCATCGACATCCAAGCAGCTCCCACACGCCCCCGCCCTCATAAGAAGGTCACCACCAAGAAGGTCGCGGCCAAGAAGGTCGCCACCAAGAAGGTCGCCACCAAGAAGGTCGCCACCAGGAAGATCGCCACCAAGAAGGTCGCGGCCAAGAGGGTCGCGGCTACAGGTCGGAAATCATGACACCACCTGCGCCGACTCGGGCAGGTGCGGCGTCAGGACAAATCGAGGAAGCCGCGGCGAATCGCTTCGCTGACGGCGGCGGGCAGGTTGCGCACGTGGAGTTTATCGAAGCTGCGCTTGATGTATTCCGTCACCGAGTGCTGGCTGAGGTTCAAGGAATCGGCGATTTCTTGGCGTGTTTGGCCTTTAGCGGCGAGCTGCAGGACTTCGCATTCTCTGCCGGATAACGATTCGGCGGCATGAATTGGACTGAGTTTGCGGAATGTCTGGAGGATCATGCCCGCGATTTTGGGATCGAGCGGAGTTCCGCCTGAAAGCACTTCCTCGAGGGATTCGAGCAGGCGCAGTGCGCTGCCAGCCTTGACCAGGTAGCCATGCGCGCCGGCCTCAAGCGCCGCGAACACCTTGCCCTTGTCGGTGAAGGCGGTCAGCACCAGCACCCGCGCCTCCGGTAGCAATTCCCGCACCTTGCGGATGCCCTCAATGCCACTCATGCCGGGCAGACCGAGGTCGGACAGGACGAGGTCGGCAAGCAACCCGCCCTGCATGGCCACCAACGCATCTTCCATGGTGGAAAACCCGCCGACGCAGTGGTAGCCACCACGTTTTTCCAACACCATCGACACCGACTCCCGATAATCCGCGTGATCCTCGATCAAGATCAAGCGAATCGGCGTGTCCGGCGTGTCCGGCGTGTCCGGCGTGTCCGGCGTGGATGATAACTGGGCCATGCCAGGTTGATACCCTAACTGCGGACCAACGAAAAGCACCGCGTCATGAAATCACCCACCACGAGGAAGTGAGATCGGCCACCACCTGCATCACTTCAGCCCGGCCGCAATATGATCGGCGAGGCGCGACAGGAGCCGCGATTGCGCGGCGACCAGCGCCGGGTATCCTGAGGATTGCAGGGCTTCGCGATCGACGAAGGTGCGGGCCGCTTTCAGTTTGCGTTCCGGCAGGGAATACACGCGCCACCCGGCTTCGATCACCGCAATACCATCGTCTCCACCATGGAGTTGGCGAATATCTAGGCTAATCTGATAGCTGAGATCACCATCGTTGCTCCACGGATAGACGCGCACATTGCCCGTATGCAGTCGGCGACCCAGATTGGCGGCGGTGACCCGCGCAATCGAGGCCGATAGATCGCCAGCCCAGCGGTGATCTTCGGCCACTGCCAGTTGGTTCGGGGATCGCGCGATGACGAGGTTCGGTCGATCAATGTATTCTGCGACGGTGACCGGTCCGACGCCGATGCCCTGACCGCCGCCCGACGGAGCCGTTCCGTCTGGTGTTAGAATATAGAACGACCTGGCGGTGGTTCCGCAGCTGGCAAGCAGCACGAGTGAGATCAGAACGATGAACCGCTGGATCATGGGAGTTGAAGGGTTAGCGCGCACCGCGCGGTGCTCTGGGGGTTGGATTGCCCGAGGAATCACGACCAAATATCAATGAACTTGGCTTTTCGTCGATGGTCGTAGTCATCGACTTGAGCGATCGTAGGGAGGCTCGTAGCTCGTCGAGCGTCCGCTGGAGGTCACCCTGCACCGCCCCGTCCGGGCCAACACTCGCTAGGGTGGATTGCAGCTTATTGAGGGTCGCGCGTAAATCGGCGGGCAAGCTGCGGAACGCCGGATCATCCAGGGTTTTGCGGGCCGCGGCCGCAGTGGCCTCGATTTCCTTGAGCGCGCCACGCGAACCGACCAACGTGGTTCTGGCCTCAACCGCAGCGGCAGAAAATTCCGCCAGGGTTTTGTCAATCGGCAAGGCTTGGATTTTATCGAGAATGGCGGTGAGTTTGGTTTCCAATTGGGCGAGGCCCGAGGAAATCGTGGGGATGGTGATGAAGTCACCGGACTTACCCAGCGCCGACGGACTGGCATCATCGTAGTAGTCAAGATCCACATACAACGCGCCAGTGAGAAGATTGGCGGTTTTGAGGCTGGCGCGCAGGCCGTGGTTGACCGCCTGTTTGAGGTATTCGGAATCCGGCGTGATCATCTGCTGGGCGGTTTCGGGCCGCATCAAGGTGGGATCGACTTCAATGAGCACCGGAATGCGCATATCCCCCGCGGCCGGCGCTAGGTCAAAGGAAATCGTTGCCACCCGCCCAATCGTGATGCCGCGAAACTCAACTGGCGCTTTCGTTGCCAGACCACGCACAGTTTGATCAAATAGCAGAAGAAATTTGAGTGTCGGGTTGAACAACGAGTGGCGCGCCGCATCCTCATCCCGATACAAGGGGAACGTCTGACCATCCTGGGCGGCTTTCCCCGGCGCATCCCCTTCGGTCACACCGAACGAAACCCCGCCGGTGACCATCGCTTGAAACGAGGGAGTGCGCAGCCTGAAGCCGTCGGCTCCCGCGCTAATGTCAATTCCGCTGGTGTTCCAGAACCGGGTGTTAGCCGTGACCAAGCGACTGTATGTCTGGCCGATGAATGCATCATACGAAACCTTCAAACCGTCCGCACCTAACGAGCGCCCCTCGATCCGCCCGACTTCAAACCCCCGGTAATAAAGCGGCGATCCCACGGTGAGCGAACCCGCCTCATCCGCCGTCAATACCAAACGAAGTCCTGGCACGCTGCGGTTGGTGGCGGAGGGCGTCTCTAGACCGGTGAAATCACTTTGCGCATCTGCGTCCGATGGCCCCGGATCGAGCTCGATGTAGGCCCCGGTAATCAACGTGCCAACCCCGGAAAACTCGGTGGCGGAGAGCCGCGGTTTGACCACCCAAAAATGCGTGCCTACGCGCAGTAAGTGTTCCGAATCAGTCTCAAATTCTAGCAGAGTGCGCACTGATTTGAGGTCATCCGCAAGTTTCACCTCCTTCACCACGCCCACCTTCACCGACCTACAGCGAACCTCGGTTTTACCGGCAAAGATGCCATCCGCCGTATCAAAACGGACATTCGCCTGCGGCCCCTGGGCCGAGAAATTGCGGTAGAGGAGCCACGCGCCTAACATGACTGCGATGACGGGGACCACCCACACGATGTTCCAGCGCTGCGCGGCGCGGAATTCCGGGATCACGACAGGAGGTGGTTCTGGGAGTGGTTCGCTCAAGAAGGTGGTTGGCTGGTATTCAGTGGCGTGGCGGCGGATATTTCATCTAACCGATCCCATAGCAGGCGAGGGTCGAAGCTCATCGCTGCGAACATGGTAAGCACAACCACCCCGGCAAAGGCAAGCGCGCCGAGCCCTGGGGTAATCGTCATGTAGTTCCCTAGCTGCATGAGTGAAACCATGATCCCAACCACGAAGATGTCGATCATCGACCACCGCCCTAGCAACTCAGTAAACCAATAAATTCTCCCCAGCATGCCCGGCGCTGGGTGAGCACGGCCAGCCGCGGCAGCGCATAGCCAGGTGAGCGCACCAATTTTAAGCAATGGAATCAGGATGGAAGCAGTAAAAATCACCAGCGCAATCGGATAGGCCCGGCTCCGCCAAAATGTCAGCATGCCGCTGATGATTGTGTTTTTCGACACCTCACCCAACTCGACCACCGTCATGATCGGCAGCAAGTGTGACGGAATATACAACGCCGCTGCCGCAATCATCAGGGCAACCGTGCGCTGAATACTCGCCGGATTGCGCAAGTGCAGGCGGGAGTCGCAACGCGGGCAACGCCCTAACAAAACCGGCGCGACCCGGCCGCAGGTTTGGCAACTGGCCAGACCTCGGTCAGCAGCTTTGGGCAACGGCTCCTCGGTCATGATTTGGCCACCTCCATGCGATCCCAGAGTTCATTGCGGTCGATGGCCGCCACTGCCGCGGCCAAGCACATCATCACCCCGGCAAAGGCCCAAAATCCGGTGCCAAAATGCACATCGGCCACCTTGGCAAGTTTGAGCAGGCTCACCAGCACGCCTAGCAGGAAGACTTCGACCATGTTCCACGGTTCGCAGCGATACATCCACTTGGCAACCTGAAAGGCGCCGGGCGCGATCCGCCCGAACATGAGCGGTGCACACACATAGATCAACCCACCTGCCAGCACTAGCGGTGCCACCATCGTGAAAAGTACAATCGCGCCGCCGAGTAGCGGTGCCCCCTCATGCACTAACGCCATCGCCGCATTCGCCAACGTGAGATGCCGCCGAATCGTCGCCGCATCCAGCGTGAGAAACGGAAACGAATGCACCACCACCATCAGCACCAATGCCGCCAATGAAAATGCCGACGCCCGCACCAGCGAAGCTGGACGATTCTGATAGAGAACCACCCCGCACCGCTGACAACGCGCCGCCGTACCTTCGGTGACGGGTGCCGCCACATGCAGGGTGTCGCAAAACTGACAGGCCACCCAACGGGGGCCGCCTGGCGGTTGCGGCCACGGCGCGAGGGAGATGCGCGTTCTGGAAATCCTCGGTTTCATGCGCCAGCCGATGCGACCCCTCGTGCGGCGAGTTCACCGGTGCTCCCGCCGCGCGCGCAATACCGGTCGTGAGTATCGAACGTCGGGGGATTCAACCAAAAAATCCCGAACGGCTGGCACCGGTCATCGCCGAAGCGGATCAATTTCATACGACGAAGCTAGTGGTAAATCCAGATTCAGACACTCGAAGATCGAGCATCAACGACAAAAAAGAAGCGGCCCGACCGATCATCCCCCTAGGAAAACCCAATAACCCGGGAGGCATCTCAGTCGGACCGCCTTGTCTTGCGACGCCGGAAATTAACACCCCGAACCGAACCCGCAAGCACAAAATAAAATAAAAATGCATTTTTTTTGATGATTCGGACCAGCGGGCACGATCACCCGACTAGAGAGCGCGCCGCTGCGGAATTCTAACTGGCGACCCGCTTGCGCCGGGTGCTTGACACGATGCCCGGGCCACGTCAGGCATGTTATGAACCGGTCACCTCGTGCGAGACACCCCAGCAACATGGCGGTGAAATGGACCGAGGGTTTTGAAGCTCCCCCCACTTTATGGACAATACCACCTTCGGCCTAACGATGCTGCTAGTCGGCATGGGCGGCACGCTGCTGACGCTCTGGATCTTGTCGATTCTAATCGGCTGGCTGACCTGGCTGTGCCAACCACACCGGAAAGGAGACCCGCATGCATGACGCCGTGCTAAACGCCATGGATTCCCTCGGGGCTGGAGTCCGCCACCTCTGCTCGGCAGGAGGGATCCCGAATTGGATCATGATTGGAGTGGCTTTGGGGATGTTTGGGTTGGCCATCCGCCAGCAGGTTGAACCGCTCTTATTGCTGCCCATTGCCTTCGGATGCCTGTTAGCCAACCTACCACTCAGCGAGGTCATGGATCAAGATGGCTTCCTACGCGTCCTCTATCATATGGGCATCGGCAACGAACTCTTCCCGCTACTTATCTTCGTGGGCATCGGAGCGATGACAGATTTCACGCCCTTGCTGGAGCGGCCTAAGATGATCCTGTTTGGTGCCGCCGGCCAACTCGGGATCTTCCTCACCCTAATGGTCGCGCTTGCGCTGGGTCTCCCCAAGCCCCTGGCGGTGGCGGTGGCCGTCATAGGTGCCTGCGATGGCCCCACCGTGATTTATGTCTCCAACCTCTTCGCCGGTAAAGGCATGATTGACCCCTCGATGGTTGGCGCGCTGGCGGTGGCGGCCTACTCGTACATGGCGCTGGTTCCGATCATCCAACCGCCGATCATGCGTCTGATGACCACCGCCAAGGAACGTGCCACGGTGATCGCGCCGCGCCAGCAGCGAGTCCCCGCCAACGCTTTGGTTTATTTCCCGATCCTCGTCACGATTCTCACCGGGATCATCGCACCCAAGGGACTGCCATTGATGGGTGCGATCATGCTGGGAAATTTCCTTAAAGTCAGCGGGGTGGTCAGCCGCCTGACCAAAACCAGCGAGAACGAGATTGCCAACGTCAGCACGCTCTTTCTTGGGCTCGCCGTGGGCGGCACCATGGCCGGCCCCGAATTCCTCAAACCCCAAACACTGCTCGTCTTCTCCCTCGGCCTGCTCGCCATCGTGGTGGATTCCGTGGGCGGCCTGCTGCTTGGAAAACTCTGGTATCTCATGTCCGGCGGGAAAATCAACCCGCTGGTGGGAGCCGCGGGCATCTCCGCCTACCCGATGGCAGCCCGGATCGTCCAGGTCGAAGGGTTGCGCAATAACCACCAGAACCACCTCTTGATGCATGCCATGGCCGCCAATACCGGCGGCCAGATTGCCTCCATCATGGCCGCCTCGATCATGCTCGCCATCCTCAAGGGCATGGGCGTGATCTAAGCCGCCTGGCCAGTGAGCCGAGGCGATCTGCCGATACCTGTGGCTGACCCTATTGAATCACATGCTTGGCATGAGTTGCTCGGTTCTTGTCCTGATCGCCTGCCTGAGGACGATCCGCCGCGCACCTGAGGCGGCCCGACCGGATCCATCGCCGAGCCTTCATCTGCCTGCATGCAAATCTACCTCAATATTCCAATTATGACATCGCCTCGCATCACCGCCGCCGCCTTGATTTGCTTAGTAGCCGGATTCCCGGGATGTGGGACCGCCGGAACCGCCTCATCACCCGCAACCACGGCCACCGCTGCACCCACGGGAGCGACCGGCAGCCTCACCGGCCAACTTGCCGAAGGTTCGCTCTACGACCGGATTTGGTCGGTGCCCATGCTCTACAAAAACCCTCACAACCCGTATTTGGAGGAACTGGCAGTGCAAGGCCAGTTGCAAGCGCAATACGCCCACGGCTCGAATGGCGACGGCTCGTACGGCTCGGAAAATATGCCGTCGGCCACTCGCTGGGGTGACACCGACGTTCGACGGCTGCGCTTGGGCATGAAG
>JAYSPI010000126.1:0-2337 GCA_043722215.1 Prosthecobacter sp.
TCGATCTTTACTACCAGCACCGTGTGGATCCCAACGTGTCCATCGAGGAGACTGTCGGTGCGATGAGTGAATTGGTGCTGGCCGGCAAGGTGCGTTACCTCGGACTGTCAGAGGCCGCCCCGGCCACGATACGCCGCGCCGCCATGGTGCATCCAATCAGCGCCTTGCAGACGGAATACTCGTTGTGGTGTCGGGACGTGGAGGTGGAAATCCTGGCCACCTGCCGGGAGTTGGGGATTGGCTTTGTGCCCTACAGCCCGTTAGGGCGTGGCTTCCTCACCGGCAAGATCCAGAAAATCGACGACCTTGCGGCCGACGACTGGCGGCGGCACGGCCCGCGCTTCCAGGGGGAAAACCTTGAGCAAAATCTGGCAATCGTGCGCAGCCTCGAAGCGATGGCCCAAAGGAAGCAATGCAAGCCGGCGCAACTGGCGTTGGCGTGGGTGCTGGCGCAGGGCGACGACGTGGTGCCCATTCCCGGAACCAAGCGCCGGACCTATCTGGACGAAAACGCGGCGGCCTTGGAAATTGAACTGACGGCTGCAGATCTAACGGAGCTCGCCCTGGCCGCACCCGTGGGCCGCACCGCCGGTGCCCGTTACCCGGAAAGCAGCATGGCCGCGGTGAACCGCTGAGGTGACCCGCGAAAAGCGATTCAATCCGACACCCATGAACGACATCATCTATCCCCGCAGCCCCCGCGAAACAATGGCCGGCTGGATTTACCTGCCGCGCTACATCGACAAGATCCGCTTGCACTTGGCCGACAGACTGCATCCCGATTACCAACCGAACTTTGGCAAAGGCTTTGATGGCCTGTGGCTGAATGCCGCCGGCGTGACGCACGAGCAGATGATCGGGGTGGTGCAAAACTCGATCACCGACGGCGAGGTCTGCGACTGGGTCCGGCAGAATGTCGAGGCATCCCCCGCCGCGAAAGCCGCTCACCGCGAGGCCATGCTGAACCGTCCCGCTCCCGACGACACGGCCGGACAGGAACGCGTCCGACAACGCAAAGCGGAATCCGGTCTCGCCGGGCGCGACGACGTGACGACTTTCGTCGATTTGATCGATGCCGACGAGAAACGGACGTGATGCGCAGGCGGTCCTCGACAACCACAAACAACCGAAAGAAACTAAGCGATGAACCTGGGTGGATTTTCATGGAAACGCTTATTGGGGATCTCCGCTGCCAAGTCGAGGATCTCCCGGACCATCGGCATTCCACTTACCAAAAGCGGCCGCGAGCGCAAGATCGGCCGCATGATCACCGGTGGTGGTTGTCTTGTCATCATGGGACTCGGCATCACGCTCCCGGTCGCGCTGATCATCGTCGCCGTGAAACTGATTTGACCGGCTGCCGGGCATCTTCCCATCAGAGATGAAAGAATTCACCCTGCAAACCGAAGTTTGGCTTCCCCGCCCACGCGACGAGGGGTTTGCCTTCTTTGCCGATGCGCGAAACCTCGACGCGCTTACCCCACCGTGGGTGAAATTCGCGGTGCGAACACCCGGCTTCATTGATATGCGCGCCGGCACGCTCATTGACTACCGCATCCGGGTGCATGGCATTCCCATCCGTTGGCTAACTGAAATCACCGAGTGGCAACCGCCGCGGAGGTCGAAGCCTTGTGCGGGCCGCGCTATCACCCTGATAATCAAAGCTTATACCAACGCGCCGGGTCCGAAAAAGGCATTGCGTATCTGGACGGCGGCCGGGAACAGATCCGCTGGCCGCGGGTGCGTCATGAAACGGAGGGTGAGGCTCGCCTGGAGACCGATGAGGCGGCCTCAAGCCAGCAGGGGCTGTTCGAGCGGGTTGTGCCCGCAATGGCACAAGGGCTGCCGGTTCGCGGAGTGGAGCGGGCCACGGACAAGGCGATCAGCAAAAGTGCCGATTCGAGAATGTGGGTCGCAAGAGCCGGGAGCAGCTCAATCTGGTGCGCAATTGTCCGCTAGACGAGGTGGACTGGCTGTGCGTGCTGTTCGATGGGGTATGGCTCACGAGCGAGATCTGCGTCGTGGTGGCCGTTGGCATTGAGCGCGAGGGCAACAAACGGGTGTTGGATTTCGAGCATGGGACGTCGGAAAATGCTACGGTTGTGGGTATGTTGATCGAACGTCTAACAGCTCGCGGATTGAAAGAGCCTGAAGGCAGACACCTGCTGGTTCTGCGCGATGGAAGCAAGGCCATTGCCGCCGCAGTTCGCCGATTCTGGCCCAACTCAGTCCAGCAGACTGAAGAGGTCCCCCTGGCGGAGCCAGGGGCAAACAGATTTTAGCTATGGGTCGTGGGAGGCCGGGGAGCGTGGTTGTTTGTGTTGTTAGTGGCGTATT
>JAYSPI010000127.1:0-11472 GCA_043722215.1 Prosthecobacter sp.
CATTACGTCCCCGTCTCAGGGGAGATTTTGCAAACGACATGGCCGGAGACTAGCAGACCACGCTGTCCCGCCAAGGGGGTCAATTTTAGGACGCTTACGATGGTGAGGGATGAATGATCTGTGGATATTTGCGGGGGTGATCGTGCTCGGGCAGTGCAGCCCGGGGCCAGACATGGTGATGATCACGCGCACTGCGCTGCGTGAGGGGGCGCGGGCCGGGGTGAAAATGGCGGGAGGGATCAGCTGCGGGTTGGCGGTGCATGCCACGCTAGCGGTGGGTGGGGTGGCGGTAGTTTTGCAGAGGTTGCCGCTGTTGCAGAGGGTTTTGCAATGGGTGGCGGCGGTCTATCTGTTATGGTTGGCCTATGGCTTATTGAGAGCGGTATATGTGGCGTGGCAAACGGGGGTGGCGCACGTTGCGGCAGGGGTGGCGCACGGTCATTCGCCGTTTGTGCGGGGGCTATTGTGCAATTTGCTTAACCCCAAGGTGCCGTTGTTTCTTGCCATGGTGTGTGCGTCGTTTCTAGCCGATGGGGCGCACCCGGGGTGGTGGCCGTATGCCATGTGGGCGATGGTGGTTGGCTTGGGTATCGGGCTGTGGTCGTTGTGGGTGGTGCTGCTGCAGTGGCACCCCCTGCGGGTGCGCCACGAGCGAGTTGCCATTTGGATAGACGGATTTTTTGGGATGGCACTCGCTGCGCTCGCGTGGCGCTTGATGCGTGGTTGATAGCGGCAACAAAAAAAGGCCGCGCGGGGTGCGGGGCCTTGGTTGGGGTGGGCGGGTCTGAGCCGCGCGCATGGCGGGGCTCAGGTGCCAGATTTCGGGGTTGGGTTTTACTGATAGACGGGGGTTTTGTGTTGGGTGAAATAGCCGTCACTGACATACATGGAACCGGCATAATCAGGCAGTGGGCCGGAGTCGGGAGGCAGAGGGATATTGCCCAAGGTGGCATCTTCGGGTTGGGAGTAAGCGATGTTGACGTGGGTTCCGATGCTCACGAGGCGGAAGAATTTAGGGGCGAGGTTTTCGTGCATGCGGATGCAGCCATGGGTGCATGGCGAGTGTTTGATCCAACCGGTGTGGAACCCGTAGTTGGGAGAGAACTCGCACCAGTAGGGCATTGGGGTGCCTTTGAACGACCAACCGGCCGGGCGTTTATCGAGGAACGTTTGCTTCACCTCGCTGCCGTTGTAGGCGTAGCCGTGGGTATTGGCGCGATGTTTGTGCTCCTTGTTGAAGATCGTGTAGCTGCCGGCATGAGTGGGGGTGGCGGGGCCGCCGACCGAAACCGGCATGGCCAGCAGGACGGTTGCGCCTTCCATGACGTAAACGCGTTGTTTGCTGAGCGAAACCTTGACCTGCACGTTGCCTGGGTGGCTTGGGATCTTGGTCGGCCGGTCATAGGCGTGGTAGGCAGAGAGTCCGCCGCCGCCGCCGGTGCCGGGTGTGCAAGAGGGAAAGAGAGCGGCAGCAGTGAGCGCGGCGATGAGCATCAAGGGCGATTTGAAATTCATGGTGTTTGGAGATGGGCGAGAGTTGCAGGGATTTAGAATAATACAAGGCCCGGAAAGGCAAGTCGCAATGGCGGTTATCGGGCACGCTCCCAGGCATCGACCCGCTGGTCGCGGAACCAGACCGAGGCGACGCGGTATGGGATGTAGGCGATTTCAGGTCCGTAGGCGATGCCGACGGCGGGGTGTCCGTGCCGTCCGTAGGGGGCGTAGCCGTAGCCTGCGTAGGGGGCATAACCGTAGAAGTTGGTCACGGCGACTGGGCGGGCGGACGAGTAGTCCCAGCGTTCGGTGGATTTGCCGTTTTGGGACCCTTGGAAGCTATTGGATGGGCTGCCCCAGGCGAAATACACGGCATCGGGTGACATGCCACGCGAGATTTGCCCTTGTTGGATGAGAACTTGTTGATTGTGGCTGAGAGCGGCGAATTTCCCTGGATTTTGTTGGATGCGTGCTTGTGGAGTGGATGGGACGCAGGCGGTAAGCGACCATGCGGCGCTGAGGGTGGCGAGGAGGGTTTTCATAGGTGGGAAAAATAACTGGAATCCACCGTCGAAGCAACCCGCTGCAGGGTTCTTTTTAAGAACGGCAGAAACGGGCTTGCAAAGGCGGAATCTGACGCCGCAAGATTGCCCCCGGAATTCTTTCCCGATTCAACAACATGTCCGATCTTCTAGAAGCCGACGACCTTTCTTCCGCATTGAAAAAATGCCCGGAATGGGAGCATGAAAAAAAAGCCATCACCCGCACGATTGAGTTCGAAGAGTTCAATGATGCCATTGATTTTGTGAATGATCTCGCAGAGATCGCAGAAGAGGCGCAGCACTACCCAGAGATCACGATTCGTCATCACAAGGTGCTGCTGAAGCTCACAACCCATGACGCCGGCGGTGTGACCGAACTCGACATTGAGTTGGCGCAGCGCGTGGACAACCTGGTGGATTGATCGAGCGGAGCGATTGAGGCCATCAACGCGACGTCTTGGATGATGGGAGCCGCAGGCGGATGAATGATTTTTTCATCTGCGCGGGACCTTGAGTGACATCACTGAGTCGGGCGATCGTGGATGGTCCGGTGGCCAGTCAGCGCGGGAGCATCAACTCGCTCTCGGTGAAGCCTGTGAGGCGTTCGAGTCCTTTGAGGAGGCGCTGCAGGGTGAAGAACAGGAATACCACGATGGGCACGCCGATCACGACGAATGCCCAGCCGATGACCCGGGCGATGATGGCATTGTAGGTTTCCAACGCGTCGATGGCGGAAGCGTTGAAGCCGCGGAAAAACCACTGCGTGAGACCGAGGTTGAGGGCGGCGCTGAGCAAAAACGAGGTGGCGAAAAGTTGGGTGGCGGCCAGAATTAGGCGGTCATATGCCAAATGGCCCGAGATCTCTGCGACGCGGGATTCGATTTTTGGGATATCAAAGATCGAGTCGTTATAGAGAAACACGCGGATCAACGGGCTTGGCGAGCGGTGTGAGGTGAGGATTGCGATCCCCAGCATGAGGGGAATTAAGGCCTCCTTGATGCCGAACAGGAAGCCCGCATTGGGTTTAACCGTGCCGTCGTGGTTCCACAGATAGAGAGTGAGGCTGCCCGATAGCACGACAGAGATCAGTCCGAGGGCGGAGAAGAGGTTCCCCTTGCGGGTTTTCGCATAGTGCCAAAGGCCGTAGCCGAGCGGCAGGACGAGGGCGAGTAGAATCGCCTTGAGCGGGCCGAGGTGCCAGGGGTGGGCGATTTTCCCGAGTTTCGCTTGGATGACGGGGTCCTTGCTGAGGTAGCTGAGGATCAACACGGGGATGATCACATTGATCAGGATGTTGGCCAGCGGGTGATCCTGCGGGTGTTTCGTTGGGGAGGACATGGACGGCGGCAATAAAGCATGCCGCCACCGTGGGTGGAATCAAAAAAGCGGAGTGATGACCGCGACCTCCCCCCCTACGGATGGGAATCGATCATCGAACCAGCAGGCAGCGGGTGGGGCGTGATATGAGGGGGGTTGGCGGGCGCACGAGTGCTGCTGAAATCGATTGCCCAGGGCGCGGCAGCCGGGCAAGCTGGCGCTCAGATGATGCAGCGCCCACCGAAGAAGTTTGTTCCCGTGCCATTTTCCTATCACCAGGAGATCGAGGTGACGATTGATGCGCTGACCAATTTGGGGTCTGGGGTGGCGCGGGTGGACGGTTGGGTGGTGTTCGTGCCGTTTGCGCTGCCTGGTGAAGCCGTCAAAGCGCGGGTGTTTCGCAACGACAAAAATTGTTCGCACGCGGATTTGGTGGAGGTGCTGGTGTCGTCGCCGGAACGGGTGGCGGCGGAGTGTCCGTTGTTTGGGGATTGCGGTGGCTGCCAATACCAACACCTGCGCTACGATAGCCAATTAGCGTGGAAAACCCGCCAAGTGGGTGAGTTGATGCAGCACATGGCGGGCGTTGTGTTCCCTGTCAACCCTTGCCTGTCGAGCGAGCAACTGTGGAATTACCGGTCGAAGATTACCCCGCACTTTGAAAAACCCCGCGATGGCGTGATCGGTGAAATCGGGTTTCTAGCAATGGGGCGGCGCTCGCAGCTAGTCGATGTGCCGCAATGTGCCATTGCCATGGACGCGATCAATGCGGCATTGCCTGCCATCCGTGCCGGGATTCGTGCCCGCTCTGAGACGTTCAAGCGTGGCTCGACCGTGCTGATCCGGGCCACCGGCGACTCCGTGGAAACCGACTTCAAGGCGACGGCGACCGAACGGGTGGGGGATTTGACGTTTCAGTTTCTAGCAGGAGACTTTTTCCAGAACAATCCCTTCATTTTGCCGGCGTTTACCGGCTATGTGGCGAGGCAGGCGGTGGCGGGCGGGGCGCGGTTTTTGGTTGATGCGTACTGCGGTTCGGGGTTGTTCGCGTTGTCCTTGGCGCGGCACTTTGAGCAGGTTGCGGGCGTAGAGGTTTCCGAAACCTCGTGTGAGTGGGCACGCCGGAATGCAGCGTCTAATAAAATTGAAAACGCTACCTTTCTAACGGCCTCGGCAGAGGCAATCTTCGCCCAAATTCGCTATCCCGCAGAGCACACGGCGGTGGTGATCGACCCGCCGCGCAAAGGTTGCACGCCGGAATTCATCGCGCAATTGGTCGGCTTCGGGCCGGCACGGGTCATTTATGTATCATGCGACCCTGCCACTCAGGTGCGGGATCTCAAGATGTTAGGTGATGGTGGCTATCAACTCGACGACGTTCAGCCGTTTGATCTATTTCCGCACACGCGCCACCTCGAGTGCGTGATGACGCTGGTCAAGCCATGTGCTTGACCACGGCGGCGGCGAAGGCCGAGCACTTCACTTCGGTGGCGTCTTCCATGAGCCGTGCGAAGTCATAAGTGACGGTTTTAGCGGCGATCGCGCCGTTGATGCCCTTGATGATGAGATCCGCGGCCTCGGTCCAGCCGAGGTGGCGGAGCATCATTTCACCCGATAGAATGAGCGACCCCGGGTTGACCTGATCGAGGTTGGCGTATTTCGGCGCGGTGCCATGGGTGGCTTCGAAGATGGCGTGGCCGGTGTCGTAGTTGATGTTGCCGCCTGGGGCGATGCCGATACCTCCGACGCAGGCTGCGAGGGCGTCGGAGATATAGTCGCCATTGAGGTTGAGTGTGGCCACGACGCTGTAGTCGGCGGGGCGGGTCAGGAGTTGTTGGAGGAAGGCATCGGCAATGCAGTCCTTGATGATGAGTCCGGCACCGGGTTTGCCATTCGGAATGACGCACCACGGTCCGCCATCCAGTTCGACGGCACCGTATTCCTCCTTGGCCAGTTCATAGCCCCAGTCGCGGAATGCGCCTTCGGTGAATTTCATGATATTGCCCTTGTGGACGAGCGTCATGGACGGTTTGCCCGCGGCGATGGCGTAATCGATGGCGGCGCGCACCAAGCGCTTGGTGCCATCTTCCGAGACGGGTTTCACGCCGAAGCCGGAGGTTTTGGGAAAGCGAACTTTCTGATAGGAGGCAGGGAAGGCTTTTTTGAGGAATTTCCGGAATTCCTTGGCTTCATCGGTGCCTTCCTTGAATTCGATGCCCGCGTAAATATCTTCGGTGTTTTCGCGGAAGATTACCATATCGGTGAGGTCCGGGCGTTTCACCGGGCTGGGCACGCCGGTGAACCAGCGCACCGGGCGCAGGCACACATACAGGTCTAGGATTTGGCGCAGGGCGACGTTGAGCGAGCGGATGCCGCCGCCCACCGGGGTGGTGAGGGGTCCCTTGATGCCGACGAGGAATTCGCGGAAGGCCGTGAGGGTATCGTCGGGCAGCCAGGCTTTGCCGAGGTCTTTGACGTTGTTTTTATACATCTCAAACGAGGTTTGGCCGGCATAGACTTCGAACCAAGAAATCTTGCGGCTCCCTTGGTAGGCTATTTCCACGGCGGCATCGAACACCCCGCGTGAGGCTTTCCAGATATCCGGCCCGGTGCCGTCGCCCTGGATGAATGGAATTACCGGGTGGTTGGGTACCCGGAGTGTGCCATTCTTGATGGTGATTTTATCGCCGGCGGGTGGAGTCAGGTGTTCGTAGGAGGACATGGAGTGGTGGATGGTATGCCCTGAAAAGAGCGCATCACTCGGCAGCCGTCAAATCAAAGGCGAAAAATCCACCAATTGTGGCCCGTGATGCCCGCTCGCATTCATTGTGAATAACTTGGGTAAAACCGGAATTCCCGCCACGCCGCGCGGTTTTCTCGCTCGCGTAGTGGTCACTTCACGAACCCTCGATCGGCGCTCGGTCGGCCGGGATGCGGGTGAGGTGCCGAGGTGGCGAAAATGTTTCAAGCGGTCGATTGAAACAAAGGTGTGAAATTTTAATCGTTGGTTATCAATGAGTTACAGAGTTTTCCGGGAGTATTCGCAAGTTATGAGCGGCTTATTCACGGGGGTGGGTGGATTTTTGGGTGATGAGTGGGTGAGGGATATCGGTTGGTAATCGAGCGAGGAGATTTCCTAGAGGCGGTGGGAATGGCTGTGAATACGCATGTGAATAACTTGTGGAAAACCTGAGGGATGCTGCGCGTGGGCACCGAGAGATGAGGCGGGTCGGGCATGGATCAAATGCTGGGGGCATCAGGGGCGAATCTGGGGTGGAGCGGCGGTTTTGTGGATTGTCCGGGAGATTGGTGGTTTGGGCTTTACGGCCAGCACAGATCGCTTCAGATAGCTAGCGCTGCCGCGCGGGTTCGTGCGGGACAGCGATGAAACCTCATTCAATTATCCCCTATGGACATTCAAATTGCGACTTTGTGCGACTTTGCAGCCGATTATAACGGTAAGCTCGTCATCTCTGGAACTTTCGATACTCTCGCGGCCCGCGCCGTGCCGGTGGTGCATCCGTCATGCGCGCTGGCGATGCGTTTTTGTTTCACTCCGGAAGATGCCGGTCGGCACAAGCTATCGATCAACATCATCAATGAGGACGGCGAATCGCTAGATCCAAATAATATGCCGATCGAACCTGAGTTTGAGGTCGCGCTGCCGAAGAATGTGCCGTTCCTGACTCGTAACATCGTGATGAACCTGCAGGGGCTGCGGTTTCCAGAGGCCGGCATCTATTCGATCGACATCGGCTGCGACGGCGAAATTTTGGTGCGCTTGCCGCTGCGCATCGTTCAGGTCACGCAAGGGCCTAACGGCGAAACGCAGATGGCGTGAGTCGAGGCACGCCGCCTCACCCGCTATGATTTTAATCGCGCGAGCAGGTCACTGCTGGCGCGAAATCGTTTGGGGGCGGAGCGCCGTGCGAGTGCCGTGAGGTGAGAATCAGCGGGGTGGGCTAACACGGGCCTTGCATCCGGCGGCATGGGCAAGTTAGATGCCGAAAATCACATTAGACCCTGCCTTTCATCATGTCCTCTACTGACACCGTTTCCAGCCTACAGACCCTTCCATCCGACCAGCTACGGGCGCTCCAGTGGCGATTTTCAGATCGCTACGATTTAATGATGATTGTGCAAACGGTGCGGCCGATTGCCCGCGGTCCGGTGGCGCGTTTGGTCGCCCAAGGGGGCCGCAACACCCATGAGTGGACGGCAGAAAAAAATGATCTATTAGCGATTTACGACGAATCGGGGATCACCTCTGCCTTTCTCAACCCGGAATTTGGTGGATTCATCGAGGGTCCGAAAAACCTCGCCCTCGCCCTGGTCGCCTTCGAGTTGTCGTGGGTCGATGCCGGTGCCGCCACTTGCAGCCTCGCCAGCAACTTGGGCGTGGCACCGATCCATGAACGCGGGACAGCGGCACAAGTCGCGCATTACATGCCGCTAGTCAGCCCACCTGCGCCAGGCGATCCGCGCGAGGCGACGCGGGTCGCATTTGCGCTGACTGAGCCGATTCCGTTTGTGGGAGTTGAAACCGGGTTGTTGGGTGGCAAGATGCGGGTGGTGAGTTGGGATGACGGTGAGGAGCCGGTTCTCAATATCGACAAACGCGGGCGATTCATCACCAACATGGACTTTGCCAATGTGGTCACGGCGGCCGTCGATTCCGCCGACCCTCGTATCAAGGGCAGTTGCATCGTGATCTTAGAAAAATCCGATCCGGGACTGTGGGATGCCGGGGTGCCGACTCGCAAGATGGTCCACCAACTATCGTCCACTTGTGATCCGGTCTTCAATCTGGATGTGCCGGCATCGCGCATTGTAGGCGGCTACACGGTGAAAAACGGCGTCATCATTCCAAACTTCTCCCACAGCGAAATCATCGAGGCCGTCTTCCGCCGAACCCGCGTCACGGTCGGCCTGATGACCTCCGCCAAACTGCTCTCCGCCATCGAACCGATCATCCGCTACCAACGGAGCCGCTTCCGCGGCGGCGAAACCGGCACCCCGGGCTCACCTCGCTACGACCTCGGCCTGCAAACCAAACAAGACGTGCTCCACCGCTTGGTAGACGTTTGGGCAACCGGCGAGGCCGGAGCCGCCCTCGGGTTTGAAACCGCGCGACTGTTTGACCGGCTTGACCCACTCGACCGCGAAAAAGACCGCTTGTTTGCCGAACAAGGGCTCTCCGGCCGCAGTGCCTTCAAGTTGATGGCGCAAATCCAGGCCGATGCCATCGACTGCATCGCACTCCGCCGCCAATCGGCGGCCACCCGCGATGACTCGCGCATGGCGACGCTGGAGGCGAATCCATTGGTGCAATACGCGATCCTGGATGCCCAGGCGAATGTCTTTTGCCCAGCCTGCAAACTCTGGAATACCGGCTACGGTGCCACGATCATGCGCGAAGCGGTGAGTCTGATGGGCGGCTACGGCATCACCGAAGACTGCCCCGGATTCCTGCCTCACAAATGGATGGATGCCCAGCTCGAAGCGACCTACGAAGGCCCGGAGGCCGTCCAGCGCCGCCAATTGTCCATCACCATGGTCAACAGCTTGTTCATTACCCAGTTTGAAGGGTGGGTCCTCGATCTCGAAACCCTCGCTGGCACCCAGCCCGCCACCGGTGCTGGCCCGCTCGCCGCAGCGATGACCCTCTGGCTGTGGACGGTGCGTCACCTCCAGGTGGCCCAGGACGCCAATGGGGCCAAACTCTATCAGTCGAACCGGCATGGTGTCACCTTTCCGTTGACCGATGCGTTGTGCTGGTTGATTGCCGCGCGCCAGCAAATCTTGGATGCCGTAGAACTTGCCACCGTGGGTGCCGACGATCCCTCAGTGGCCGAGGAACTGCCCGGCACGCTCGCCTTCCTGCTTGATTTGTGCCACGTCCAAGCCGCCCGCGCCGCCGGGGAAACCAGCCGGATTTGCAGCGAATTGGTCTTCGGTTACTACCCTCTGGCGGCTTCGGAGGCTCCGGACTTAGGCGAGTGTGTGCGTTTACGCGCTGAGCTCGATGGCCGACTCTACGGGTTCCGCCTCGCCAAAGACCGTGCCGCCAACTCCTTGGCCAGCGTGATGATCCCCGAGGCCCTCGACTACCCAATGTAAGTCAATTCTCATTCTAACCAATTTACCAAGCGTGCTATCTATCATCTCATGGTTAGAATTTAAGATTTAGGTTTTTCGATTCATCCTTCTCATTCTGTCACCGTTCCCCATGCCAAACTCCACCGTTGCCATCGACCGTCCGACCATGGAAGCGGATATTGTGTGTGTCGGGTTTGGGCCAGCCTCAGGCGGGTTTTTGACCACCTTGGCCGCGGCGGTGATGAACCCGGACGGTAGCCCGGCGCTAGAAAGCCCGTCGCTGCCGGGGATGCCGCTGCAAGTGATGTGTTACGAGCGCGCCGATGACATCGGCTTCGGCGTTTCGGGGGTCGTGACCCAGGCGACCAGCCTGCGTGAATCGTTCCCCGACCTCGACCCCGCGCAGATTCCGATGGCGGCACCGGTCACCACCGAGAAAATCCTCTATTTGATGGATCCCGTCGGCGCGAGTCGCCGCCCGCTGGCGATGCGCGCCGCCGACGTTGCACTGCGCGCAGTGGGCGGCGTGCTGGGTGTCGAGCACCAGGCGCTGGAGTTGCCGTGGACGCCGGCGTTTCTCCACAAGCACGGTGGCCTGATCCTCTCGATGGGTCAGTTCACCCAGTGGGTCGGTAATCAGGTGATGGCCACTGGCGCGGTCCAAATTTGGCCGGGTAGCCCGGTGAGTAGCGCAATCATCGAAAACAACGCTGTCACTGGTGTTAGGTTGCTAGATCAGGGGGTTGCTAGAGACGGCCACCCCGCCGAGGGGTTTATGCCTGGCATGGAGGTGCGCACCCCGCTCACGGTGGTCGCCGACGGCCCGGTCGGGGCGATCGGCCAGCAACTCGATGCGCACTTTGGCGTGCCAGCCGACCACCACCTGGATGATTGGGCGCTGGGGATGAAATTTGTGGTGGATTTGCCGGCGGGTTGCGAACTGGAAGTGGGCACCGTGCTCCACACGATTGGCTATCCGGAGCCGGAGATTTTTGGGTTTCTCTATGTGCATCCCGAGCGGGTTGCTTCGCTGGGGATCTTTGTCCCCTCGTGGTTTGATAGCCCCGCCCGCACCGCCTATCGGTACCTCCAGCACTGGATGATGCATCCGTACCTGTGGCGGCACCTCAAGGGCGCTCGCCTCCGGTCGTGGGGCGCGAAATCCCTGCAGGAATCGGGCCGCCGTGGCGAGCCGCACCTCGTCGGTGATGGTTTTGCGCGGATTGGGGAGGGCAGCGGCTCGACGAATGTTTTAACCAACTCGGGAGTGGACGAAGCCTGGGCCACCGGCGTTCAGCTCGCCGAGGCTGTGATTGAACTGCTCAAGGCCAAGCGCCCATTCACTCGCGAGAACCTCGACGCCAGTTATGTCATGCGCCGCCGCGCCAGCTGGGTGGAAGCCGATGGCCGGGTCGCCGAAAAAGCCCGCGATGGATTCCAGCGCGGGGTGATTCCCGGGCTGATCGGCACCATGCTCAGTGGTCTGACTCACGGTCGCTTGGCGATGCCGGGGCGGCCGGGGCCGCCTCATACGCGAGTGCCCACCGTGGAGAACTACTATGCGGGGCGTATCTCCGGTGAGGAAATTGCCCGCATCCGCAAGGATTGCAATACCAAGGGGATTGCGGCCAGCGGCGCGCTGATGGATCGTGTCGGTTGGCCGGACATCCCCTTCGACGGGGAGTTATTGGTATCACATCAGGACGCGTTGCTGATAGGCGGCAAGGTTCAGGCACCTAGTGGCTATGCCGACCACGTGGTGTTCCTCTATCCGAGCGATTGCGAATCGTGTCACAGTAAGATCTGCGTTGAAATGTGCTCTGGCCAAGCGATCACACCGAGTGAGGATGGTCGCCCGGTCTTCGACCGTGAGAAATGCATCCACTGCGGTGCCTGCCTCTGGAACTGTGCGATGGCCCACCCAGATCACCCCGAGCATGCCCGCGTTTCATTCCAAGCGGGTTCCGGCGGATTGCACTCCGCGGAGAACTAGAGTTGATCCGATCGACCACCCCTTTCG
>JAYSPI010000128.1:0-16229 GCA_043722215.1 Prosthecobacter sp.
AACCCACCACCCAAAGAGCAAAAACCAGCCAAGTCCGAGTGTCATGAATTATGGCGCAACGACCTCACCCCTCCGGTGTCATCTTTCATTGGCGCAATAGGGTGACATCCACCAACCCGCAGCGAGCCATCGCAGAGCACACGGGCACGCAGTCCGCCACGAAAGCGCGCTTTAAGAAACGCCTCCAGCCCAGGTGCCACGGTTTCGTTCATCCAGTAACAAGGTTTGCATTCCTCGCTGCCTTCAAACTCGATGCCCTGAAAGCGGAAACGCCGCCCCACCCAAGTTGACAAATCGACGCCCCGAACGATGAGATTGCGGCGGAACGCTCCGCCTGATAGATCGGGTCGCTGGAATTGTTGGCGCACCGCGTCCACCGCTGCGGCGTCAAAAAACGTCACCTGACCCTTGAAATCGGCCTGATAGCCGAAGTATCGGTCGCCCCGCAGCCCCATGCCCGCCACGCACTCGATCTCCGCCACGCTTTCATTGCCATGGTTGCCACGGGCCATGCCGTGATGGCCGCGGAAATCGTTGCCCGGGGAAATCCAGATCTCCACCAACTCCGCTTGCCATTCGGGAAGGTCATCGCGCGGGCGTCCGGTCTGCGCGGATTTGTTGTCGGGGCCCACCCACTCCGTGCTGCCATCGGCATAGGTTTCCTTCTTCCACACCGGCAACTCGTATTTCAACCGCTCGATGATCGCGCGAGCCGCATCAAAAGCAGTTCCCCGGTGGGCTGCGGCCACCCCCACCCAGACGGCGGACTCACCGATGTCGAGTGGTCCGGTACGGTGCTCTGCCACCGCCCGCAGGATGCCATGGCGCGCCCTCTCTTCCTCGAGTATGCGGCGACCGGTGGCAAGCGCCAGTGCTGGATAGGCCTGATATTCCAACCGGCTGACCGCGCGGCCATTGTTGTGGTTTCTAACACGTCCGTCGAACGTCACCTCCGCGCCGGCGGCGCAATCATGCAGTGCCGTCGTCAACGCCGCGATGTCGAGGGGCTGGTGAGTTAGTGAAAAACAGACTTCGGCAGGCATCGCGGCGAGGATCAAAAGTATTAACCGCCGGACATCGGCGGCAGCAGGGCGATGCGATCACCGTCGTGCAGCGGGTGGTTCCACAGGACGAATTCGTCATTCACGGCAACGCGGAAATCATCGGTTGAGAGGCCCAGTCGGTGGGCTGCATTGAGTGAAGTGTATAACTCCACGGCCGTGGTCGCAGGGTGTTGTAGGCCTTCCTCGGAAAGCCCGCGGCGCTCGGCAAGCAGGCCGAAATAACAGACATGATAGGAGGCCAGTGGGGTCATGGAGTGATAGCGATTGCCCAATCCTGCGGGGTGTTGGCGTTGTCTAGGGCATGCGGGGTGGATGGCTCAAGCAAGCGGCACTGGTTGCGGATGAGCGGTTTGCGCGGGCAGCGAATCCCCTCGGCCAGTGCTTGTTCGAGGATCGGCAGGGCCGCCGCGGCATACAGCGCGCACAAGGGTTCCGGCAAATTGTCAAACTCACTGCGGTAGGACAGGAATGGCTCGCCAGGGCGCTTCGAGACCACCAATTCCGTGAGCGTGGCCAAGTCGAGACGCGGCAGGTCGCAGGCGAGTATCAGCCAATCGGCCTCCGGGCGCAGGCGCATGGCGGCGAGCATGCCACCCATCGGGCCATGACTCATGCCGGCAGGGTCGCGCACGAGCCTGAGGTCCGGCAGGTCGGCAAATCCCGGCGGCAGGTCCTGGTCGTGGCGCAGCGACAGCGCGACAGATTCACAACCGGCCTGCGCTAACAAATCATAACATCGCCGGGCCAGCGTGCGCCCGTCCGGATGGACCAGCGCCGCCTTGTCGGTGCCCATGCGCGAGCTGCGGCCGCCGGCCAGAACGAGGCCGCACAGCGGCATGGATGCATGAGGAGTCATGATGGCTCGGCGTGGTAGTCGCCGGATTTGCCGCCGGATTTGGCCACCAAGTGGAGGTCGTGGATGCGGATGGCCTTGTTGATCGCCTTGCACATGTCATAGACGGTGAGAGCGGCGACGCTGGCACCGGTCAGCGCCTCCATTTCGATCCCGGTCTTGCCGGTGGAGGTGACTTCACAGCGGATCCGCAGGCCGTCGTGCGTGAGTGTGAAGTCAAACGCGCAGTGTTCGACGGGCAGTGGGTGGCAGAAGGGAATGAGCAGGCTGGTATTCTTGACGGCCATGGTGCCGGCGATGATCGCTGTTTGCATGACCGCTCCTTTCGGGCCGTGCAATTCGTTGCCTTCAAAGCGGGCCATGAGTTCCACCCCGAGCACGACTTGCACGGAGGCCACTGCGGTGCGGCGATTCGCCGACTTGGCCGAAACATCGACCATCGTCGGTAGGTCGTCGCGAACATGACTTAAAGCGGGCAAGGAAGAAGGATTCATATTAGGTTTAAAGCCATGGGGTGAACGGCAGGGCGGCGGAAATCCTCGGACTCTCGCGACGCGGCGCCAGCGTGACAAATCCATCGCTCTTGAGCAAGCCGATGAAATCCCCGCTGTTGCCGGGGGCGGCAGCCTCGACTCGGCCGTCATCGCGCAGCGTGACGGGCAGGTGGTGGGTCATGGCGGGCAAGCCATCGAGATTGCCCGCCGCAATCACCAAGCGTCGCTTGGGAGCCGGTAAACCGCTCGCAACGGCGAGAGCGGGCAACACGAAGGCATGCAAGCCAGTGAGCGCCGACACAGGATTGCCGGGCAGCGCCATGATCACCTGCCCGGCCGGACCGATCCAACAACCGGCGGGTTTGCCCGGGCGCTGCGCCACGCCGTGAAACAGCCGGGTGCAGCCCAGGGCATCGAGTACGGCCGGGATAAAATCGCGACGGCCCTTCGAGATTGCTCCCGTTAGAACGAGCCAGTTGCAGGCCGCCAGTTGTTGTCGCAGGGCATCCCTGAACACATCGGGCGCGTCGCCGAGCATGCCGACGTGCTGCGGTGCAACGCCGGCACGGCCAAGCGCGCAGGCGATGGCGTGGGCGTTGGATTGGCGGATCTGGTGGTCGGCGGGCATGTCGTCCACGGCCACCAGTTCGTCGCCGGTGGCGATCACGGCGATGCGCGGCGGGCACGAGACGCTCAAGAATGCCGCGCCGCATGAGGCGGCCACGCCGATTTGCCGCGATCCTAACAACGTTGCGGGTCGCAGCAGGAGTTGCGCTGCGCTCGTGTCGCATCCGGTCGGGTGGATGAAGCGCCCCGCAACCGGCTCAAAGGAACTCATGAGGGTGATGGCATCCGCGCCTGTCCAAGCAACCTCCTCGTGCGGCACGATGCAGTCCGCGCCCATGGGCAGAGGCGCCCCGGTCATCACCTCGACGCAGGTGCCGGGATCATCGGATAGAGCCAACGCCGCTTGACCGGCCGGGGCGGACCCGGTGACGCGCCACGAGCGGTGCCCTGCCAGCCAATCGCCAGCGCGCAGGGCATAACCATCCATCATCACCCGCTCGAACGGCGGAAACGCCCGGTCGGCTCGAATCTCCTCGCGCAACACCCGGCCACCGGCCTGCTCAATGCGGCAGCTTTCCGCCGGCAGAACCGGCGTGTGGCTTAATAGCAGCTCCAGGGCTTCGCAGAATGACAGCATGGTGGGTGGGATGTGTTAGGGAATCACGAATTTGGCGGCGGCCACCATCAACACCGTCGCGAGGACTCGCAAAAGCGCCGGCGAGCCCGCACGGTGGCTGCCCCAGCGCGCTCCCAGCCACCCGCCGCCAAGCACGGCGGGCAGCAGGAGCCACGCCAGCGGTGGGATGGCACGGCCGGCGGTCAGGAATCCGGTCAAACCGGCCAGCGAGTTGGCGCAAATGAAGGCGGCGGAAATGGCGGCGGCGGGTTTGGCGGGGCTCCAGCGGAAAAGAATCAGCAAGGGTGTTAGAAAGATGCCGCCGCCGATGCCGATCAGCCCGGAGAGGAATCCGATTGCCAGCCCGAGCAGCATCAGGGTGAGTCGGCTTGGCACGCGGAGAGTCGATTCCTCCATCTTGCAGTTGCAGGCGAGGCGCCACGCGCCGACGATGAGCGCCGCGGCCAGGATGAGCTTGAAGACCGGCTCTGGGGATTGCAGCCACCCGCCGAGCAGTGCGGCGGGCACCGAGGCCACCGCCAGCGGCCAGAATAGGCGGGGCTGGAAATGCCCGGCGCGTGCAAAGGAGGTGAATGCCAGCCATGACACGGCGATGTTGAGCGTGAGCGCGATGGGTTTCATCTCAGGCGGAGCCATGCCGAGCAGTCCCATCACCGCCAGATAGGCAGACGCCCCGCCATGACCCACCGAGGCGTAGAGTGCCGCCGCCAGGAAAAACGCCAGGCCAAGTACCAACGGGGGGCAGGTGTGCAGGGTGTTGGAGAGCATGAATGGCAGGCGTGTTTCTGAGGGGGCAGGCAAAGTGCTGGCCCAGGTTCCGGCGGCTTATCCGCCGATGGCGATCATCGGGCGCCTGGTTTCGAAATCGTCGGCAAAGGAATGGTTTTCCGGTTTGTTTGCGATCGCCTGGCCGATGGCAGCGGGCAGAGTCGCAACCGTGTTCGCGCCAGAACGCAGCGCGTCGAGCAGATCGATTTCCCCGTGACGGCCCAGACAGGGGCGGAGTTTGCCGTCGGCGGTGAGGCGCAGCTTGTTGCACGTCTCACAGAAATCCGCGCAGGTGACCGCCCCGATGAAGCCGACCCGTGCGCCGCTGGTGCGCAGGCGGAAATAACGAGCGGGGCCGTGGCCGATGGGCTTGTCGGTGGCGGGATCCAGCAAGTCGTGGGCGGCGAGACGCGCCATCGCCTCGGCAACCGGGAAAAAATGTCGGTCGTCGATGGGGCCGCCGGGAGCGAGCGGCATGAGTTCGATGAAGCGCACGGGCATTGCCAGGGCGGCACCGAATTCGACCAACGGGATGATTTGATCATCGTTGATGCCGCGCAGCAGCACGCAGTTGAGTTTCACGCATTCGAAGCCGGCGGCGGCGGCAGCGTGGATGCCGGCCAGTGCGGCGGTCAAGCGTCCTCCCGTTAGCTTCTGATAGGCGGCGGGGTCCAGGGTGTCGAGGCTGATGTTGACCGAGCGCACGCCGGCTTGCTTGAGCGGCCGCGCCAACTCCGTGAGGCGCAGCCCGTTGGTCGACAGGCCCAGCGTCTCCACACCCGGTAGGTCCCAGATGCGGCGCGCGATTTCCACGATGTCATGGCGCACCAGCGGCTCACCGCCGGTGAGGCGGAATTTGCGGAAGCCCAATTGCGACGCGGCGTCCGCGACGCGCACGATCTCATCCGCCGTGAGATGATCGGCCCGCTGTGCCCAACCTTTATAACCCTCCGGCATGCAGTACAGGCAGCGCTCGTTGCAGCGGTCGGTGACCGAGATGCGCAGGTAATCAATGTGGCGGCCGAAAGGATCCATGGAGGAAGGATGGTGATGAACCGCGGCGGCCCTAGCCACCGACGTGCTGGAAAGACGCACTGCTGTCATTATTTCACAAGAAAAATCAATTCACGCAGGTTTATTCTTGAATTACTTGCGGCAAGCGGAAAGATTTCCCGCATGTCGCCCGCCATGCGGGTGCGTTGACACATCTAAGCTCTCCCAGACCTTTGCGATTTTCGCCTTATGTTCAGCTACGGAAAAACAGCCACCAATGCGATTGCCGTCATGAGTTATCTCGCGGCGAAGGCTCCCGAGCGTGTCGGTTCGGCAGTCATCGGCAAGGAACGGGACATCTCGCCGGTGTTCACGGCCAAGTTGCTTAGCCAATTGGCCAGTGCGGGGCTGCTGAGCAGCCAACCCGGGCCGGGCGGCGGCTACGCGCTGATCAAGGATCCCGGGGAGATTCGTCTCATCGAGATCGTGGCGTTGTTTGAGCAGATCGATGAAAGTTCACGGTGTCCATTTGGCGCGAATTGGTGTGGTCACGGCGAGAATTGTCCGTTGCACGATACCATCGCCGACCTGAGCTACAGGAATCGCAGTTTTTTGGAAGATACCCGGCTATCGGTTTTTCAACACGTATCCACTCCCGCCACAAAGCCTCGACCGCGGGCGTCTAAAACCGCCAAGAAGACGTCTCACAACGCGCGGAAGCAACGATCCTCTCAACCCTCTATCAAGCCATTGTAATGCATCCCAAGCCATGCATTCCAAGCCGACTCATCGTTAACTCAACTCCTCGTACGAGCCACATTCGGCGGATCACCGCCGAGTTCCTATGGTCAGCCCGCCGCCATGATCCGCACACTTAACCTCCGCGCCGCCGCCGTGGCCGTATTGGCAACTCTCCTGCTAGTCGCTACAATTCTGCTAGGTTCGCGCAATCTGGCCAATTTTGATGCGGCCTTGGTGGCGTATTTATTCGGCTGTATCTTCGCCTGTTTCGGGGTGGCGTATCGTTATAGTGTGTGGCTGCAGCGCCCGCCCACCTGGCGTTACTTCGTGCGCGGTTGGCAGCTGTTTTTTTCCCGGCACATGGTCGCTTACGGATGGGAACTGGTGAAACACTTCGTCCGCGATTTCCTTGGTCAGAAGTTCATTCGCAACCGTGGCGTCACCCTCGGCTATGGACACCGCCTGATGGCTTCGGGCTGCATCCTTGCCTTTGCCGTGACTTTCCCGCTCGTCTTCGGGTGGATCCACTTCGGGCTCAAGCTCGGTGGCATCGATACCTATGAAATCTATACCTTCGGCTTCAAAACGGGTGAATTCCCGCTGCACACTTGGATTGCGGAAGCCATTTTCAACGCGTTGAACTGGTCGGCGATATTGGTCATTGCCGGGGTAATGCTGCTGATGCGCCGACGCTTGACCCATGCCGGGCAAATTGCGGTTCAGACGTTTGAGGGCGATTGGCTGCCGTTGATCGCGCTGCTGGCCATTTCCGTGACCGGGCTTGGCATCACCCTGGACTACAAGTTCATGGGCGGCCAGGCGCACCAATTCATGGCGATCACCCACGCGATCACCGTGATCCTATTTCTCATCTGGTTGCCCTTCGGTAAGTTTTTCCACATCATCCAGCGCCCGGCCCAGCTCGGCATCGCCATTTACCGCAAGGCTGGCACTCATGGGCCGCCCGCCATCTGCCCGCACACCGGCGAGGTCTTCGATTTTAAAATGCACGTCGATGACCTCAAGGACGTGACCACCGAGCTCGGCTTCGATTACACGCGCAATGACGGCACCTCTCATCTCGATTTGAGTCCGCAAGGCAAGCGCGCCGCTCTCGCCACCGCCCACCTCAAGGCCCGCCAGGCATCAGGCTCGATCTTCGGTTAGATTAACTTCCAACGCTCCTTTGCCCCCTACTAACACTTTCCCGCCATGGCCACTCTACCCGTACCTGCTGAACAGCTGATAACCGCCTTCGGTCCGTCGCTCCATTACCCGCCCTTGGAAGGGTTTCCCGGGCGCGATGAACCCGATGAGGTCATCAAGACGCATTGCTGTTTTTGCGGGATGCAATGCGGAATCAAATTGCTGGTCAAAAACAACCGCGTCGTCGGCTTTGAGCCGTGGGAGGAATTTCCCTTCAACGAAGGGCGCCTCTGCCCCAAAGGCGTTCAGCGCTACCTACAAAACAACCACCCCGACAGGCTGCTGGAGCCGTTGTCGCGCGTCGAGGGCAGCGGCTTCCGCCCCATCAGCTGGGACACTGCCTTCGACCAACTCACCGCCAACATCCAACGCATCCAGGCGCAACACGGCCCGGATGCCTTTGCCATGCTATCGGGGGTTTCACTGTCTAACGAAAAAAGCTACCTCGTGGGCAAGTTCGCACGCGTCGCCCTCAAAACCAAAAACCTCGATTACAACGGGCGCCTGTGCATGGTCAGCGCCGGTGCTGGCAACAAGAAGGCCTTCGGTCTGGATCGTGCATCTAACACCTATGCCGATCTCGCCCACGCTGAGATCATCATGATTTGCGGTGCCAATGTCAGCGAGACCTTTCCGACGCTCACCCATTGGATCTGGCAGGCGCGTGACAACGGGGCTAAACTCATCGTAGTCGACCCGCGCCTCACGCCGATTGCGCGGACCGCCGACCTGCACCTGCCGGTCCGCCCGGGGCGGGATTCCGCCCTCTATGGGGCGATCCTCCACCAGATGATCAAGCACGACTGGCTGGATCACGAGTTCATCGCCAATCATACCAGCGGTTTTGAGGAAGCCAAGCAAGCGGTGGCCAGCTATGATCTGGAATGGGCCGAGCGCGTCACCGGCATTGCTAAAGAGAAGATTCTGCTAGCCGCGCAGTGGTGGGGGCCGGCAAAAACGAGTTTTCTGTTACACGCGCGTGGCATTGAGCACCACAGCAAAGGTGTGGAAAACGTGCTGGCGTGCATCAACCTAGTGCTGGCCAGCGGCCGCCTCGGTAAACCCTACTGCGGCTATGCCACCATCACCGGCCAAGGCAATGGCCAGGGCGGGCGCGAACATGGCCACAAGTGCGACCAACTCCCCGGCAACCGCGATATTGAAAACCCGGAACACCGGAAATATATCAGCGAGGTCTGGGGGATCAACGAAACAGATCTACCCGGCAAGGGGCTAACCGCCTATGAAATCATCGAGGCCATCGACCGTGGCGAAATCAAGGGGCTGATCAGCATCTGCTTCAACCCGCTGGTTTCCCTGCCTAACAACAACCTCGTGCGCCGCGCCCTCGAGAAACTCGAATACTACGTCTGTATCGATTTCTTCCTCAACGAGACCGCTCGCCATGCCGACCTGATCCTTCCCGGTTCGCTACAGGAAGAGGAAGAAGGCACCGTCACCACTGCGGAAGGACGGGTTGTGCGCATCCGCAAGGCGGTCAATCCGCCAGGCAACGCCCGCAGCGACACAAGCATCCTGCTGGAAATCGCCCGCCGCCTCGGCGCAGGCAAGCACTTCGATTACACATCCTCAGAGGCCATCTTCAATGAGCTGCGGGTCGCCTCGAAGGGCGGCACTGCCGACTATTTCGGGATTACCTATCAGAAGATTGAGGACAACATGGGCGTCTTCTGGCCGTGCCCGAGTGAGGATCACCCCGGCACGCCGCGGCTATGGGAAGACCGCAAGTTCAAAACCCCGGATGGCAGAGCTCACTTCCACGGCGTGCCCTACCGCGACCCGGCCGAAATTACCGATGCCGAATACCCCGTCATTCTAACAACCGGACGGGTCGTTTCGCAATACCTCAGCGGCACCCAGACCCGGCGCATCGGCAAGCTGGTCAAACAATACCCGGAGCCGCTGCTCGAAATCCACCCCGCCTTGGCGGCTACCCTGGGCATCCGCCAACGCGAACTCGTCAAGGTGGTGACCCGGCGTGGCGTGGCCGAGTTTCCCGCGCAGATTGTCGAGACCATCCGTGAAGACACCGTCTTCGTGCCCTACCATTGGCCGGGCCGCAAATCGGCGAACCAACTTACATCCGGCCATCTCGACCCGGTGTCGAAAATCCCCGAATTCAAAGTCTGCGCGTGCCGCCTTGAGCCGACGGGCCGGCAGGCGCCCGCGTGGGAGGAAACCAAGGCCTACGCCAGCCCATGATCACCACCACGTTCCGAACCGATCAGGAGTTTTTCCTCGACCCGCAGCGCTGCATCGGGTGCCACGCTTGCGAGATGGCCTGCGCCGAGTGCGAAACGAACGGCCACGAACCGATGATTCAGGTCGATTACGTCGACCGGTTTTTGAGCCCTCAAACCTCGGTGCAGCTATGCATGCACTGTGAGGATCCAGTGTGCGCCCGGGTATGCCCGGCGGATGCCATCATGAAGGACGAGTTTGGCATCGTCCACTCGGCCAATGCCGCGCGTTGCATCGCCTGCTCCAACTGCGTCCAGGCATGCCCGTTCGGGGTACCCAAGAAGATCGAGTCGATGCAGCTCATGATGAAGTGCAACATGTGTTACGACCGCACCAGTGCCGGCAAGAAACCGATGTGCGCCACGGTCTGCCCGAGCGGAGCCTTGTTCTATGGCACTCGCGCCGAGATGAGCACCCGCCGACCTAACAGCACGCCGGTAAACCAATTCCGCTTCGGCCGCCAATTTGTCAAAACCAAGGTCAACATCATGATGCCCAAAGGAGCGACCGAGTTGGTCGTGGATGGAGAGGAACCTAACCCATGAACACCCCTGATCTACCGCCCAAACCCGCCTACGAAGTCGATTTCCCGATCGAACGGGTCGAGGCCGAGCACGTCTCGCGGCGCGAGTTCGCCAAATTCCTGTGTTTGGTCTCGGGGGGCATGGCGGCGGGCACCGGTTGGGTGGCGATCAAGGACCGCTTCCTGCCGCCCTTCAGGATTCTCGGCGAAATCCGGGTTTGTCTAACTGACGAGGTGGTGGTGGGTGGCACCCACCCATTCCGGTTAGAAGGCACCAAGATGCCCTTCATCCTGGTGCGACCGACCGAGCACGAGTGGTTTGCCTACGAGCAGAAATGCACCCATTTGTCGTGTGCGGTCTATTATTCACCAGACACCGCCCGGATCGAATGCCCGTGCCACAAAGGGTCTTTCGACGTGCGCAGCGGCAGGGTGCTGCAAGGACCGCCACCGCGACCGCTGCACCGCTTGGATGTGGTCGTCAAGGGTGACGAGATTTTCGTCAAGGAAAGGAGCCAGGCATGAGCGACTTCCGCGAAGCCCAGCGCCAGGCGCACCCGAGTAAAACCAACACCTTGTTGTTAGGAGTGGTCTGTGTGCTCATCCTGATTTTAATCATGCAGATCTGGCTGCTGACTGCCGTCCTCAATGTTTCCCTCGAAGGGGTCGAAACCTTGAAATGGCCGGCCTTCATCGCCTCCACTCTGCTATTTCTGAGCGGGGTGGCGCTGCTCCGTTATCTCCCCAACCCGATCCGCCAAGCCAGAAAATCCCGCGCTGCCGCCAAAACCCGCACCCCACTGTAACCCCAATTTTATGAGCCAAGCCCCACCACCCGCCACCACCGATTGCATTACCGAGTGGAAACCCGAGGACCCCGCGTTCTGGGAAGCCACCGGCAAAAAAATCGCCTGGAAAACCCTCTGGATCACCACGCTCTCGCTGATATTGTCGTTTGCCACCTGGTTCGTGATGAGCGCGGTAGTTGTTAGACTGCCGGGCATCGGCTTCAAATTCACCGAAATGCAATTATTCTGGCTGGCCGCCATGCCGGGCCTAGCGGGCGGCACGCTGCGCTTGCTCCACATGTTTCTGATTCCGATCTTTGGGACCCGCAAGGTGATCGCCATCGCGACCTTGGCGAAGATCCTGCCGTGCGTAGGGCTTGGGTTTGCGGTGATGAATCCAGCCACGCCATTCTGGGTCTTTCTGTTACTTGCGCTGCTCTTCGGCATGGGCGGCGGCGACTTCTCATCCTATATGCCCAGCACCAGCGTGTTTTTCCCCAAGCGTCTGCAAGGCACAGCGCTGGGGATCCAGGCGGGCGTCGGCAATTTTGGTGTGTCGCTCACTCAGTTTATCACCCCGTGGATCATCACCGTCGCCATTGGCGGCGGGGCGTTGGGGGCCTCGCAAACCATCACTAAGGCGGGAAAAACCAGCCCGATGTGGTTGCAAAACTCGGCCTTCTGGTATGTCCCGTTGTTGCTCGTGCTCGGGGTCGCCGGCTGGACCATGCTGCGCAATGTGCCGGTCAAAGCCTCGTTCCGCGAACAACTGGATATTTTTAGTAACAAGCACACCTATTTCTGCACCATCACCTATGTGATGACCTTCGGAACGTTCGCCGGGCTGTCGGCGGCCTTTCCGCTCCTGATCAAGACGGTCTATGGCGGTTTTCCCAATGCCCCGGACCCATTGAAGTATGCCTTCTACGGTCCGCTCATTGGATCGGCGATGCGGGTGTTGTCGGGACCGCTCGCCGACAAGTGGGGTGGCGCGAAACTCACACAGCTTTGCGGTTTTGGCCTCATTGCCGGGGCTGCTGTCCTCAGTTTTGGCGGCTTATTGACTCCGACCTCGCTGGACCAGTTTCCGCTGTTTGTAGCGGTGATGTTCGGCATGTTCTTCTTCACCGGTATCGGCAATGCGGCGACCTTCCGCCAGTTTC
Source organism: Prosthecobacter sp. (assembly GCA_043722215.1). Classification (GTDB taxonomy): domain Bacteria; phylum Verrucomicrobiota; class Verrucomicrobiia; order Verrucomicrobiales; family Akkermansiaceae; genus Luteolibacter. The sequence goes on from JAYSPI010000128.1 coordinate 12,060, forward strand.
CCGTCATCTTCGCCCATTCACCGCGACAGGCGGCGGGTGTCATTGGCTTCACTGCAGCCATCGCCGCCTATGGGCCGTTTGTATTTGCCACCTTGATTGGCCAGGCGAAGGTCATTTGCGGCTCACCCATTCCGTTTTTTCAAGGAGTGCTGGTCTATTGTGTCGCCGCCACCGCCACCAATTGGTGGTTCTATGCCCGCAAGGGTGCCGAACAGCCTTCCTAACAAAACACGCATTCCTACCATGAGCCATTCACCCACCATCCATTCATCACCAGGAACCCCCATCACCGAGCGCACTGTCGGCGAGTTGGTCGCCGAGCGTCCCGGCCGGTCACGCGTCTTCCAACGTAACGGCATCGATTTCTGCTGCCAAGGCGGGCGCACCCTCCACGAGGCATGCGCGCGCAAGAACATCGCGGTTGAAATCATCCTCGGGCAACTGGAAGCCGAGCTTGCGGATCCATCTGCACCCGGATTCAATCCGGCAGAGTTGGCGCCGCCCGAACTGGCGGCATACATCGTCGAGGTTCATCATCATTTCCTGCGCGAGGAGTTGCCCCGTCTTCACGCCATGGCAGAGCGGGTCGCCAATGTGCATGGCGGCCACACGCCCTCGCTGGTGAAGGTATTTAACATTGTGGTCAATGTGGAGGCGGAGTTGATCAGTCACATGGCCAAAGAGGAAGGCATTCTCTTTCCCGCGGTGGCGGCGATGAGCCGGGGGGAAGTCGCTCCATTGCCTCTGGATGAACCCATCAACTGCATGATTCACGAGCACGATGAAGTAGGAAACGCGATGGCTAATTTGCGGGAGTTAACCGGCGGTTTCCAACCCCCAGTTGAAGCGTGCAATACCTATCGCGCGTTGTTCGCGGGCCTAGCGGACCTGGAAGAGGACCTGCACCGCCACATTCACTTGGAGAACTCGGTGCTGTTTCCTGCCGCACAGGCCATGATGGCGTGACCTGGCCAGGCACAGCGGGTTGCGTTCTAACACTCTATCGCTGGCCACTATGATCCTCGCTCATGGTGGCCGGAAAAATGATTCACTCGCGACCTGCCTCATCTACCGATGATGGCAGGCATCGCGCTCTAATTCGCCCGGGCATCACGCCATTCACACCATCCACCTCACTGATGAAAACCAAACTTGTATTCCTGCTGGCCACCGCCCCCGTCCTCTGCGCGGGGACTACCGAACCGAGCCCTCTCGCTCCCGCGCCTGCCACACCATGGATCACTCCGCTCATCGATATCCGCGCCCGTTATGAGTTCGCCGATGTCGAGGCCAAAGATCCGTCCAATGCCTTGACTTTCCGCGAGCGCCTCGGCTTTAAAACCCATGCATGGAATGGCCTGAGCGGCTTGGTTGAGGGTGAATTCACCGAAGTGGCCGGGGCGGACTACAACGCCAATGCCGGCCCGCTGGCCTACCCCTACAAGCGGGCCAACTCGGTCATTGCCGACCCCCGCAATGCCGAACTCAACCAAGCATTGCTCCAATACGAGGGGTGTGACACGTCCGTCAAGATCGGGCGCCAACGCCTCATCTACGACAACTCTGCCTTCATCGGCAACGTCGGCTGGCGGCAGAATGAACAAACCTTCGATGCCATTTCGCTGACCAACACGTCGCTGGCCGACTTGACGCTCAAGTATGCCTACCTCAACCAGATCAACCGGATTTACGGTGACGAAGCGGACTCTCCGCTGACGACGGTTCCACTGTTTGACAACGTTCAGGATATCGCCGCCAACGTCAACCTGTTCAATGCGTCCTATGCCGGCGTCAAGGGCGTCACCTTTGGCGGCTACGCCTATCTAATGGACTTTCAAAACAAGCCGAATTGGGATAACAACACCTTCGGCCTGAGCGCCAAAGGTGACTTGCTAGGGCTGGCGCTCTACGGCGAAATCGCCTGGCAGAACCAGGCCGGGTTCAAGGCAGATGACGATGCGTTCTACGGTCATTTCACCGCCACCCAAACCTTCGGCAGCCAGACGCTCGTGTTGGGCATCGAACAACTCAACGCCGGTTTCAAAACCCCGCTGGCCACCGCGCATCTCTTCAACGGCTATGCCGACGCCTTTGTCAACGGGCGTATCGAGGGAAACCACCACGGCCTGACCGACGTGTCGCTTTCCCACACCCTGCCGATCTTCCTCGGCCTCAAGTGGACCAACGTCCTGCACGCGTTTGGCGACAATGAGATCTCCACCGGCTACGGCTGGGAATACGACTCGGTGCTAGTTAAGAAATTCGACGACCACTTCACCGCGTTGGCCAAGCTGGGGGTGTTTGAGTCCGAAGGGGACGCGTTTGTCGGCAAGACCGCGCTGCCGACGACCACCCGCTTCTCGATGGAACTCGACTACACGTTCTGATTGTCAACCGCCTTCACCGCTGGGCATGGCTGCAAACGCCATTTCACACAGGCCGATGAGGGTTTCCTCCACTAGGGTGGGCTCGCGTCTCGGCGAGTGGAAGACGCCCCATTCACGTTCGATGCTGGCACGTCCGATATGGATCACGATCAAACTGCCGTCGGCAATTTCCTTGGCAGCCACCCACGGCGCGACGAGGCCCACGCCGATGCCAAGTTTGGCCATTTCCTTGATCGCCTGCATGTCTCCCATCACCAGCGGCTTTTTGCCGCGGCCGCCTTCCAGCTCCAACCATTCTTCAATGAGGCGGTGGGTTTCGGTGGCTTTGGCATAAATGATGAACTGTTGCTCGTGGAGAGATGCGGCGACCCGCTCCGGATTCCGTGCCCACGGATGCATGGGTGAAACCACCAAGGCCAGCCGGTCGCGGAATAGCGGTCGATACCCATCGTCGTCGCGGCCGCGGGGCTTGAGCCCAACCACCAGATCCAGCGCCGAAGCCGCCAAACGATCCAACAGGAAGGTCGTATCGCCAGCTTCGATCACTGGTTCACAACGTGGAAAACAATCTCGGAGCTCGCGCAACACCGCCGGGATCACGAAGTGACACAACGTATGGGGCGCGCCGATCCGGATGCGAGTCTGGCCCCAGCGGCGCATCCCGTCGAGATCGCGGCCGATCTGGTCGAGCTCGAAAATCACCCGCCTGCTGCGCTTGAGCAGGATTTCACCTTCGGGAGTGACCACCACTCGTTTGCCGCTCCGGTCGAGCAACTTGCACGCCAGTTGTTCCTCCAGGACGCGCAGCGAATGACTCACGGCGGATTGGGTCACAAACAGTCGGCGGGCGGCGAGCGTGAAGCTGGCCTCCTCCGCCACCGCCACAAACGCTCGCAGTTGTCTCAAATCGGGAACCCAGTCCATAAGGCTAATAAGTGAAAGAGAGCCATCGATGGACCCAGGTCATAAAGGATGGCTGTTTCAGTCTCATCGAAAGGGTTAGGCTGGACTTGTGCTCAAATCTCATAAGAGCCATGTCCATCTGCGGTTTCAAACCCTTCTAGGATACATCCTGGGCTGGCGTGCGGCCCGCTGGCATAAATAAGCATCGCCTGTGCCAAACTCCTGACTTTGGCACTCCACGCGCTTAGAGTGGCGGGATGAACGCCAGCGACAGCCGCCGACACCCCCACCGTTTTCCGCTCCGGCTTGGCTTCGTGCCGCTGAGCGATTGCGCGCCAATCGCCGTGGCATGGGAGTTGGGGATCTTTCAACGTCACGGCCTGCACGTCGTCTTGTCCCGCGAACTCGGATGGGCGAGCGTGCGCGATAAAATATTTTATGGGGACTTGGATGCGTCCCAATCGATTGCGGGCATCGCGCTGGCACTCGGGCTTGGATCCAATCCCTTGAGCTGCGCGGTTTCCGTGCCCATGATTCTTAATTTGCATGGTAATGCGATCACCTTGTCCCGCGAGTTACCTGCACCGGAGATTGGCCGCGGCGATGGGCTGAAAGCTTTTCTCAAGCATTCGTGGAACAAGGACCGGCCTTTGACGCTCGCGGCAACCCATCGGTTCTCATCGCACCATATCCTGCTGCATTCCTGGTTGCGGCGCCATAGCCTGACCGCAGGCGAGGAGGTCGAGATCATCTTCCTCCCGCCCCCTCTCATGCCTGGCCACCTCAAGGCTGGCCACATCGACGGCTATTGCGTCGGTGAACCGTGGAACTCGGTGGCCATCATGGACGGCACCGGATGGTGCCCGGTCACCTCCGCCGA
>JAYSPI010000129.1:0-3352 GCA_043722215.1 Prosthecobacter sp.
TCCGATGGCCCGCCGCCGCCGCAAACCGATAGCCATCCCCATCCGAACCGGTCGCCGGATAGGATTTCCCGCCGGTGCAGCAAATGATGTTGTGGGCACGAATGACCTGCGGTCCACCCGGCGCGTGGATTCGCACGCCGACCACCGCACCACCCTCGATTACCAAGCTATCCACCTTGTGGCCGTAACGAATCTCAACGTGGTGACGGCTCACCCACGCAACCAATGCCCGCACCACATCGGCGGCTTTGTTGGTCACAGGGAACACCCGATTGCCCCGTTCCACCACCGTGTCACAACCATGGTCCTGCAATAAGCGGACGATGTCCTGCGAAAAAAACCGCTCAAACGCGGGTTTCACAAACCGACCGTTAGGATGAACGTGTTGTAGAAATTCGCAGGCTGGCGACGCATTGGTGATGTTGCAGCGGCCTTTGCCGCTGATGAGCATCTTGCGGCCCGCCCGCTCCATTTTTTCTAACACCAACACCCGCCCACCCAACTCAGCCGCCCGCCCAGCAGCGAGCAACCCGGCGGCCCCGCCGCCGATCACGATCACATCATAGTGAGGTTCCATCATGCCGGCAGGTCAATCTTGCTTCAACCAAATCGCTGCCTGTACCGCGAAATACGTTAGAATCATTGTGGCCCCCGCACGCTTAATCGCCACCAGCGATTCCAGCACGATGGCTCGCTCGTCGAGCCATCCGCCCGCCGACGCACTCTTGAGCATCAGATACTCACCGCTTACCTGATAGGCCGCGACCGGCAGGGTGCTGGCGTCCCGGACGCGGGCAATCACATCGAGGTACAACCCTGCGGGTTTGACCATCAACATATCGGCACCCTCGGCCATATCGAGCAGGGTTTCCCGGATCGCCTCGCGGGAATTCGCCGGGTCCATCTGATAGGTCTGCTTATCGCCCTCCTTGGGCGCTGAATCCAGCGCCCCTCGAAACGGCCCATAGAACGCCGATGCGTATTTCGCGGTATAACTCAGAATCAACACGTCGGTGAAGTCTTCCGCGTCCAACGCGGCGCGGATGGCTGCCACGCGACCATCCATCATGTCCGACGGGGCCACAATATCGGCACCCGCGCGGGCGTGGCAAACCGCCTGCTGGCAGAGGATCTCGACGGTTTCATCGTTCAGGATGATCGGTTCGCCGCGCGCGTTTTTCCTAACAATGCCATCATGCCCCTCGGAGTTATAGGGGTCCAGCGCGACATCAGTGATGACACAAAGCGTCGGATGGGCCGCCTTAAGCGCCCGAATCGCCCGCGGCACCAACCCACCGTCATGGTAGGATTCCCCCGCCAACGGCGACCTGAGCCGCTCGTCAATCTTTGGAAAGAGTACGATGGCCGGCACTCCCAGCGCATGGGCCACCCCGGCCTCGCGGACCAAACTGGCCAATGACCAGCGGGTGACCCCCGGCATCGAGGCGATCGCTGAGTCGTCCTCATCGTCATGCAGAAACATCGGAAGAATCAAATCTGCTGGAGCCAGCGTGGTCTCGCGCACCATGGCGCGGATCGAGGGCGTTTGGCGGTTGCGGCGCGGGCGATGCATGGCCAAACGATGCCGCCCACCCCCGCCAATGTCGATTTCCATCTCCGCTACGGTCGCCCAGAGCGTTTATCGGCCCGGTCGATCAAAGGGTATCGCAGACACCACCCAGTCCTCCGCCAAAACCCGCGTGATTTCAAACTGGCGGGACTCCGCTCCAGCCGGCCGCACGACTTCGAGCGTCGCTCGGTGGACGCTGCCCGCTCGCGCCCTCGGCGAGCCATGGGCTAATATCCGCGCCATGGCAATCGCCTGGGCAGAACCCTTGCGGCAGTAGCCTAACAAATCCATAGTGGCATCCGCCGATCCTAGGCGATAACACGTCCAGAGCGACTCATCCCGGAAGCAACCGTTGTAATAGTTATCCTGTGCGAAAATCACCCGCACTCGGCTAGAAACGCCGGTCTGGGAGAGGATTTCTGACCAAGCCGGTGTCACGACCCGTGCGAAGGCCTCAAAATCGATTTGCCAGCGGCCGTGATCATCGGGCGTCAGCAGAACCAGACGGCTATGCCGCATGTCCCCAGCCTGAGTGATGACTTTCACCCCCTCGAGCAACAACCCATTGGCATCAAGACTACTCAACCACGTGTACCCGGTGATCTTGCCGTCCACCTGCTCCAAGCCCTTCAAATAGGCCACCACTGTCTCGCAACTCGCACTGCCAAGCCGGAAATACTCCTCCACTTCGCTCGCTTGGCGAACCTGCAGCGCACGCTTCACCCGTGCCAGCGCCACATCCTGCGGCGGAGAAACACAGCGAGAAACGACCCGCCGATTGACCGCAAGCACCGCCTGCTTGACCGCCGCAGCCTGCGCGCGGGTCACCTGGTTAGCGCCCCACAGCCACACGGCCACACCCAGAGTCGCCACGCCCATCAGCGCAAAAACCAGCGACCACACCGTGACGGCGGTGCTCGACCTCCGTCGCCAGCGGTGCTGCCGCCTCACGGGCTGGTCGTCCGTTGTTGGTGCCTGCCCCCGAGCCATCTGCTGCCTCGCCATGCGTGCGATATGCCCAAGGTTCGGCGCTTGTCCGACGACCCGCTCAAATCGCGCAGCACGCATCGCGCGCAAAATCCCTGTGGCTTTCATCTGAGGTCAGCAGTCAAGATCAGCGTAGCACCAACGGCAAGCCCGTATCTAGCAAAGCCCCGCCTCATTGGCGCCGGGGGATTTCCGAAGGCTCGCCGGGTCGTGATACCTCATCGCAAACATCGCAAAGCACCCGCCAATCATTGCCGCCAGCAACATCCAAAACAAGGTCCATCCGTGCCCATCCGCGGTGACACAATGGTTCCTCAGCCAGTCACACACGAACGCCCCGGCCAAGGGCCCCATCCCGCCCGAGACCATCGACAGCAGCCCCTGCGCCTGCCCGCGCAAACCCGGCGCGACCCGCTGGTCGAGAAAAACCTGCGCCGTGATAAAGTAAAACGTATAACATACCCCGTGCAGCGCGATGCCCGCGATGTGCCAGAAAATCATCCCGGTCGCCCCCGCACCGGCGCTCAGCCCAAAGCGCAGCACCGACAACCCCAACGCCCACAACAACACGGTCTTGACTCGAAACCGCGACATCACCACCCCAACTAACAACATGCTCACCACCTCCAATACCTGCGCGATGGTCATGGTGCCCGTCGGACGCGCATCCCCTAGCACCTTTAAAAACTCCGGGGCGTACATGTAGAACGCCGATAGCGGAATCGAAAATAACGCCGTCACCACGAAAAATACCCGGTGATCCCGCTGCTTCATCAGCACAAATGCATCCAATCC
>JAYSPI010000130.1:0-12937 GCA_043722215.1 Prosthecobacter sp.
CATCGTCAACGTGGCCAACCTCTACGGCCTCGCCTCAATCCGCCCGGACAAACGCCTCGACCTAGTCATCATGCTCAAACCGCACGCCGACCTCAACGAAGTGGACCGCCTCGGAATGCAGCAGAAAACCTACGAAATCCTCGGCCAGCACGTCCCGCACGTCGAAATTCCGGTCGCCCCCGGCCGCGACACCGCCCGCATGGTGAGCATCGCCGCGCTCGACCTGCAACTTCGCCGCCTCGGGTACAACATGGCCGATGAGTTCAACCAGCGACTGCTCAACCACATGTCGCTCGGGAAACAATTAGGCTGAGCGTCGCCGCCGAGGCTCATGAACTGGTCGGTGCATGAAGATTAAGTGACAGACCAACTCTCGCGTGCGGTGGGCGGTGATGACGGCCGGATGCCAATCATGGAATCATCCCGCGAGAATCGCTAGCGAACGATGATGAAGCCGCAGCCCAGTTAGGAGAGCGACAGAGCGGTGACTGCGACCTCCAAGCTCGCGAGGTCGTCCACTGAGTGAACGACGGCGTCTTTGTCGATTTTACCGACGAGGCCGGCGATGACTTTACCGGGGCCGAGTTCCAGGAAGGTGCGGTGGCCCATGGCGATAAGCGCTTGGATCGAAGCGGTCCAACAGACGGTGCCGGTGACTTGTTTTTCAAGCATCGTGCGGATTTCGGTGGCCTCGGCCACCGGGGATGCGGCAAAGTTGCACACCACGGGGATGGCAGGAGTGTTGAGTGCTAGGCTGGCGAGCTCCGCGGCCAATTGGTCTTGGGCGCTTTGCATCAAGCGCGAGTGGTATGCGCCGGCTACGTTGAGTTTAATGGCGCGGCGGATGCCGAATTCCTTGGCTTTGGCGACGGCGATGTCGATGTTGGCGGCGCTGCCGGAGAGGACGATCTGGCCGGGCGCATTGAGGTTGGCGACGTCCACATCGGCTGCCATGGCGAGGGCGCGGACTTGTTCTTCCTCGCCGCCGATCAGAGCCGCCATGGCCCCGCCGGTGGCGAGGCAGGCTTCCTCCATGAACGCGCCGCGTTTGCCGACGATCCGCAAGCCATCCTCGAACGAGAAGGTTCCAGCGGCGGCGTGAGCGGTGAATTCGCCGAGCGACAGGCCTGCCGCGGCGACGGGATTGAGGTTGGGCAGGCGTTCGCGGATGAGAGTCAGGGCCATTAAGCCGTGGAGGTAGAGGGCGGGTTGGCAGCGCGAGGTTTTCGTGAGTTCCTCGTCTGGCCCCTCAAACATGATCTTGGAAATCGCAAACCCAAGGGCGTCATCCGCTTGGACCGCCATCTCGCGGGCGACCGGCGAGGCGTCCACGAAGTCCTTGCCCATGCCCACCTTTTGGGCGCCTTGTCCGGAAAAAAGAAGAACGATCTGGCTCATGTCGAGGGGCTGTCTATGGGAATACCCACGGCGTGCAAAGCCGAAATGCTGGAGGGCCTCAGCAAACCGGGAGTTCCACCACCCGACAAACCCCGGCGTTCACGGTAAAACGAACATCGCGCCCACAGAGGCTGGCTCCAAAGACCCGCGCCGGATCGTCCGCCCGGCGCACCGCCGGACGCGGGTCGAGCGCGAGAACCTCCCGGATCACCGCTTGGGCGCGGGCCGGTAAACCCGCGAAATCCTCTGCCGCAGCAGCTGTGATTTCAACCCGCAGGCGCGGGATTTCTGCGGCCGAGAAACCGCCTGCGGCGTCCGGAATGGCCTCGGCGTACGGTAAATACGGCTTGATATCGTACACTGGGGTGCCGTCCAGCAAGTCCACTCCACCCAACATGAGGCGCGGGCCATCGTGACCCGTGGCGTCGATGCCCTCGAGGCGGACCAACGAGAGCCCCAGGCCGTTCGGGCGGAATGGCGAACGACTCGCGAAGACGCCGACCCGTTGGTTGCCACCGAGGCGTGGCGGACGAACGGTGGGTGACCATCGTGCGTGAGGGGTCGCGTGGAAGCCGAAAATGAGCCACAGGTGCGAGAACCCGTCGATACCCCGGATGGCATCCGGACTACGCCAGCGGTCGTGAAACACCAACTCCGCCGCCGCGCTCGGACAGAGCCCCGGCTGCCGTGGAATCGCAAATTTGCTCCCGAAACAACTGCGGACGATCGCGATGGGTTCCAGCGTCATGGTAGGCATGCTAGACTGCCGGGCAATCGTTTGAACCGACAGGATTTGAGCGATTTCCGGCGCGATCTAACGGCGGTTTCTAGCGGGTTTTTAGATGGATCGTTGATCGCAGTACGCCACCTTCGCGGCGGGCGTGGACGGTGAGTTGGTCGAGATCATCGAGTGCGTCGGCAAACTTACGCAGGCTCGCGATGCGGTCGGTCGGCACGGCACCGTCGTGGAAGATTGCGGTGGGGTTATCCTCGACGACCTTGAGGGTGTCGCGCGCGAACATCTGCAGGGCCTTGAAATTCATGGAAAACTCCAGCCCAGTGCGGGTGGATCCCCCCTTGGCCGCCTGGTGAACCAAGTCGAGCGCCTGGTTCTTCGAGGTGGATGCCGCAAACCAGTGGTCGTCCACCGTCACCGAGGGCATGAAATCATCGCTGCAAAACGGTAAGGGAAAAAACCACGTCGAATATCCGTCTTTTTCAGAGCTAACGGGCTTTTGCATCGGGATCTCCTTGCCGGTCAGCTCGCCGAGGTGGCAGAGGATCTTGGTTAGGCTGGCATTCATTTGCTGCCACGAGGCGGCGAGTTTGGACCGATCCGTCACCGGAGCCAGTACCGAAATGCGCGGGAATTTCCCTTGATCCACGACCGTCTGTGGCAGTCCGGGGATCGCCGGAAGTCCACCCTTGAGATCCACCACCCACGCCCGTTCGCGCCCCAGGCCGCCACCGCCGCAAGCGTCCCACAGCGCCACCGCGTCGGAGCGGAGGTGGGAGTCAAACGTTTTGGCCATCGTTGCATATTGGTTCATCTGAGGATCATCCACCTTGATCTCCGCGATTTTCATCGTCATCGCATAGCTCGTTTCTATCAGCGCCGCCAGGTACCCGTGCGCGGTCTCGTGATAGGCACCTGCCGTGGTCAGGTTGGCGAACATCACCACCTCTGGCCGATCCCCCAGCGCTGCTAGTTGGTTGGGTGCCTGCCAATCGATCGCGCCATTATCGCGGCCGCCGTAGGATTCGATCTTTAGGCCGTCCTCGAAAAACGCCACCATCCCGAGAGTGTCGTTACCCACCAGCTTGAGCAAGGCGGCATCGCGTTCGCCGACCATGCGCAGCAGGGCCTCGAGGTCGCGGGTATCGCCCAGACCCTCCGAACCGGCCAGGCCGTCGCGCAACCCACCAGCCATCTCGGCCAGGATACCGGCTCCGGCGTTCAATCTGTCCAAGGAGCTCTGTTGGCTATACACCACTGCGGCGAGTTCCTTGGCGGCGTAGGCATCGCTGAAGGCGAGCGGTTCCCCAGCGACCAATGATTCGGCGGGGGATGCGGCGATCTTCAGGTCGTCGGGCGATGAACCGATAAAGAGGATCGCATAATCACCCACTATGCCGCTGACCACCACCAGGTCTTTTTTGGCGATCGCGGCGAGCAATTGGTCCACTGCCGCTGGGTCCAGCATCCCATCCATCTCCTTGCGTCCCGCTTCCATCTGCTCCGCGATTTTCGCTCCGCGAATCTTGTGACCCGCAAATTTTTGACCGTTGACCTCGATTTCCAGCGGTTCCACCATCGGGCCGAGCATCCCGAGGTTGGCGACCATGGCGGCAAGTTGCTGGGCCGCGCCCGCGCGCTCCGCATCGCCTGCCCGGAACGCAAGATACACCGGCGGCATCTGCAGGCGCTCGATCAAACCCACTCCTGATTCTGGATCGGCCAGGAGATCCTTCGCCAACTCCTGACCGTATTGATTGGCCAGCGCGTGTTGCATCCCGGTAAAATCGCCGGATTTGGCGGCCGCGCAGAACGCTTTGGCCAGCATACGCATTTGAAAATACTCCCGCCGACCATTCAATGTCTGCAAATGACCGACTTGTTCGCCCACCGACTTGCCTAGGGCCATCGTCATCTCCAGGCCAAACAACGACGGTGGCCTACCCGCTGCAGGTGCCCCCCCCGGACTCATGCCCATCTGAAGTTGCGCGAGCTTCCAAAGCTGGCTCGAGGTGATTCGATCCGCTGATTTCGCTCCCTGCTGGAATTGGATCACGATTTCCGTGTCCGGTAGTAAATACCTCATGAACCCAAGCTTGGCCGCCCGATCCTCAACACTCCGCATCGGCACTTGAGCCACCGCCGCTGGTGCGGCGGCAGGCGCAGCGACCCCTTGATCTGCCACCGGTGCGGCGGAATCCTGGTGCTTGCATGCTCCGAACCCCAAGGCCACGACCGCCAACGAACTCACTCGTATGTTCATAGAACCCAATCGTAAAACGACGAGAGCAGCGCACGCAAGCAGATTAGCCAGCGCCCGTGCCACTTCGTTCTGATACCACTCGAAGGCAAACTCCACTTCATACTTTGCCTGTTTTGCAAAGTGACCTATCAAGCCCTTCCAATCGTCGGTGCCCAGATAGCGGTGGGTGAAACCTGAACCCACGAACAGGAACGGGTGTGAGTGGGTTACAGGGTTCCGCCGCGAGAATCGGCGGTGGCCGAGCTCGTCGCAGCGGAGGGTTCCTGTGGTCAACTTTCCGGTGGTTGTTTTCATGGTTTCAAACAGCCTCGGCAAGTCCGGTTTTCGGTTGCGGCTGACCGGAGGCTGGCGGGTAGAGATGCCAAGGTCGCCGGCAGTCGAGTTTTTGGTCGATGCGCTCCAGGAGGGCCCGGCCTTCTCCTCGTCCAGCCGATGCTTCGCAGCGGATTGGAAAACCGAGGGCAGTCCTTCCTGCAATTCCTTCTTCCAAGCGCTCACCTGGACCGTCAGCACGCCTTCATCCTGGGCAATCGGATTGATGGTTTTGACGCCCCTGAGCGCCGCCAAGGCGACTCGCGCCTTGAATTCCGCACGGTGTGTTCTTCTCGTTCGTTTCCTTGGTTTCGGTGTCTTTCTAGACTCCCGAAACCTCCTGCGCCATCGCTAAGACACTGGCACCGTTTCGCGGGACCACTTCACACCAAGAATCCCCCCCCGTGGCGATAGGGGATTGGCGATCACAGGTGCTCTGTGACGTGAGGCGGTGGCACGGGCGATTTCACCGAGCGCAATTCCGGCTGAGTGGTGGCGGATTCGATGGCCTGAATGGCATCAGTGACCGACTTGATTCTGGGTTCGTTGAATTCACGACCGGGGAATTCGCCCCGTGTGACTTGGGCGTTGAGGGCGAGGATGACCTCACGCAACCCCGGTATCGCTCTGCGAGCGGCCGTGCCATAAGTGACGATGAGTTTCATAATCTCGCCGGTCCGTACCTCGCTGTGCCATCCGCTCTGGGTTTTGGCGAGCCAAACCCCGGCCTCGATCGCCTCCTTGAACTGGTATTTGACTAGGGCTTTGAATGCACCCATGCGGATTTCATCAGCAAACATCGTGTCGGCTGGGCACATGATCTGAATGGCCCGCAGCAGGTCTGGTGCCAGCAAGCGCACGTCTTCTGCGCTCAGTCGCTTTTCAAAATACCCCTGCAGATTGGCCCGTGCCATCCCAGCCGGATTTCTGGATAGAATCCGAATCGCTGGATACAGCAACTTGGGATCAGATTTCTGCAGCGTTTCGGCCAACCCATCGGCGAACAAGGCCGCCATCAATTGACCGTGGGCAAACTCGATGGGGTCGGCCCAATTGACTGGCTTGAGCGGTTCGGCGGTCTTGGCCACGGCGGCCAAGATGTCGGGAACGGCAGGTGCTGCGGCCCGGCCCATTTTCTTGATTGCCTGAGCGGCCTTGTAGCGCACCCAGCGGTCGTTGTGTGAGAGTTGCTCGACCAATGCGGGCAGGGCCTCCGCGGTGTTGAGGTACCCCAGAGTCTCGCAGGCGCATTGGGTGATATGAGCCTCTTTGCTATAGGTCATGGAGATCAGCTGGGGGATGATCGTTTTTGCTTCGGGCCGCCTGGCAAGTTCTTCCGCCGCCCAACCGCGGGCGACGGGTGACCAATCGCCGAAGGCTGCCACGAGTTGTTGCGGGGTGAGGCGCGTGCGCCTCAAGTCGAAATCGCCGGAGGCGATGGCCTCAGACACTTGCGGCGGACTTAGCCAGTTGGCTTGGTTCGCCTCCTTGCCGGTGATGCAAAGTTTCTGCATCGGGATGGCGTAGGTCAGGACGTAGGTGGCATTCGGGCTCAGGCCATAGTATCCGCTCTTGCCGAAATACGTATCATCATCGGTCTTGCCGGGGCCGTATTGCTCGCCTCCGTCGTAGGTGAACGAACCATCGCAGCGGCGTGCGAGGTCGAAATGCCACGACGACTCCTTGAAGAAGGCCGCCGCTGCAGCGGGCCCGCCGACATTGGCCCCCAGCGCACTCCACAGGTAGCTGAACCCCTGGCCGGTATGGCCGCATTCGCGACTTTTGTATCCCGCGACGGCCATCTGGGCAAAGAACTGGGTTTGCTTGATTCGGTTGGGTTGAAGAGAAAACAGCAAGGCGGACATGGAAACCTTGCCATTGTTCTCATGGTAGGGCCACGGTTCGTGTTCTCCGTACGGCAGCGAACCCTTATCCACGTAATAGGCGATAAAGCGGGAACCGCGCTCAATGGCCGGATCAATCTCAGGGTCCTTGACGCCGCATTTGCGACCCAGAACAATGGACAGGTTGGCGATCAGCCCGACCTCATTCATCGGGCCATAGGAAGGCACCGGACCATGCAATTTACCCTCAGCGGTGAGTCCGGAAAGGCCATGGCCGAACGTGCCATACACGCCTTGGCCCTTGGCGAGTGAGATGGTGAATTCATTGATGCCGTGCAACACCTCTGGGTCCCCGGTCTGTAGGTAATACTCACAGAGAAACAGGTTCTTGTAGGCCCATCCCCAGACCACGCCTCCTGATTTCTCGCTCAGATTCAGCGTGGGCGGCGCAATTTTTCGGGCATAGGCCTGGAGCTTGGGCAAGTAGTCACGATTGCCCGTTGCCAGCAGCGCAAGGCCGTTAATCGCGCCCCACTGGCTGTCTTCTAGCGGTTCTTTCACGAGCGCTTTGCAGGCATCCTCGAAGATGAGCTGTGACTTCGGGCAGTTGTAGGGTGCGGTGTCGCTGTAGGTTCCCATGACCCGCAACTTGAGTTGCACTTCTTCCGTTTTGCCCGCCCGCCAGCGGGTCAGCGTCAAGACGCCATGGTTGGGTTCCTTCTCGGCTTCCTGGATCGCGAGCGCGATGCTCTTGCGGGCGTCGTCACTGAAGGGGGTGCCGCCCGCTCCCAAGATCACGTCATCCACGCGCATTACTCCGTCTGCGGGCGATTTCACCCCAACGTGCGTGACTAGAATCTGTCGGCTGAGCGCCGTGGTCCGCCCCTGGAGGCTATCGAGATAAGTGACCGGGCGGGTGAAGATCCACCCGCGCAGTCCCGTGGACCCCAGGTTGTAGGTCAGGCTGCGATCGACCTCTCGCTGCGATGTGAGATCGGGTGGCACCAGTGAGATTTCCGCGCAGAGGTGAGTGCTCAGAACACAAATCAGAGGCACGATCCACGATGAAAAACGAGGTGAGGCGATCATGGGATTGGGGGATTACTGGCGGTATGTATCATTCCATTCAAAAAAAATTGCTGCATGGGCGCACCGGCCACGCGCTTGGGTCTCAGCAAGCGTCGGGTGGGAGTTGCCGGTGGTGAGTCTCCACCGCTGCGGGCGGAGCGGGGGTGATCGAGGACCGGGTTAGTTCGGCATCAAGAAAGCGAGCAGGCTGGTGAGCGTTGCGCGCAGCTGCGGGCGTGACACGAGGGCGTCAATCAATCCGTGCTCGAGCATGAACTCCGCCGTTTGAAACCCGGGCGGAAGGTTTTGGTGGGTGGTTTCCTTGACGACCCGCGGGCCAGCAAAGCCAATCATACATTTGGGTTCGGCTAGGTTGATATCGCCGATGGTGGCGAATGATGCCGTCACGCCGCCGGTGGTTGGGTGAGTCATCAGCGACAGGTAGGGCAGTTTGGCCTCGGCGAGTTGGGCCAGGGCGCCGCAGGTTTTCGCCATTTGCATGAGTGAGAGCATGCCCTCCTGCATCCGTGCGCCGGACGAGGACGATACGATGATGACGCCACGCTGTTCGGCGATGGCGGTTTCGATCGCTCGCGTGATTTTTTCGCCCACCACGGATCCCATCGACCCAGCAAAAAACTTAAAATCCATCACCGCGATCATCGCCGGGTGCCCGCCCAACGTCAGCCGACCCGTCACCACCGCGTCGCCTAGACCGGTTTTTTCGCGCAAAAGCGCAATTTTTTCCTCATACCCATGAAACCCGAGCGGGTTGGCAGAGACCAAGTTGGCGTCGGTTTCCTGAAACGACTCGGGGTCGGCGAGCATGTCGATGCGCGCGCGGGCGTCGATTTGAAAATGGTGGTCGCAGTGATGACAGACGTGGAGATTCTGCTGGAGTTCGAGGTTGTGAATCATCGCGCCACAATCCGGGCACTTGTTCCAGAGCCCTTCCGGCATGTCATCGCGACGGTCGAGGCTGCGCAGGCGTGGTTTGCTGAAAATACCCATGGATGTGGTGAGTTGCGGGATGACGCTGCGGCGGGCAACGCTCGTGGGTGAGAATCTAGTCACGGAGAGGCACAACGACAACCTCCATTTGAGCGCCGCCTGAACGGCCAACTGCGATAATATGATTGTGTTTGCGGTGAATCCGGCGCAAATACCGCCCGCCGCCATAGTCAACATCCCCGTATTATTCGATGAAACTTCGTTCTTTTGTCTATGGATTCTCCCTCATCCTAGTGGGCTGGCTGGCGCTGACATTTGTGGTGCATGTACCGGCTCCGCACTATCAGAAGCCGGAGGGATTGCCCGCCACAGTGGATCTGCGGCACCCGGCGGCGGATTTGACGGTCACAGCCACCACGAAAACTGGGGCTGGAGCGATTTCTAGGTCGCGCTGAGGCGTGATCAGCGCTAGTGTGGCGCCCAATGAGTGAAAAACCGATCATTTGTGACAGCAAGCCGCTAGCCCTTGAAGTTGAAGCGGGAACGTATTGGTGGTGTTCGTGTGGGCGTTCTGCAACCCAGCCATTTTGTGATGGGGCCCACAAAGGCAGCCGTTTCCGGCCGGTGAAATTCGACATCGCTGAAAAGAAGACCGTCTGGCTGTGCCAGTGCAAACACACCGCGAATCCCCCGCTCTGCGACGGCTCGCACAAATCCCTGCCGAAGTCGGAGTAAGTCTCACCGCGGCTTACTCGTCGCGGTGAAGAAACCCCAAGATTGCCAGCGCAGATTTTTGGGCGATTCCGGGCAAGGTGGAGATTTCCTCGGCGGTGGCCGCCTTGATCCGCGCGACACTGCCGAACTTTTCCAGCAGCAGACGTTTTTTGTTCGGGGAAACCCCAGGGCAATCGTCGAGCTGACTTTCACGCATCCGGCGGCGGTAAAGCAACGAGTTGTATGCATTCGCAAAACGATGAGCCTCGTCGCGGATGCGCTGGAGCAGCTTGAGCGCACCCCGGTCGTGCGAGAGGCGGATCGATTCACTGCGCCCGGGCAGGAAGATCTCCTCGTGTTGTTTCGCTAGGCCGATGACTGGCAACGCGTGCAACCCGAGAGCGCGGAGTTCGCGCGCGGCCATTCCGAGTTGCCCCTTCCCCCCATCGACAATGACCAGGTCGGGCAGGACGATTTTTGCGCGACCATCGCGTGCGAGTTGGCGTTGGGCTTCGAGCAGGTCGTGCTGCGCCCCCTGCAACTCCGGGTTGGCAGCGGCATTTTCCAGCAATATTCTCGAATAACGACGGCGAATGACCTCCGCTATCGAGGCGAAATCGTCCTGACCCACCACCGATTTGATCCGGTAGCGGCGGTAATTCTGGTTATCCGGGCGCCCGTCGGTGAAGCGCACCATCGACGCCACGATGTGGTTGGATGAGACGTTCGAGATATCGAAGCACTCCATCACCCGCGGTGGCCCGGCGAGCTGCAACGCCTCGCCAAGTTCCGCCAGATCGGCGGTGGGCACGACGGTGCTCGGCACACCGCGGCCACGGCTGAATTGGCGAGTGGGCGACAGGGTTTTTTCGAGGTTTTGGAGGACGTCGCGCAGTGTCGCCGCGTGTTCGAAGTTGAGGGCCTCGGCGGCCTGCGCCATCTCGTGGCGCAGGCCGTCGAGCAGTTCGCGTTTCCCTTTCCCTTCGAGAATTTTGCATGCTTCCTCGACTTGGGCCGCATAGGCAACGCGTGTGATGCGAGCGATGCACGGGGCGGAGCAGTTGCGGATGATATCGGCGTTGCAGTGGCGATAGTCGGCATCACTCGGGCAGCTTGGGCGGCAGACCCGCAGGCCGAATCCTCGGTTCAGCCACTCGAGCGTGTGGTGGAGCGCGCTGGAATGGGGAAATGGCCCGAAATACTTCGATCCATCGTCTTTTTTCATCCGCGTCGTGGTGAATCGCGGCCACTCGTCCGCTAAGCGAATTTTCGCCATCAGGAACCGTTTGTCGTCTCGGAACGCCACATTGTAGCGCGGCCGGTAGTCCTTGATCAACTTCCCTTCTAGCAACAACGACTCTTCCTCATTGCGAACCGTGTGAAACTCAAAATCGTGAATCGAATCGATGAGCGCACGGGTTTTGAGGCTGGCGCGCATTTTCTGGGATGCGATGAAATACGATGATAAGCGTTTTTTGAGATCGCGCGCCTTGCCAACATAGATGATCGACCCGAGCCGGTCCTTCATCAGGTAAACCCCGGGTTGATGGGGTACCTCGCGTAACTTGATTCTAAAATCCGGTGCATTCATGCCAGTGGCCAGCGCGGGGAAATTGCGAGCAAGAACCCGCGCGGGCAGCGACTCCAGTGAAGTGGCTCGGCGACGCGTTGTCGAGGGGGGGGAGCTCTCCGGCGATGAAATATTTCGGATCGGGAGGTGGTGCTTGCTCACCTTGATGCGGCGCGGCTTAGTCATGGCTGTGGCATCCACCTCAGCGCGGTGCTTGAACATCGGCGCGATTCCCTTCCACACCCACTTCATGAAGCTCGTTTTCCGCCTGAATTATCACACCGATCCCGGACAGTCACTGTGGTTGAAATACGCATTCGTCCACGCCCGCCCGGGCGAGGGCCTCGATCAGGTCGTGCCGATGCGCTGGCTCAATGACCAGCAATGGGAAGTCCATGTCGAGACCCACGGCGCGCTGCCGTTGCGCGTGGAATACACCTATCAACTCCGCCAATCATCCAATGGCGTGACCCTCGATGAGTGGCATGCTCCGCGAGTCACTACCGCCGATCTAACTACCACGGATACGCTGCTACTGCTAGATTCATGGTGCTCGGCTGGCACCGTCGATTACGCCTTTGAAACCACCGCGATTCGTGCGGTGGCCGCGCCACGCCACCCACAGCCACTCCTCCAGACGCCTCCCCTAGCAAACCATGGCTTCCAACTACGGATGGCAGCCGTGCCAACTGGCCAGGTTCCGTGCTTACTCGGCAGTGTCCGCGAGATTGGCGATTGGCAGTGGGCGGCCGCGATTCCGTTGCAGGAAACTTCTCCTAATGTCTGGCAGGCAACCCTCTATCTGCCCACCGATTGGTACATCGAATACAAGTATGGGTTGTTTGATCTCGCGATGCAGCGCGTTGCTAGCTTGGAGCTTGGCGACAACCGTCAGCTGCCTGCCCGCTGGCATGCCTCCCGCCAATGGACCCAGGTGAGTGATGAATGTTACCGGCGGGACGCGGCCGCGCTGTTCCGCGGGGCCGGCGTCGCCATCCCCGTCTTCTCGCTGCGCTCCGCCCACAGCCTGGGCGTCGGCGAGTTCGCCGACCTCCATCCGCTCGCCGATTGGGCACAGCGCGTGGGCCTCAAAATGATTCAAATATTACCGATCAACGACACGACGTCGGCACACAATTGGACCGACTCGTACCCCTATTCCGCGATCAGCGTGTTCGCGCTCCACCCAATCTATTTGCGCATCGACGACCTCGACTATGCCATGCCTGCGGATTTCACCCGCGACCTAACTACCGCACGGGCGCATCTCAACGCCCACGAGCAGGTCGATTACGAGGCGGTGATGCGCGTCAAATCCTCGCTGGCCCGCCGCATCTTCAACCACCACCGGGACGTAATCATGGCCGATCCTGTGGTGCAGGCGTTTCTAGCAACCAATCGCGAGTGGTTGCTCCCCTACGCCGTGTTCTGCGTGCTGCGCGACCATTACGCCACCGCCGACTTCACCCGCTGGGACGAGTGGGCGCACTTCGACCGAGCCCGCGTCCACGCGCTTGCCACTCCAGGCCACTCACAATGGCCGGCGACGGCGTATTATATTTGGTTGCAATTTTTGCTAGATGAGCAACTAGCAGCAGCGGTGGACCACTTGCACCAGTGCGGGCTAGCACTCAAGGGCGACCTCCCCATCGGCATCGACCGCCAATCGGTGGATGCTTGGGCGGCACCCCAATGGTTCAAGATGGACGCGCAGGCCGGCGCGCCACCCGATGCCTTCGCTGTCAAAGGCCAGAACTGGGGATTTCCAACCTACAACTGGGATGCCATGCGCCAGGACGACTACCGCTGGTGGCGGTCCAGGTTCGCCCACCTGAGCCGCTACTTCGACGCCTATCGGATCGACCATATCCTCGGGTTTTTCCGGATTTGGCAGGTGCCCATGGATCAAGTTGAGGGAATCATGGGGTTTTTTGATCCGGCGCTGCCGATCCATATCGATGAGCTTCGCGCACGGGGGATTGCCTTCGACTACGCCCGGTATTGCCGCCCGTACCTCCGCGCTCACCACCTAGCAGTATCCTTCGGAAGCGCGGCGAGCGAGGTGGAGGCCCGCTTTCTCG
>JAYSPI010000131.1:0-4481 GCA_043722215.1 Prosthecobacter sp.
AGGTGATTCCATGCGTTGGATTGCGAGCGGATTGGCATCCTGGAGGGCGGGCGGGAGGAGCGCGTCCGGGAACCCCTGCCAGGCCAACGGACGACAAAACCGATAGATGGCCATCGTGCCGACCGAGGTGCTGCGACCATCGGAGGTTGCTGGGAACGGTCCGCCGTGAACCATGCTGCTGCAGACTTCCACGCCCGTGGGAAAACTATTGAACACGATTCGCCCGGCACGTCGTTGCAGCGCAGTGACCAGCGACGCATGCTCGGCGAGCTCCTCTTCGGTGCCGTGAATGCTGGCGGTGAGTTGGCCTTCGAGGGTGGCGATGGCAGCTTCGATCTCAGCGAGCGAGCCGCGCACGATCAATGCACCAGGGCCAAAAATTTCACCTTGCAGGGTGGGATTGGCCATAAAATCGCCAACTGTAGCCGTAAAAACAACGGGCGCACACTGGCCGTGACCGACCGGTTGCACGCAGCGGGCGTGGGTAGTCACGCCCGTTGCGGACCCAAATTGCGTCACCGCTGCGGCATAGGCCGAGCAGATTGCACCGTTGAGCATCGTCCCCGGCGTGCCGGCCTCGACGAGCGATTTGAGCCGCGCCAAAAATTCGTCGCCTTGATCGGCTGGCAAAAAGACCAATCCTGGATTGGTGCAAAACTGACCGACGCCCAGCGTGAGCGAGCCGTAAAATGCGTCGGCCAAGGCAGCCTCGCCACGGGCCAAGGCACCGGGCAGCAAGACGAGTGGATTGACCGAGCTCATTTCGGCGTAAACTGGGATCGGCTGCGCCCGGCGCGCCGCGGTTTCCATCAGCGCCACTCCAGCGGCCCGAGAACCTGTAAATCCGACCGCCTGAATCAGCGGGTTTTTCACAACCGCTTGACCGACAATGCGTCCGCCGCCGTAAAGCAGCGAGAACACCCCCTCGGGCATGCCGGATTCACGCGCCGCAGCGACCACCGCAGTGGCAATAATTTCCGCTAGACCGGGGTGCGATGCGTGGGCGATGACGACTACCGGGCACCCGGCGGCCAGCGCGGAGGCGGTGTCGCCACCCGCGACGGAAAATGCCAGCGGGAAGTTACTGGCGCAGAAAACAGCGACCGGGCCTAACGGGTGGAGCATCGAGCGCAAGTCGGGTTTCGGGGCCGGTTGGCGATCCGCTTGTGCGCGTTCAATGCGGGCATCCACCCAGGACCCCTCATCGAGCATCTCGGCAAACATCCGGAGCTGGCCGGTGGTACGACCGGTTTCACCGCGCATCCGACCTTCTGGCAGACCGGTTTCCAGTGGCCCGCGAGCGGCGATTTGCTCAACCGCCGCTTCAATCTTGGCGGCAATGGCACGCAAAAACCCCGCCCGCTCACGCCCGCTGAGCGCCGAATACGCCGGAAATGCGCGACTCGCCAGCGTGACGGCCTGTGCCACTTCCTCGGCGGTGGCCGCCAGGTACGTCGGCGCGAGTTTCTCGCCGGTTGCCGGGTTAGTCGCTTGGCCGCAGGGGGCGGTGCCGCCGGAGCGGGAATTGCCAATGAAGGAGGTGCCGAGTAAGTGAGTGGTCATGGGATGGGGTCGTAGAAAAATGGGTTTCACGGGGCGCGGTGGCCCCGTGGGCGGCTAGAAACCATGGGTTTCTAGCCAGGGTTGCTCAGAGGACGGGGGCAGTCGCGAGCGCCTTTTCGATGATGGCAGTGGCCTCGGCGAGTTCTGCGCCGACGAGTTCGAGGCGCGGTGGGCGGACCCGGTTATTACCGAGTTTACCGCCGGTGGCCAAGTTTTGCTGCAGTTTGATGAGCTGCACAAATTTCACCACCGTGTCCATCCGCAGCATCGGCAACATCCAGTGGTAGATCGGCATGGCTTCCTCAATCCGCCCACTGGTACCAAGATCAAAGAGGCGCACATTGTAGGCTGGGAAGGCGTCGCCCACGCCGGTAATCCAGAATTTGGCGCCCATAGCAAACCCTTCGAGCGCGCAATCATCGACGCCCACGCCGAGCGTCACTCGGTCCCCGCAGAGTTCGCGGATGCCCGCGATCCGGCGCGCGTCGGTCGAGGACTCCTTGACCGCGGCCACATTGGCATGCTCGTCAGCAAGTTCCTTGATCTGGGCCGGCACGAAATCGGTTTTGTAGGCGACGGGGTTATTGTAGATGATGCACGGCAGGTCGGTTGCGCCGATCACTGCGGACATGTGCGCCTTCATTTCCCGCCAATCCGACGAGTAGAGGTACGGCGGCAAGACCATCAGCCCGCGGCAGCCATTGTCCTTAGCGGCCTTCGCCAACTCGACGGCCTCTTTCGTCGATAGCGCCGCGATCCCAGGAATGATCGGCGTGTTGGGCGTGGCCGCGACGTAGGTCTTTTGGATGGCGATTTTTTCCTCGAACGACAGCGTAGCACCCTCGCCGAGTGAACCATGCACCACGATGGCGGAGCAGCCGTTGTCGATCAGCCATTTGCCGTGCTCGGCCATCACGCCGTGGTCGATGCTGAGATCCTCGTTAAATTGGGTCAGGGTAGCGGGCATGACGCCCTTCCATTGAATACTCATGGTCATTGTGTTGTGTTGGTTATCTGCCACAGCCTCACGACAAACACCCCACCCCACTCCCTACCTCAATCCATCGACAAGGCATTTCGCTTGCAAGACAAGGACTTACGGGATGGCGCGCAGCGTGCACCGGATCTGTCCATGAGAAATGCCCACCCCAGGAATTGCTTGGCAAGCAAAATCCCCCCGCTGACCCACTCCCTCGCTGAGGCGGTTTTTCCCAAGTTTTCCATTGTCCTACGCCCGAATCTGGTGCATCAGTGAAGCCGTTCGTGTAATCACAATGCATATGAATTCAATTTCCAAAACTCTTGGTCCCACCATGAAAACCCAAATCCAATTAAAAGAATCCAAGGGCTTCGCGCTGGTCGTCACGCTCTCATTGATGATTCTGCTGACAATCATCGCCGTTGGCTTGCTGACCCTGTCGAGCATCTCATTGCGCTCGTCCAGCCAGGGTGAAGCGATGGCGAGCGCACGCGCGAATGCACGCCTGGCGCTCATGTTGGCAATCGGCGACCTCCAAAAATCGCTCGGTCCGGACCGTGCCGTCACCGCCACCTCCGAAATCCTCACCGCCACCCCAGGCAAACCCAACACCACCGGCGCCTGGGAGTCGTGGTATGATTTTAACCCAAATGCCTCGCCGGCCTACACCACCGAGAAAACCAGCCGCTTCCGCCGCTGGTTGGTGTCCAGCGCCAACCCCGCCGATGTAGCGGTCCGCGACTTCACGAATTCCGCATGGTCAGGCACAACCATCGAACTCGTCGGAAGCAATTCGCTGGGGAGCAGCGCGGCCGCCAGCGCGAAGGTGGTCGCGGGCCGAGTGCCGGTCACACGCACCAATGTCGTCCAAGGTGGCTTCGCCTGGCATGTGGCCGACGAATCGGTCAAAGCCCGCATCAATCTCTACCGCGACCCAACCCAGAACGCCACCCTAGCGCAAAAACGCGCCTTGCTTGCCGGCCATCGGCCAGACCCATCGGTCATGAAAGGACCCGACGGCAACCTCCTGACCTGCCTACCGACCGACCAGACGCCCACCGAGTTCCAGGACGCCAAGACCACCACCGGCAAACTCATCGACCTCAACCAGGCGGAGCTGCTCAGCAACGCGAAAGGGAAAATCAAGCAGTTCCGCAATGACATCACCCCGTATTCGCTGGGCGTACTCACCGATGTGCGCACCGGGGGCCTCAAGCAAGACCTCTCATCGATCTTCGAGATGAGCAATTCCCCCACTACCACCAACCTCCCTACCGAATTCAGCGGTAAAAAATTGTATGCCTCCACGCACGGCATCACCAGCGTATCCGACCCGTATTGGAGCACCTTGGCGAGCTACTATAATAGCTTCAGAAATGTCGCCACACCCGATACCGCCCCGACCTTGGTATTGGACGCCCCTCCCAACCTACCCATCGATCCAGTCACGAATAACCATTCGCTAGTCGCGGACGCCGTACCCACAACATTCTTCCCAGGTCCGGTCATCGCGAAAGCCGAGATTCTTTTCAGCCTAGTGACCCGCGAAGTCGAATCCACATACTTGGCGCAAAATTCGGCCTTGAATTCGACTCTGAGCCAACTGGCTTATTCAGTGAATCTGGTTTTTTCGCCGCAGATCACCCTGCATAACCCATATAACGTCAAGATTTCATTCCATAGCATGGACGTCACGCTCAATAATGTGCCTGTCGCGTTCAATTTCCACCTCCTCCGTGGCGACACCGGCGTGGATGAATCGCAGAGCTACACCCCAGGCAACTTCGAGTGCTTGAACCAAATGATCCAAACTGCAGGTAACCTTCCTAGCGGTGAGAACCTCAGGAAAAACAAACAGTTCCTCGTCAAAATCGGCAACTGGAACAACACAACCCCCGGCGACACCACCACCAGCAGCACCGACGGGGGGGAAATTGTG
>JAYSPI010000132.1:0-33532 GCA_043722215.1 Prosthecobacter sp.
CCTGCCCAATCATGCGCAGTGCCGAGTTACGATAAAAACCCTTCACCACGAACCGAAACGGAAGTGACTCGTCGACCACCGTCCCACCACTGGCTAACACCTCCCCTGGCACCGCCGTGATCCGATCCATCGCCGGGTCGGTCGCGTCAACCACCGCCAACTCCATCCGCAGGCTGTCCTCCGAGTAGTTCTTGGTTTCACCGATCCTGAGGCGCATGAAACTCGACACCGAGAACAGATCGGTAGCCAACCCACCGGCCAACATGATGATCAACCCGAGATGGGTCAGTTGAATTCCAAACTTGCGCCACGTCCAACTGAAGCGGCGGATGTGCGCAGCGAGTAAATTCACTAACAACAACGCACCAATCAGATGCCCCCCGGGAAATAACGGCAAGCTCACCCCAGTCGAACCCACCGGCCACCAAATAAACCAACTCTGGAAGTATTGCTCCTGAACAAAAAATAACCCCAAACGAACCTGCGCCAACGTCCCAGCAAATACCAATACGAACGCAGCTGCCAAACACAGCACCGTGAGGCGCAGCGAAGAAACCCATCCTAACAATCGATTGAGCGCAGCCATCATTCAGGTTTGTTGAAACGCACCGACTCCAAAAATGCCGTGAACTTCGGCTTTTCCGCCTCTACCAGCGCATCCGGCCCAGTGAATTTAAAAAACCAGGTATCCGCGCCGTGACGGGTCCACCCAGCGACCAAGCGGGTCTGCGGGCCGGTCAAATCCACGACTGAAAACGAGGGCGGGCCGACCGCGACGCGGGTGACCAGTGGCACCAAGGCGGCAGCATCCACCGGCGGCAAACTCACTTGCTGACGCCAGCGGTTGACATTCTCCAAATCACCGCCGACATCACCGGGGAAATGCGACACGGCCAATTCGCCCTTGCTGCCGTCTGCAGCCACCACACTCAGCGTGGCGTAGCGCATCGCACTGGCCGTCGCGACCGCCGTCCAGCCGTTAGGAATCTGCCAAGTCACACCGCCATCCCTCCCCCCTGCTAGAGCGACCGGTGGCGCAGCGACCCGTGGCGTGACCGCCGCCGGCTTCACGGTGGCCACCCACTGGATAAAGTGATCTTTTTCTGCGGCGACCAACCCGGAGTTACCCCGCATCTTAAAAAACCACGTCCCTCCATCGTGGTCGGCAATAGCACCTAGCAGGCGACCGTCCTTGGCCGCATCTGCCCCTGCGGGCAGCCCATCGAGATCCACCAGAATTCCCTCACCAAATGAGGTGGTGATCACCTGGGCCGCCTGTTTGAGAGCAGCATCGTCAATCGGCGGCAAACCTAACTGATCACGCCAGCGGTTGACATTGGCGAGCGTGCCCCCCGGTGCTTGGCGCAAAATCGAAAATGAAATATCGGCCGTGATGCCACCGTCACCCGCAATGGCATAACTGGCCAATCGCATCGGCGTGAGCGCTTGCTTACTCCAACCCGCTGGTGCCACATCACCAAATTGCGGACTCACTGGCAGACTCGTCGCGGCTAACTGGTCAGCCGTCAGGCCGGCATGCGGGTCACCCGCTGCCATCGGACTCGGCATGCCAGAGTGCGAGGTGGCGGGCGGTTCAGCCGTCGGGCTGGCAGCAGCCTCCTTGGCCAAGTGGTACACCTTGATTTCACGGTCCTGTTTACAGGCGGTGGCGGACCAGATCAGACATCCGAGTAGGAGATATGCGTGTTTCATGAGAAGGCAACGAGGCAACCGCATGGTTGTGGGTCGCCCAATAACCGTCAATATCTAAGCAAGAAATGAGCAGTGAATTTGCACACTGGCAAGCGCCCTGCCCCACTGCTATTCCTGAGCCTGGCCAGTATGGCAGTCGGCGCATGATGGATCGGAGAATTCCGAATCGATGTGAATGAATGGCACTCCCTTCAAATTCACCTTCTCCAGTTCCTGGCCTGATCCTTGCGCCACGATCACATGGCAGGCGTTGCAGTCACTGCCCTTGATCGACTGCTTGCCATCAGCAGACATATGTTTGCCATCATGACAACGGAAGCAGCCATTGGAATCCTTGTGGCCTATGAAGTTGGGGTGCGCACGCCAGTCGGCTTGCATCTCTGGAAAAAAATTTGTCTGATAGATTGACTTCGCCTCTGTGATCAGCGCGTCCACACGCGCCTCCCCTGGGTATTCTACGCGCAAAAAATCCTCGATTTTTTGGAGGGCCTCATCACGAGTGGCATACGGCTGCGCAAGCGATTTGACCACCTTGGCCTTGGCCCATGGAATCGATCGATCGATGCGACCCATCGCCATTGCCTGATCCACCGCATCATTGGGAGCCGCAAAATTGTGCGCCGGTCGGTTATGGCAATCCATGCAGTCCATATTGCGGATGGGATACTTGGAAATATCATCCTTGAAGTTGTCCTTGCGGTATTCTGTTATCTTGCCGTTGGCATCGGTAACGCGGACCCAGGGGATCTCCAGGCGTTTGTCATCCAACGCGATAAATTGAATCCTGTTTGAGACATTCATGTGCGAGTGGATTCCCGCCACCGGACCATGCACCGGATCGCTGCCGCCCACTTTCAGGATCATCTGCACCGTAAACGGCGTGTTGCTCTCGTCCGCCAGAAAATGACGAAATGATTTTGGCACATCCCCGAAATGCTTTTGCGACCAGTGACAGGATTGGCAGGTTTCTTGTGCTAACCGCAAGTTGGGTTTGAGAATTTGGATCGGCCGCTTGTAGTCACCCAATATCTGGTGATAAAGTTGCAACACCCCATTGACCTTAGTGTGGATGTAGGCCCTGGTGCCCGGTCCAATATGGCACGCGACACATGCGACCATGGCATGCGCCGAGTGCTGGTAGGCCTTGTACTCCGGCTCCATCGGCGTGTGGCACGCCTCACCACAAAACGAATTGGTTTCCATTAGGTGGTAGGTCTCATAACTGCCAAACGCCGTGAGCAATAGAAACCCAAGACTGCCGCCCACAAATGCCACCAATAACAAGCGGTCGCGCTGACGTGCCAAATTAACATGCAATTCAAATTTGGAGACTGCTTCAGGCAACCCACGGCGTAGGCGTCGGGTTTCTACCACATATCCCAGCAGGACCATCGCCAAGCCCATGAGCAGGAACATGGGAGCCACCACGTAGGCGAGGATGCCCATGTAGGGGTTGGCGTGGGTGGCAAAAAGATCCACCGAAAATAGCAACACAAAGGCAAAAAACGCCGCCAGCGCGAGCACAAACCCGGCCAAGCTCAGCCAGTTTCGCAGTCGACTGAGACGATTGGCAGCAGGTGGCGGGATGATGGCAGGTGAATCGTTCATGGTTGACGGGTGGTGTACGTCTGGAAGTAAAAAAGCGGGACCTCGTCACCGAGGACCCGCTGGATAGATAATGAATGCGAGCCTTGTGGAGAGAGTCGGCCTTGCAGCCGCATCGCTTCACTCCGTCACGGGTTATTTCTTAAAGGTGCGGATATATTTGACAAGCTCAGTGGCTTCCGCCTCGCTGATTTTATCCTTATACCCTTTCATCTTATCCTTGCCTTCAAGGATTACCTTGAGAGCGGCCGCGTCGGTGAATTCGGCTTGGTTTTTGGCATCCGTATAGTCCTTCACCTTGCTCTTCTTGCCCATCGCCGTGTTGCCAGTGCCATCTTTGGCATGACACGACGCGCAGTTTTTCGCGTACAATTCCGCACCATCACCGAATGCGGCAGGAGCAGCTAGCAAGCAGGCGATCACAGCGAGTGATATCTTGGTTTTCATATAGGGGTCGGGTTGATTATGGATTTTCAAGTGACTTCGGAAAACATTAGGCACATCAGAAGCGAACTTGCAAGCCTGTTGAGACCATTTGCGCCGTGTAGTCGTTCAGCCCGCCGCTTTGATCTAGCGATGCACCGTCGGTTTGGCTGGTCATGAAGGCGTAACGCAGGTTCCAAATCATGCTGGGCGTCAGCATGCGTGTCAGAGTCAGGCTGACGGCGTGTTCTTCCGTGTTGAGGCCGAAGCCCATTGTGCTAGCACCATAATAGTTGACGCTGTTGGTGTAGTTATTGGCACCATAGTACGTATAACTCGCTGTGAGATCGGTGCGATTGTCAATCGCATAGCCTGCCGACAACGAGCCGGTGATGTAGTCATTATCCGATGCTCCGGTGTAAATCTCGGGAGTCTGGGTTTCAGCACGCACCCAACTCACACTCCCCTGCAAGTAGAGCCGATCTAGCGGACTCCAGGTGACGCTCTGACTCAAAATATGTGAAGCAATGTCACCGCTTTGCACGCTGGGATAGAGAATCGCTGCCGCCGGCAGACTCCAGTTGATTCCTGTATTATCAATCTGCGTGTGACGATAGTCGTAGCGAGATACCAACGAAACATTACCCAACGGTCGCCACGTAAGACGAACATTGAGGTCGTCACTCGCGACATTGTGGTCGGTCATGATCGGGCGGAAGTTGTTCGCGCCACCGGGGGCGGAAGCAGGCGAGTTAGTCTGATTGCCTTCCAGATGATCGAGTGATTGATCGCGGGTGCTGTGGAACCCCTGCAATGAGAAACTCAGGTTACGGAGGGCATACCAGTTCGCGCCAAGCACGTATTCCTGCTCGCCGATTTTTGAATCGGTCGCGAGAAACTCACCTGGCAGATAGAGATCCTGCCGTTTGACATCCTCGTTTTCCTGGCCCCACTGGCCTTTGGCGTATAGCACGATATCAGCCATACCAGTGTAGCGGAGATCAAGCGCCTCGGTCGTCGCATTCTTGTCCGTAAAGGCTCCCAACGATTCTAGACCAATCCACGAGGTCGAATTATATGCCCTAAACTGGCTGTAGCTATCAGTGCTCTCGTTCTCATAGCGCAGCGACGGAGTAACGGTTAGATCCGCCACCGGCACCCACATGAAGTTGAGGTTAGTGATGAACTGGCCGACGTTGCTGCCACCGCTCATTTGGTCATAGCTGTAGTCACGTGCAGGGGTTGTCGCGGGCGTCATACCAGTGCCGTACGCGTAGCTGCGTGTACCGCCATCGATATCGGAGTTCATACTGCTATAGGATGCAGCGAAGGACAACCAGGCCTTGTCATTGAATCGGGTGACGCTGTGAATGTTGCTAGCAAACAGGTCGGCTGAGGTATCCTCCGTGAGGCTGATATTATTAACACCCACTTTAGCACCATTGGTTCCCCAGCGTGGCGTGGTGCGCGTGTTACTAAGCTCGTAGCGCTCATAGACCAAGCCCAGCCCGAGGTCGGTATTGCCGAGGGTATGCTCCACATCGAGCGCAAAAATATCGGTGGATTCATCGATATTCCAAAGCGATGGCATCAACTTGAAGGCGAATGTCTGGTTGGCTGGGGCCCCACCCCAGCCTGAGTTATTCTGCGTATCGCCCCAACTCGTGGAGTCCTTCTGGCCATTGCGATACAAATGCCTATAGGAGAAAGTGATTTCTGGGAGATTCTCCATGCGCAGGCCGGCCTCGAAGGAAACCTCCCCACGGTCAAGTGTCTGTTCGTCGTCAAACTGGCTGCCGACGCCAATCATATTGGCTCCTTGGAGATAGCCGCCGGTGGCGTCATACCAGGTTCGGAATTGTTTGTAGCCGGCCTTGACGTAGCCGACGTCGGTTTTCTCAAGGTTGGCATTGAACTCGTAGTCTTCCATGCCGGGCAGGGCATGACCGTCGAGAGTGAGCGTAGTCGCGTGCTTGAGATCCTGGGCGAAGTGGAATGAATCAATACCGCCGTAGAAGTCGCCGTTGGTCTGGGTGCGGCGCTGCATTCCGGCGTCGTTCCCATTGACGAACGCGCCGCCCATGGTGAAACCGATCCAGTTTGTGCCGACGGTTGGGTCGGTGGTTGCGGTGGTGGTGGGGGCGCTGGTGCCGGCGTGAGCAAGGCTCATCGTCATCACCAGCGTCGGCGCGACGAGCGCGAGGCGGACCGAGCGCAAAGCCTTGGATTGGCCGAGGATAGTGGAAAAATTAACAGCTTTCATGTCTGAATTGAGTTAGGTTTGACGGATGAGGTTAGAAGCGCAGTTCGACATTCGTGTTCGAACCGTGAACGGCTTCGTGGCAACCCGCACTCCAGCAAGTGCCTTGCTGAAAACGGCTATTGGGTGTGATCACCGAAACACCCTTGGATGGACCATGGCTGCCCGATGGGCCCATGGCATTGTTCAGCTGGCCGCCGGTGTGCGAGTCGAAGTGGCACTTCAGGCAGAGGGTTGCATTGCGCTCCGTGAGCATCTTCTGGTTCACCGAGCCGTGCGGGTTATGGCAGGATGAGCACCCTTCCTTCACGGCGTCGTGGGCGAAGATAAAGGGTCCGGTTTGGGCCTTGTGGCATTCGGCGCAGGTTTCGTTTTTACCACTGAGCTGAGTGCCGCCACCTTTCAAGGCATTGCCCTTGTGCGGGTTGTGGCAGTCGCTGCACGAAACCTTACCCGACAGCAGCGGGTGGGTGTATGGCAGCATGAACTGGGCCTTCTTGTCCAAGTGGCATTGGAAGCAGGTTTCCGGGGATTTCTTCGGGTTGACGATGGAACCCGCGCCGCCGCCGGCATCCTTGTGCTTACTGCCTGGGCCGTGACATGATTCGCAGCCCATATCGATAGCATTCTTGCCCTTGGCTTGGAGCTTGGCATGGTCAGCGGTGCGGAAATCGCGGGCCAACTTGTCGTGACACTCGCCGCAGGCGGCGGACCCGATGAAGGTGGCACCCGGGATACTGGGCGGAGCCATCATGGTGCGCGTGGTGGCGCAGGACATCAGCACCAGCGCCACCGAGGCGGCAGCACCTGTAATCCACATCAGATTACCGGGCTTTTGAATAATCCATCGGCTGAGGGATTTGGCAGTAGGGCGTTTCCAGAGGGTCTTCATGGGATGTGTAGTGCGCAGTTAAAGGAATCGGGGTGATATAAAAGCTAACAACAAGATGGGTTTATTGATAAATCATGTATCTATCCGGTGCAGCAAAATGGTAAACCATTGAGCATTCAGAGCGCGCTCTATGCAAGGATATGCGGAGTTCGTCGCTAAATCGCAAGAACCAGTAATTGGACGAACCCGGCGCTCAGGCAGACGCCTGGACGGACAGCGGACCAGCCGCCACCTGGATGAGGGAGCGCAGCGCGCAATGATTGCCACTCAGCCAGGGGTCCTCAGCCAGCACGCGATCAGCGAGTGCCCGTGCCTCGCGTAGGAGCGCCGTGTCTGGCAAAAAATCGCTAAAGCGCAGGTCGGCGAGACCGCTTTGCAGGGTACCGAGAACATCACCCGGGCCGCGTAGGCGGAGGTCAGCTTCCGCGATTTCGAAGCCGTCGGCGGATTGCTCGAGCACTTGGAGTTTTGCTAGGGCGTCGGGGTTTTTACCATCGGTGAGGAGGATGCAGTAGCCACGGTGCTCACTGCGACCAATGCGCCCGCGGAGTTGGTGAAGTTGAGCTAAGCCGAAACGTTCCGCATGGTGCAAGATCATGAGGGTGGCATTGGGCACATCCACGCCCACCTCGATCACGGTGGTGGCCACCAACACCCGGAGGTCGCCGTCTCGAAACTGGCGCATAACCTCCTCCTTCTCGTCGGACCGGAGCTTGCCGTGAATCAAGCCGACGTGATGGGCGGGCAGGCGCTTGCACCATTTGGCGAACGCCTCGGTGGCGGATTCCACCTTGATGGATTCGCTCTCATCGACGAGTGGATAGACAAGATACGCTTGGCGACCGCTGGCGAGGTGTTTTTTAACAAATGCGGTAACCGCTGATTGTTTGGTGCCGACGCGCACGGCGGTAGTGATTTCACCACGACCGGGTGGCTTCTCATCGAGCAGTGAAACATCGAGGTCACCATAGAGGGTCATCGTCAGAGTGCGTGGAATGGGAGTGGCCGTCATCACTAACACATCCGGCACCAATCCGCGCCGGATTAGCGTGGCCCGCTGGGAGACTCCGAACTTGTGTTGTTCATCAATGACGACCAATCCGAGATCGCGGAACTCCGTGTCATCGTATAGCAGCGCGTGGGTTCCGATGATTATCTGGGCCTCGCCGGGCGCATCGAGGTGATTGGCCTCGTCACGATTGGAAGTACGCAGGGTGATCCGAACACCTAGCGGTTCGAGCCAGCGCCTGAATGTTAGAAAATGCTGTTCCGCTAGAATCTGAGTGGGTGCCATCAAGGCGGCCTGACACCCGGCGTCGATGGCCAGCAGCATAGCGGCCATCGCGACGAAGGTTTTACCGGACCCGACATCGCCGTGCAGCAGGCGATTCATTGGGCGTGGGGTCCTCATATCGGCAATGATTTCGTGGATCGAGCGCTTCTGGGCCTCCGTGAAATCAAACGGCAAACTCCGGTAAAACGCCGTAAGCAACACCGTGCGTTTACCCAGCACACGCCCAGATTGTTCCTGGTGGCGACGACGCCGCCACGCGACATTCAACTGGATCGCAAAAAACTCTTCGAGAGCCAGACGGCGGCGAGCGGCATGCGCCAGGTCCAGGGATTCGGGAAAGTGGAGCTGCCACAGTGCGGCGGCCTTGGAATCACCCGGCACCACCCCGCTTTCACCAGCTAGAGAGGGTGGGTCGGATTCCACCAATAGCAAATACATGATTTCGCGCAAACGCCGCTGAGCGAGGCCGGCGATATTCCGATAGATCGGCACAATTCGCTCCAGGTGGATGGACGCGGCACCGGCGTCGTCGTCGCGCAGCACCTCGAATTCCGGGTGATCAATGATCAATCGACCGCTGACCTCCTTGACCTTGCCATAGACGACCACCTCCTGGCCAGTAGCGACGACCTTGTGGATGAATGGCATATTAAACCAGCGGCAGGTAATTTTTCCAGACCCAAAAACCCCGCCCGTCCCATCCATCACGATCGCCTCGTAATACCCACGGCCCGCCCCGATGTGGCGCATGGCGGAATCGATCACGACACCACGCAGGCAGACCGCGGCGGCGGATGGTTGGTTAGGAAAAAGATCAAAGCGGCGGCGGTCCTCATGGCGTTTGGGCAGATGGTCTAACACCTGCGCCGCTGTCTGATAGCCAACCGCCGCCAAAGCCGCCACCTCCTTGGGTGGAAGGAGAGGCAATGACGCCAAGATGGATCTAGCGGAAATCACGGTAGCATGGGGGAAGACGAGAGGGTGGACGCAGGATCGTCCACCCTCGCCACAACGAACGCAGATTACGAGGGCGGCAATTGGGCGAGCTTTTGCAGATAGTCAAAGGTGAAAATCCCGGATGCGTGGCCGTCACCCCAGGCCAATTGAATGGCGTAGCCACCCACCGGTTCGAATTTCAGTAACTCGAACGCGCGCGGACCGTGTTCGACGGTAGGGCGCACGACTCGTCCGAGGGCGTCGGGTTCTCCTTGGCAGGCCGCGCACGGGCAAGCACGCCGGAGCATGGCCAACGGCAAATAGGCTTCGAAGCCATCGGCAAACGACAGGGCGAGTTCATTGCCGATGAGCACGGCGTTTTGCAGGATCAGAGGCATGGCTGAATCTGCCCTCAACCGAGTTCGCCGTCCACACGATAGGAACGATTCCCAAAAATTGAAGACCCCACGCGCACATGAGTGGCTCCTTCTTCGATCGCCACCTCAAAATCGCCGCTCATCCCCATGCTCAGCCATGGCAGAGCCACTCCAGATGCCTGCTCCAGATCGTCACGCAATGCGCGCAGCGCCACAAACCACGGCCGCGCCGACTCCGGCAGCGGGCCGGGCGGTGGGATGCACATCAGTCCCATGATTTCCACGCGTTTCAATGCCAGCAAGGTGGTGAGTTCGGTGCGCAGCACTGCTGGCTCGAAGCCGCCCTTGCTCGCTTCTCCGCTCACATTCACCTGCACCAGCACCTTGGGAAACACCCCCAACTCACGTGCTATCTCGTCCATATCGAGGGCCAAAGCCAACGAATCCAGTGCGTGAATGAAGTCGAAGCGTGCCATGATCCGGCGCACCTTGTTACGCTGAATCCGACCGATAAAGTGCCATTGCAGCGATCCTGCGAGCGCAGCGATTTTGCTCTCGGCCTCCTGCAATTTGCTTTCACCGAAAACCGCCTGCCCCGCAGCGACGGCCTCGCGCACTGCGGCGGCAGGAAAGGTCTTGGACACCGCAATCAATTCGACTGAAGCCGGGTCACGCTGGGCACGCCCGCAGGCCGCTGCGATCCGCCCTCGGACACCTACTAGATTAGCCGCAATATCGTCCATCACAGGATCAACGAGTTTACTTGATGAGCCCTGCAAGGCGAGCATTCTCCGAAAGGTCCACGAGATCCCCCAGCACCGCCAGAGCTTCACGTTTCACCGGATTCAAGCCAGTCGGCCATTTCGGAGTTTCATCCAAATCCTCAGTTTTGTCCTTGGCTCGGCGCATGTAGGAACCGCCTTCCTCCGTCGGATCGTAGCTCTTGAGTGCCACCCCTTTACCGAGGGCATCTAACGAAACCTTGAAGAATTTGAGGTTAGCTTTATCCTCGCGGGCGATTTTTTCAAAGCGTTTCCTGCGTTCGGCGTTGCGTTCTTTTTGCTGGGTGTCGGATTCGGCGAGTTCCTTTTCGCGAGCCACCTGGTTCAACGACAGTGAGTTGACCTTGATCCGCTCCCTCGTCTTCATGACATCCTGAATCACATAGGCAAAATCCTTACTGGCATTGAGGCGCTGCTGGCTCAACTCGTTAAGACGGGGCAAAAACAATGCCTGCGCATCGAGCGGCTTAAAGTCAGGCGCACGATGAATGCGATCATGAGGCAACGGGTGATCCAGGAAGGCTTCACCCATTTCCAGCGCGTCCATCAAACTGGGAACAACCACGTCGGATTTGACCCCATCCATCTGAGTCGATGACCCCGAGGGTCGATAGAATTTTTGGATAGTCACCTTGAGCAGGCCCGCCTTATTTCTAACTGAAAACAGCGGCAGCATGCGCCCAATATCCATAGGTTGCTGAACCGTTCCCTTGCCGAAAGTGGACGACTCGCCGACGACGACCGCCCGATTATAATCTTGGAGCGCGCCGGCGAGAATCTCGCTGGCGGAGGCGCTGCTCTTGTCAGTGAGGACCACCATCGGTCCGCTATAGATTGGTTTGCCATTCTCCGAATCCTTGACCTGCACCTGACTGAGGGTATTTTTCACCTGCACGACTGGACCGCGATCCATGAAGAAGCCCGTCATGCGCCGAACCTCCTCGAGCGAACCACCCCCATTGTTGCGGAGATCTAGGATCAACCCGTCGATTCTCTCCTCCGTTAAGCGCTTCAGGATTTTTTCGACATCGGTGGCGCTACTCACCTTGCCCTCCTCGAAATCGGCATAGAACGACGGCAGGGTGATGACGCCGAGGCGGCGGACCGAGCGTTTGGAGACCTGCATCTCGATCAGTTCGCCGCTGGCTTGCTCATCCTTCAACTCCACCTTCCCTCGATGAATGACAATGATCTTGGTTTCGCCAGGAGCCCCGCCTGCAGGCTCCACCTTGATAGCCACAGCGGTGCCTTCCTTGCCACGAATCCGGTCCACGACCTTGTCGATCTTCATGAACATGATATCCTGCATGTCCTCTGCCTTGCCGGTATTGAGCATATCCACGGCGATGAGTCGGTCACTGAGCTTTAGCGAGCCCTCCTGATCGGCGGGGCCGCCGACGACGATGCCGACGATCTTGGTCGCGCCATCCTCCTCCGCCTGGAGCATCGCACCGATGCCAATGAGCTCGTTTTTCATCGCATCCCTGAAGCGACTGCTCGCCCGATCACTCATGTAATCGGTATGGGGATCGTAAGCACGCGCCACCGCCCCGAGGAAGTAATTGGCAATTTCCTCCTCGTCCACATCCTTGACACTCGCCAAAAACCGCTTGTAGCGCAGCGCCACTTTGTCCTTCGGACTGCGGTCATCCTTGCCCGGGTCCTGCTTGCCCTGCTCCTTGGATAATTTGGTGAGCATTTCCCGGCGGAGAACCTCAGCGAGCACCGCCTCCTTGATCTGCAAACGCCACAAGTCGCTCGCCACCTTATCGGTGCGAGGCCACGGCGCGGTCTTTCGGCTTAACATCACCGACTCATCCGCTGAAAAATCAAACCCACCATCTTTAAGCAATTCATCGGCCTGAACGACCCGTTCTTCCACGCGCTTCTCAAAAACATGATAGATCTCAGTGGCCACTGGCATGAATTTCCCCTGCAGCAATAACGTGTGAAGCACACTGCCATAATCGGTCGTAAACTTGTCCACATCCTGCTGGGTGAAATAGAGCCGCTGGAAATCGAGGTCTTTCAGAAAATCCTCAAGAAACCGCCGACTCAGATCCTCATTGAATGGCAGGCGCGCAAAATGGCTGTTTTGTAGCATAATCGCCATTTGCCTGCCCACTTCATTGAAATCTGCCTGCTGCGCCATTGCGGAACAAGTAAGTGCCACCATGGCGGCGGCGGATGCGGCTTTGCGAAACCAAAAGTGAGTCATGAATATCAAACGGATTGAAGTTACGAATGCGTCTTAAAAATGCCACGGAATTTACGGATGTCGATTTCCAAAACCGAGGCCGCGTGAGTTGGAGGATTTTTTACGAGCTAGCCAGCGGTTGAAATAGGACTCTTTGGCGACACGCTCGGCGGCTTCGAGATCCACCGGTCGTCCGTCAGCTAGCATCGGTTCAGCGATGAACGGTCGACGCCCTAGGATCACCTCGAACGCCATCACCTGGCCGTCGCGCAGAACTTTGAGTACCACCCGGGTCCTGGGCTTCATCTGACGGATTTTGTCAGTGAAAGATTGCGAAACCCCGCCCTCGCGCCAAACGTCTTCTCCCAGACCCACGATGAGATCGTTCGCGAGAAGTCCGGCATGCCGAGCCGCTGAATCCCCCACCAACTGGATCACCCGGGTCGCACTGCGCGGGGCGGGATCGCCTGGCACACTCGCGATTTCATCCTGCATGCGGATACCTAAAAACCCCTCACCATCGGTGAGATATTCGTCATGCACCAGGTCTCGAAGCACCGCGAGGCAGCGCTCTCTCACCTCAGGGTCCGCCGCCATCTGAGACTGCTGGAACAATGCGTCCATCGCCGGCTGCGGCTGCGCGCGCGCCCAAACTAACAGATCCGCCTGCGCGGCTTCGCGCCTATGGAATTCCTCGGACCTAAGGTTGAGTAAAGGTTCGGCAGGAAGGTCAAGCGCCCATGAAATATTGGCAAACACTATCACGGCGACACCGCCGAGCGCCACCGTCAAGCACCCCGATATCCTTCGCTTGAAGGCTGGCATCATCTGCGGAATCATCTAAGGCTCGACGTCAGAAGCTCGCCTCTCACGGGTCGTCCCAACGACCCATTAGCTCAGTTGCCCATGAAGTTTTTCTGCGGGACATCAATCGTATCATCCACTTCCAATGGAATCTGCATAAACTGTGGCTGCGACACATCATACTCCTTAGCACTCTTTCCACGATACAACTTCACGCGCTTCATGCTGCCAAACTCAGTCGGTCCACCAGCCGCTTGAATCGCCTGGTAAAGCGTCAGCGTCCGGTTCCACGGCTTGGGCCCAGGTGAGCGCACAAACCCACCAACCACCACCACCTGCATCTGGATTTTCTTCGCATCCGAATCGATCACCTGAAACGTCGGGTGGGTATAGATACCAGCGGCCTTGTAGCGTGACTCGAGCATCGACTGGAGTTGCTCGGCTCTCAGGCCAGCCGCTCGGACTTGGCCGATGAAGGGCATGTTGATCATCCCGCCCTCGGACACCGGGTAGTTCACATCAAAGCGTCCTTTTTCCTCAGCCGGCACGCCGGAAATAGTGATGGTAATGGCTTGCCCTGGCTGGATCTGCGCCATCGCCGAGACAACCATACAGCAGAGAACAAACAGGCCGGTAATTATGCGTTTGAAAATCATCTTTTGTTAGCGTTTGAAGGTTCAATAGTGCTCAGCATCGTTGGCACGCGCAACCGTCACCGGCGGCTTCACCGCAGGTTTCGCTGGAGCCACCACCGTTGGAGTCCCAGTGTCCTGAGCGTCGGTGGGTGCGTAGTAGGTGTAATAGCTCGTGTAATACTGGTATTGGCTATCACTGCGGACGTCCACATTGTTCAGCACCACGCCGATGACATTGCCGCCTACATTCTCAACCGCTTGTTTGACACGCATCAGCATGTTACGTGGCAGCTTCCGATGCTGGACCACGATCATCGCAAGGTCAACTTCACTGGCTAGCACCGCCGCGTCACTCACGCCTAGAATCGGCGGACTATCAACCAGCACGAGGTCAAACCGCTGCTTCACATCTTGTAGCAACTCCGACATCCGCCGCGAGTTGAGTATCCCAGCCGCATCCGCCGGCAGGATCCCAGAGGGCATGAAAAACAGATTGTCCACCGGAGTCTGAAGGATGACATCCTCCAACACCATCTCAGTGGTTAGATAGTTGGTGAGACCCACCGAGTTGTTAATATCAAAGAAAGTGTGCAACCGCGGGCGGCGTAAGTCCGCGTCGATCATCAAGGTAGTATAGCCGCCCTGCGCGCAGATGTACGCCAGGTTGATCAGCGTGGTGGATTTTCCTTCTCCCGCACCGCCGGAAACCACGGTAATGGCATTATCTGCCGGATTCTTACGATTGAATTCGATGTTAGTGCGGAGAATCCGATAGGCTTCGGCGTCCGGGCTGTTGCCGCTTTGTTTGTGAAGGATTCCGACATCCTTGGGGATGACCGCGAGCACCGGTACTTGCAGATATCGCTCGACGTCTTCCAGGGTCTTCACTGAAGTATCGAGATATTCGAGGAACAGTGCAATACCCACACCGAAGATTAAGCCCGCCACCGCACCTAGCACCAAATTGAGGGTAACATTCGGACTCACTGGACTCTCAGAAATAAACGCAACATCATGAATCTCAACGCTCTCACTTGGTGTTTTGCTCGCGATGGTTTCAGCCATCTGCTTGATCTTCATCGTTTGAAGCAATTCCTGGTCGGTTTCAAAATCCCGTTTGGCATCGACATAATCCTGCGCATCCAGCCCTCGCTTAATGGCTTCCTCGCGGGTTGAATCCTTCATCAGTTCAACCCCCTTGAGGCGGTTAGTCGCAAGGTCGAGCTGAGCCATCAAGGTGGCACGCAGATTCACCACCCCTTCCTCAAGCTGATGCTTCATGTTCTTGATCTGGTCCGCCGCCGCCAGCACCGTCGGGTGGCTCTCACCCAAGCCATTGATCTTAAGACTTTCCAGTTGGCGTTTGGCTTCCTGGAATTGCGGGTAAAGGTTGCGGATGATGTTATCTGGCAGCTCCAATCCGGATGCATAAACCATCAATTGGTCGCTGTCGTACTTGAGAAGACTGCTGATCTGGCTCTCCAGCTGCATCTTGTCTTGCTCAAGTTTATGATAGGTTTGGAGAGCATCGCGCGCGCCCTGATCTTCGTCCACGCCAGTCTGGCCGTAAAATGAGTCGGTCCCCTTGTAAATAATCCCCTTGGTACGAACAATCGTGGAGAGCACCTTGCGGCGATCCTCGACCTTATCTTCCTGATTGCGGACGGCCTTGTTCAGCTCGTGGAGCGATCGTTCGATATCCCGACTCTCGATTTCGGTTCGGTAGGCCTTATACGCCTGGGCAACCTCTTCGGTCACGTCCTTGGCATCCACCTTATTGGTGTGGCGCACGCGGATGGAAATCAAATCCGTGCCGCGGATGTTCTGGGTGGTGACAATGCCTTTAAGAATCCGCAGAGCGTTCTCATTGTCCACATTCCAACGGTTGACCAACTCTAGGTTCTTGACGACCTTCTGGAGTGAATTGCGGCTTTTGATTTTCTCGAATTCGGTCCCGAAGAACTGGGGGGTCATTGGGGTGATCGACGACTCCACGACCTTGGACCCCAGCGGCGACATTCCGGCCACTCGGGGTTTCACCTCGATGGTCGTTTCGCTCTCATATTTCTTAGGCATCACGTAGGTGATGACCGATGCCGTCATGAACACTAGCAACAGCGTCAACAAGATGATCCCGTAGCGGTTGCGGATTACCTGCCAATAATCCACGGCGTGCAAGGTGGCTTCGTTTTGTTGCGGAGATGAGAGGTTCATTAATAAGAATTTGTCACAGATTCAGGGTGTCCCATTCAAAAAAAGAACTCCTGCAATGAGCACATTGCAGGAGTTCGTAGTTAAGCAAACAAGGGTTCCAGCAAAGGATTGTAGTTCACAAATCAAGCGTTCTGATCAGAACTGTGTACTCAAGCCCAGATTAATGCGGTTCCGATTGTAGTTGTCATATTGGAAGTCGGAACTCGAGTCGGTATAATTGTACGAGATCGAACCGGTAAGGCAGTCGTTAAACTTCACCGACATGCCGATGTAAACATTGAAGATGTCGGTTGAGCTATCACTCACGGCCAAGCCGCCAGGAACTGTGAAGCCACCCGCATACGAGGTCGGAATGTAATCGATACCACTGAATAGCGAGAACTTCGAGGAAATTGCGTATTCACCGGTGACCCCGAGGCGGAACACCTGCTGGTTATCAAATTGAACTAGTGGACCAACCGCTGAGATCGATTGGATGTTGCCATTGGATTCAATGCCATAGCGCATATAGGAACGCACGCTCAACGCTTGGTTGATCTGCGAATTGAGTGCGAATTCAAGATAAGGGCTGGTATAGGAATCCCCGTCCTTGACGTTGTGGAACTGAGCCCCTGCGCGGACAATCCCGATGGTGGTAGCGCTGAAGCGGTGTTCAGCCCCGCCAAGCAGGTAGAAGTCTGAGCTATCGGAGGAGGCACCGTTGCCGGTGGTTTCACCATACCGAATGTCAGACGTGAGCACCGTCTGAGGACTCAACTGATAACGGAATTGATTATAACCCTCCCAGGTCAGACGGTCGTTGTTAGGGATATCCGCGTAATTCGTTCCAGTTAATCGCAGCCCGGTATAGGTCGCAAAACGCTCAGTCCAGCGGAAGCCAACCGAGTTGTCGGACTGCCAGAAGAAGTAGGCACCGTTTTGACGTGACGACGCATAACCATATGAATAATCCGGTTCCAATTCATAGGAGACGAAATTGGTGCTGCTGAAGCGGAGGCGTTCGCTGAAGCGATGGACAAAGTTAATGCCAGCGCGCGACTGCGGGCTGAAGTCATCCATCGTGGATGGAGCATCCATATAATAGATGACACCCAAGCGGGCATACACATCCCAGGTGGTCTGAGGGGTGATCGATACGAACGTAGCAGACACGCTTGGATTGATGCCAAACGAGCTCGTTTTGTCTCCATTGCCAGGATTTACGTTATCATCGTACATCACACTCGCGCCCACGACCCACTTGATCGGGTGCGAATCCTGAGTATCAGAGCCGGAATAGAATAATCCTTGGCCGGATGCAGAACCTGCGGCCAAAAGCGCGAGAAAACTAAAAGAAATTTTGCTTTTCATGATTGTTATGAAAGGGGGTTGGCTAGTTATTGCACACCATTAACGTTGGTCACTGGAGGAACGACAACGACTGGTGGCGGAATATTGGATGGAGGAGTCGGTGGGAATGTCGGTTGACCACCAGGCCGATCGAAGGACCCACCGCCCTCGCCATGGCCGCCCATGGAGGGAGCTCCACCACCGACACCGCCCGTACCACTGTTGTTGGTCTGCTGCTGCCCATCGTGACCCGAGGGCCCTTCGTTTAGGCCGTGCTGTGGGAAATTCAAGGGATTACCGAGGGGCGATTCATGTGAGCCATGTGAGCCATGTGAGCCTTGTGAGCCTTGTGAGCCTTGTGAGCCTTGGTGTCCTTTGCTCTGGCGTTTGCCGCTGTTGGGGTCAAATTTGGCAAGCACGCTTTCCACATTGACCAAGGCGTCGGGAGCGATGGCGACGGCGCACTGCGAGACTAGGCGCATTTGTTCTGGAGCAGCGGTTACAGCCGCCTCGACGATGGAGGCGACGGTTTCAGGCGTGGCGCGCGACCCTTCGATCGCAGCCTTGACGATTTCACAGGCAAATTCTGGGTGGGCAGTGACCTGCGCAGTGACGATCGCAAGGATGTCTGCGTGCTCTGCCGTCACCGCCTCTTTCACTGAGAGCGAGAGGTTGAGGTTCTCCACGCTAGCGGCGGTCGTCATCAAGGTGAGAGCGGCGCCAAAGGCACCTGCGTAAAGAGTTTTTTTCATGAGTTTAGTGCGGTTT
Source organism: Prosthecobacter sp. (assembly GCA_043722215.1). Classification (GTDB taxonomy): domain Bacteria; phylum Verrucomicrobiota; class Verrucomicrobiia; order Verrucomicrobiales; family Akkermansiaceae; genus Luteolibacter. Next base: position 18,230 of record JAYSPI010000132.1, read on the forward strand.
TTCGGGGTATTTAGTTAAACCAATGGAGCGGGCAGCGGGAATCGAACCCGCGTGTCTAGCTTGGAAGGCTAGGGCTTTACCATTAAGCTATGCCCGCGCTTTCGGGCACAAACAAACGCCAGCCGCCCCGCGCGGACAAGCTTATTTTCCAGATTCGTAAAAAAATTTCAGATCGGTTAAAATACAGGAATTGGCTTGCTCTTTACAGGGTGAGTGGGGACGTTGCGGTTCGCACGGAGCATCGCGGGTGTAGTTCAATGGTAGAATGTGAGCTTCCCAAGCTTGAGGCAGGAGTTCGATTCTCCTCACCCGCACTCCCGCGCATCTCGCCGCAGGCAACAACGGTCATAGACCGGATGGGCGGTCCACGAATTGCCAAGGCAGCTGGAATTTACTGGCGAGCAGCCGAGCGAGCGCCTGCACCCCGAATGTTTCGGTAGCGTAATGGCCGCCATAATAAACATTGATGCCCAATTCCTCGGCTAGTGGATAGCTCCAATGCGGCCCCTCGCCAGTAACGAAGGCATCCACCCCCAGCGCCGCCATATGAGCAACCTCGCTACCAGCGGCACCGGTGATCAATGCGACGGAGGAAATGATGGAGCTACCACCTGGACAAACGACGACTGGGCCACCGAGGGATTCTCGCAGAATTTCCGCCAGATCATCGCGACTACCATGCCAAGCTCCTGTGATTCCAAGGATCCCGCCCTTGGGGCCACGAAACGATTGCGGATCGATTAGACCGATCGCCCTCGCGAGCAGGATGTTGTTGCCCCACTCAGGATGAACATCAAGCGGTAGGTGACTGGAATAAATTGCCAGGCCGGACTCGATCGCTGTTTTGAGTTTTCGATAGATCGCCCCAGTGACCGGTTGGGCACCTTGCCAGAACATTCCGTGATGGACGAGTAACAAGGCCGGACCGCCCACCGCCGCCGCTGCGATGACTGGCAGCGAGGCATCTACGGCCGCGACGATGCGTTCTACCCGTCCATGGTTGGCCAACTGCAACCCGTTGATCGCACCCGGGTAATCGGCGATCGATGCGGTGGCAAGTTCCCGGTCGAGAAACGCGATGATTTCAGCAAGTTCAGCCATGTGGCAGGCTAGTCATGGCGGTTCCAGATGACAACCTCAGGAATTTCACCAAGTTCCTGACCGGCAACAAAATCCGCCAATTCAGGAGCCAGCGGGGCGGACCAATTGGTCGGGGTTCCGTCCCATGGCACGGCGAGTCGGGCCGCGTGCAGGGCATGACGTTGGAGTATCAGTCGCTGCTGCAGGGCCGGGGACCAGCCGTGGGCCATCCATTCAAGATATTCCAAGCCATCACCAGAGTACAATTTATCGCCGAGAATCGGGTGGCCGCAGTGCGCCAGATGGACGCGGATTTGGTGCATCCGTCCCGTCACCGGATAACACCGAATCAATGAAAACTTCCCCTCTCGGCGCTCAAACCGCCGCTCAACTCGGAACCGCGTGTGACATGCCCGCCCCGCTGGATCCACAATTTGCCGCACCCATATCGGCGCAGGCCCGACTTCCCCAGCTCGTAAAATCGCCGCATCACACCCCCAGTCGTCGGAATCCGGCCAACCATGCACGATCGCAAGATATTCTTTTGTCGCTTCGCGCCGCTGGAAAATCATGCCAAGCGTGCGGGCGGCCGCCGTGTGCTTGGCGACCAAAACCACACCGCTAGTCTCCCGGTCGAGTCGATTGACCACCGCCGGACCACAGCCATTGGCCATTTCATAGGCCAGTAGCTGCTCGATGCCACCTAGCAACGTCGGCTCTGGCCTAAGATTGGCGGGATGCACGATCAGGGGCGCGGGTTTATCCACGACGATCCAATCGTCGGACTCAGCGATCACCCGGAAGTTGACGACGACCTGTAAACCCATGCGAGCTAGCTAATGAGCGGTACTCCCACCGCTGCGACACGAAAAAACCAGAGGCTCGAACCAACGAGCCTCTGGCGCTTGAATAAAGCCCAGTTTCCTGAGGATCAGGACTTGTAGCGGAGGCGCTTCTTGTGGCGGTTCTGCTTCATGCGCTTCTTGCGCTTATGTTTATTAATTTTGGTCTTACGGCGTTTCTTAATGGAGCCCATGGCAATTACGGTTCGGTTATGATGAAAGAATCAAGGGACGATTTTATTGAGCGGATACTCGATGATCCCCTCGGCCCCCAGGCGCTTCAGTTCCGGGATGATGTCCCGAACGACGATTTCGTCAATCACCGTCTCAACGGCCACCCAACCTTCCTCGGAAAGACTGGAAATGGTAGGACGGCGCAACGAGGGAAGCGTCTGGAGAAGCTCAGGAAGACGGGCGCTAGGAAGGTTCATCTTGAGACCCACTTTCCCGCGAGCACCCAAGGCGGCCTTGAGCAACAAAGCGATACGCTCCATCTTCTCTTTTTTCCAGGGGTCCTGGTAAGCCGACGGGTTGGCGTAAAAGTGTGGAAACGACGTGAGCAAGGTGTCCACGATTCGCAAGCGATTCGCCTTGATCGAAGAACCGGTTTCGGTGACGTCCACGATGGCATCGACCAGATCCGGAACTTTGACTTCGGTGGCACCCCAGGAAAACTCCACTTCGGCCGTGATCCCGCGCTCCTTGAGGTAGCGCTGGGTGATCCCCACGCCTTCGGTGGCAATTCGCTTGCCTTCTAGGTCCGCCGGTTTGCGGATCGGCGAATCTTCGGGCACGACCAACACCCAGCGCGTCGGCCGCGTGGTGGCCCGCGAATACGGAAGTTCCGCCAAGTCAATCAACTCCGCGCCATTTTCGTAAGCCCAATCGTAGCCCGTGATGCCACAATCCAGAAACCCTTGTCCTACATAGCGGCCGATTTCCTGGGCACGAATCAAAAACAGGTCCAACTCGGGGTCATTGGAACTCGGACGGAGTCCGCGCGAGGACACATAAACTTCATAGCCAGCCTTGGCCAGAAGCTCCACTGTGGGCTCCTGGAGACTGCCTTTGGGAATCGCTACTTTGAGGGTGCGTGATGAATCCGGCATGAGGGACGGCGGTTTTAGTCCGAAACCCATGAGAATCAAGCCGTGATTTAGGGATTTTTCAAACCACTCAGACCACGGTCGCAGCGCCACAACCCGGCGAGGACGACCCAATACCCGGCAAATTCAGCCACCTTACTCCAATAGTGGATCGGCGCGTCGCTGCCATGGCAACCGCAGGAAATGTCGAGTTGGTGGAACCAGGCCCAGCCGATGCAGAAAGCAAACACCCCGACCAACCCGGCCAGCGTGAGAATCGCACCGCGCCGCAAAACTCCCACGAGCAGGCAAATACCCGCCACGATTTCAAACCACGGCACGGTGTAGGCGGCCACCGCATCCAACGGCGGTGCCACTAGCTTGTAGTTGGCAATGTCTCGGGTGAATCGATCCAGCCCGCTGGCGAATACCTTCATTCCGCCACTCCACGTAAACCAAGCCCCTAACAATAACCGGATGATGACTGGGCGCGCGTTCATAAAGAGCACGTTCAATGGCTAGGCGCGAGGAAGCGGCGCTGAGCCTGGGCTTCCGGATGGTGCGGCTTGGTATCGTTGACCGCCCGGGTGTCGGCCAATAACTCGTCGCGGAACTTGGCGATGATCGCCTCCACCGGCCACGACGACGCCTCGCCGAACGCGCAGATCGTGCGGCCATCAATCTGATAGGCAACACTCTCCAGCGTTGCCAGATCCTGCGGGCTAGCCTGGCCGGCGACCAGGCGGTCGGAGATCTTCTTCATCCAGGTCGAGCCTTCGCGGCACGGCGTACACTGGCCGCACGATTCATGAGCGTAGAACGCATTCAGGTTATTGAGAACCCATGACATTTTGCGCGAATCATCGAGTACGATTACCCCACCCGAACCGGCCATCGACCCACACGCGGCGAGCGTATCAAAATCCAGTGGAATATCCCAGAAATTCAGCGAGCGCTCACCGCCATCGGGGTTCTTGAGTTGGAACGTTTCATCGCAGCGCAGGATTTTCGACGATGACCCGCCAGGGATGACCGCTTTGAACTCGCGCCCCGCTTTCGGGCCGCCGCACAGGTCGTAGAGAAGCTCGCGCAGGGTGAGTTTGCCGACCTCGATTTCAAAATAGCCGGGGCGCATCACATCGCCGGAAACGCAGAGGATACGAGTGCCGGTGTTGCGCGGCACACCGAGGCGGGCGTAGGCGTCCCCACCCAGGCGCAAGATGTGCTTCACATGGCAGAGCGTCTCGACGTTGTTGACGATGGTCGGGCACATGTAGAGGCCCAGCGCCGCAGGAAAATAGGGCGGCTTGATCCGTGGGTACGGTCGCTTCCCTTCCAACGATTCAATCAGGCCGGTTTCCTCGCCGCAGATATAGGCACCCGCCCCGCGGTGAACGTAAATCTCTAAATCAAACCCTGAACCTAGAACGTTTTTGCCTACCAAATTGTGGCGGCGCGCCTCCTCGATCGCCTGCTCAACGATCCGGGCGGCCGCAGGAAACTCCTCGCGAATGTAGATGTAGGCAGTGCGCGCGCCCACCGCGTAGGCCGCGATCACCATCCCCTCAATGAGTTGGTGTGGGTCCTGGTGGAGGATGTAGCGGTCCTTAAAGGTGCCAGGTTCCGATTCGTCGCCGTTACAAATCAGATAGACGGGTTTGGTGTTATTCGGCGGGATGAAGGTCCACTTCATGCCTGTCGGAAACCCCGCCCCTCCCCGCCCGCGCAAACCCGCTTTCTTCACCTCCTCGATCACCTCCTTCGGCTGCATTCCCAACGCCTTCTTCAAGTCGTCATACCCGCCGTCGCGCAGACTGCTCTCGATCGTTGGGTCCCAACCCACGCGATCGACATTTTTGAAAATGAGCCGGTATTCTCGCGGATGTGGCTGCTTAGTGTAGGTCATGACAGGGAAAATCTCCGGCCCAGTATGGCCAGGGATGGCCGCCACGCAAAACCCAATTTTCGCGAAAAACATCGGCACCCTTGAAACCCGGCCCTTCGCACGGCGTGGACGCACTGATTCGGGGTTGCTCTGCGGGGGGTGGCCTACTTACGTTCCGTGACGCCGCCCACCATGACTCCCGCCTCCACCCTCATTCTCCCGGTCGATCCAAACGTCCAGCTACTGGTTGCCTCCATCGCCAACCGGTTCGCCGTGCAGGGCGAGTTCGTTTGCGGCGAGGAAATCCACAGCGGCCACATCAATGCAACCTACCGCGCAACCTACCGCACCTCAGCGGGTAGCGACCAGCGCTACATCATTCAGGCGATCAATCGCAACGTGTTCAAGGACCCCTACGCGGTGATGAACAACATCGAACGCGTCACCCGCCACATCAACTCACGTGTGCTGCGCTTGAAAAAGGACGCCGGCGGCCAAACCCTTTCGCTCTTCCCCGCCCGCACCGGCGGATCGTGGATCGAGGACGAACAGGGGGCCGTCTGGCGATGCTACAACCACATCGAGGGGTGCATCACCTGCGACGTCGTCGAAAATACCCGCCAAGCCTACCAGGCCGCCCACGCCTTCGGCTCGTTCCAAGACCTCGTCAGCGACCTCGACCCGGCGTCCATCACCCCCACCATCCCCGACTTCCACCACACGCGCAAACGCTTCGCCCGCCTGCTCGCGGTGGCCGCCAGCAATCCGTTAGCCCGGCTGGCATCGGCACAACCCGAGTTCAATTTCATCTGCCAGCGCCACGCCATGGTCGGCTGCCTGCTCGATCTGGTCGCATCCGGTAAAATCCCAGTCCGCGTCACCCACAACGACACCAAAATCAACAATGTCATGATCGACGCTGCCACCGACGAAGCGGTGTGCGTGATTGACCTCGACACCGTCATGCCGGGACTCGCGCTCCATGACTTCGGCGACTTGGTTCGCAGTGCGACCAGCCCCGCCGCCGAGGACGAGCGGGATCTATCGCTGGTGGACATGCAAATGCCCATGTTTGAGGCGCTCGCCGCAGGCTACCTGGATGCCGCAGGTTCGTTCATCAACGACACCGAAATCGAATTCCTCGCCCACGCCGGCAAGCTCATGAGCCTTGAAGTGGGGATTCGCTTTCTTACGGATTACCTAGAGGGCGATGTCTATTTCAAAACCCAGCGCCCCGGCCACAACCTCGACCGCTGCCGGACCCAGCTCAAACTCGTCGCGTGCATCGAAGCACGCGAGCCCGAGATGAACGCCTTGGTCCGAAAACTGCGCCTCGGCAAGGCCTGAGCAGCCGCCTCATCACAAGCAGAGCCGCCGGAACAACACGTCCAACGGCAGCTGCATGCCGATGAAGAAATCACCAAAATCGGCATAGCGCGCCGACACCTCGTCGAAGCGCATTTCATAAATGATGGCTTTGATATCGCTGGTGTCGCGAGCTAACAAGGTCACCCCCCATTCGTACTCATCCAGACCGGTGGACCCCGTGATCAGCTGCAAAATACGCCCCGCATAACTGCGACCCACCCGCGCGTGCCCAGCCATCAACTTGCGGCGCTGGTCAAAACTCAAGGAATACCAATTATCACTGCCGCTGCGGCGCTTCGACATCGGATAAAAACAAACCACCGGCCAGTCCGGCAGCACCGGATAGAGCCGACGCTTCACATAGTGCGCCATCCGCTCATCGAACTCCTTGAGCCCCTCCTCAAATTCTGAACTCCCTTCGCTTAGCCCCTGCTCGCCGACGAGCGTTTCTGCAGCGTATTCCTCCCGCGTGGTCGTGTATTCGGAATTCTCTGTCTGCGAAAGATACGAATAGGCCGGATTAAGAATCTCCGGCCCCAACGACAAACCTAACTGTTTTTCATAAGTATTAGCGACCTGCAGGTCGGGCGTTAGCAGCATGAACCCGAGATCCGCCTTCGACGTCGCCACAGAAAAAATCAACAAATGCGTATCGGGCGTCGCCCGGATTTCCTGCACCAACTCCGTTAGGCGAGTCTTGGCCTGGCGCTTCTCATCGTCCCCATACAACGCCCACTGCGCATGATCGACATGATAGAATAAATGCATCACATGCCAGCCTTCCTTGGACTGGATCGGCTGGACTTCGGTGGTGGAGATCATAGTGGATTTCAATGGCGATCGGTAGCGATGTTGATTTCGAAGAGCTTGGTGAAAGCCGGCCCGGCCGTGTCGTCCGACGGTGCTTCGAGCACCTCGACGGTCCACGGCTTGCTTTCGCCGGCGCGATAGGCCGCGTGCATCCCAAGATCGTCGAAGCCGGCAGTGGCGGGGATTTGCAGCGCGCCTGCGCCACTCACGGTGCGGGTGACGGCGTCGCCGACGACGACCCGGTCTTGATTACGGAATAGCACCCGAAGAGCGGCGACCCCTCGACCCACCTTGATTTCCAGCACCGGCAGAAGCTGAGTACCACGCCGCACCTTGTCCAGCGAGGCCCCCGCTCGTATCGGCGCGCGCCAATAACTCGTCACCGCGTCAATCGTCAGGCATTTACCGTGCAGTGGAAAATCATTAATGGCCACCTGCGGAAGGTCCGTGGGCAAGTGCTTCAATGAAAACACCCACATCCCCCCGCCCCCGCCTAACAATAAAATCAGCAAACTGATCAACCCAATCTTCTCAATCCGAGAAAGCTGCCAATCCAGAAAAATCGGCGCAGCACGCGGAGACTCTACCTGAGTCAGCTCCTCTTCAGCCATCGGCACCACGGGCGTCACGCCATCCGACGGCGTCATCGGTAGATGGGATTCTGAACCTCCATGCGTCGCCGACGGTGGCTCCAGATCATCCCACGATTCCAACTCGCCGAAGGCGTCCTCATGAGGCGCTGGTTCGGCCAGCGATCCAAGCACCAACGTTTTACTCGCCGACTTGTTCACATTGAGCCGAATCAAGCCCTTCCCTGCTACGGGGGGAGCGGCCGACATCTTCTCCAGCGATGAATCTCGCGGAACTGGGAGATTCACCACCGACCCCGCCACCGCTGAGGTCGGCGGATCGACTGCACTCGCTTGCTCATCGCCATCAAAGGCCCAAAGATCGTGTTCGGTGGTATCTTGGACCGACACACCTAACGACGCACTGTGGCGCGGCGGCGGCAATGTGGGTCGCTCGGAGGATGATGCGGGCTGGGATGTCATGGCTAGCGCGAACCATTGGTTAACCGTGGAACGATGTCATGGCTAGCGCGAATCACAAATGGCAAATTCTCAAAATTTCGGATTGCATCGGCGGCCTGCCACCGCTATCCGATTGGCCAACTCATCACTACCATGGCTGATCGCGAAGACAAAAATTCTGAAAACGTAACTGGCAAATTCTATGTGGACAGCCAGTGCATCGACTGCGACCTCTGCCGTGAAACGGCACCAAACAATTTTAATCGCGCAGAAGATCAAGGGTACTCGTTCGTTTACAAACAACCGGTCAACGACGAGGAAACCGCCCAATGCTTGGAAGCCATGGAAGGCTGCCCAGTCGAAGCCATCGGCGACGATGGCGACGCGTAAGCGCCTGAATCGACTATGAATCGCAACCCACACCCCGGCAGAATCCGCGAGGAAATTCTGCGGGAATGGCGCGGTTGCGACGAAGCTCCTGACCTCAATGCGCGAGTCCACGGAGTCGCCAAGTTCATCACCGCCATCCTGCGCTCCGCCGGAGTGGAGGATGGACTTCATGAGGATCAAGTGCGCGCCACCTGGAAGGAACTAGCCGGTGATTTTATCGCCCGCCACTCCGAACCGATATCCGTAAAAAACGGCCACCTCGTACTCCGCGTCACCCAACCCGCCATGCGCTTTCACCTCGAACAGATGAAACCCATGCTCGTCACGCGCATCCGCACCCAGCTCGGCGCCAACCGCGTCAAGTCAGTCAAGTTCACCCTCGGTTAAACCCCAGTTCTCAACGAAAGGTCGATCGCATACGACCTTTACCGATTGCGCTTGCGCTTCAAATCTCAGATTGCCCGCCCTATGTTCCGCAACCTCATCTTCGATTGGTCCGGCACTCTGGTGGACGACCTCGGCCCTGTGATCGAGGCGACCAACGTGGTGCTCACCCACCACTCGCTGCCACCCCTCGACCGCGAAAGCTTCCGCCGCCGCTTCCGACTTCCATACCACGAGTTTTACGCCGAAATCCTCCCGCTCGTTCCATTAGATGAGTTGGAGATCCTTTTCCGCGCGGCGTTTCAGTCCTCCCTCGTCCCCGTCACGGTGCTCCCTCATGCACGCGAAAAACTCGCTTGGTGCGCCGCCCACGGCATCCGCACCTTCGTTCTCAGCTCGATGGACACCCGTGCCTTCGAGCGCCAATTGGACGCTTTTGGACTCCGCCCGCTGTTCGAAGCGACCTATGCCGGCGTGCTCGACAAACGCACCCTCATCCATCAGCTTCTAGCAACTCATGGCCTCGATCCAGCGCTCACCGCCTTCGTTGGTGACATGACCCACGATGTCGAGACGGCCCGCCATGGTGGCATCGCCTCCATCGCCGTGCTCACCGGCTATCAACACCCAGAAATCCTTGCCGCTGCCCGCCCGGATTTGACGGTTCCTGACCTTGGCGCACTCCTCTCACTGCTGGATCGCCACCGGCCTAATCTCCAAGCAAGCGCCCCGCCGGCTGTCGCTCACATTGCTCCAGCTGACACCATTGAGATTCGCCGCCTCCACCTAATCACCCATATTGGGGTGCCCGACTCAGAACGCGCCACCGCCCAAACCCTCTGGCTCACGGTACGCATGGTCCCCGACCACGGCTTCGACGACCTCGCCGACGACCTATCTCACACCATCGACTACCACGCCGTTGCCCTCGGCCTTCAGAAACTCGCTGCATCCAAACCACGCCGCCTGATCGAGACGTTGGCCACGGAAATTGCCACCTGGCTCCTAGAGGAGTGGCCACTACAAAACGTCGCAATCACCCTGGAAAAACACATCCTGCCGGACACCGAGTGCGTGGCCGTCCACCTAGTTAGAGGCCGCTGAGCGCCGCCTCTGCCGCGATCGCCAAATTAAGTTGGGCTGCCGTGTCCAACCGCGCGATCTCCATCCCAACAAAACAAACGTCATCGGCAAACGCCTCGCCCGCCGCAAATCCCTCAACCTCGGCAAATACCTCCTGCATGAGCCGAATCAACGGCACCCCCGCACGCCGGTGAATCGCCTCACGCAGACGATCCAAAGTGAACACTTCAGTGCGCGCATTCTCAACCTCAAACAAGCCGTCGGTGAAGGCTAGAACAAGATCCCCCGCCGCCACCGGGTACTCGCGCGTCAGATAATGGACGTCCTCAAACAACCCAAGCGCCGGACCCGCGGTACGCGGCGCACTGACCACCTCGATCTCCCCGGTCGCACCGCGCACCAGCAACGGACTGGGGTGCCCCGCATTGGCAAACATCAACCGCTCCCGCGCGACGTCCACAATAACATAGCAGGCGGTGGTAAAAAGCGTGGTATCCAACTGCCTGAGGATACCGCGCAAGGCGCGATTCATCTCAGTGAGCAACACTCCAGGATCGCCCGCCGCGTCTGCCAACTGCTCCTCAAGCGCCCGCATCATGGCGGTCACCAGCGCCGCTCGCACGCCATGACCCATGACATCGCAAATAAATACCCCCACGGAGGTCTCTGAGACCCGCACGATATTAAAAAAATCGCCACTCACCATACTGGTCGGATGATAGATGCTGTGAAATTTGACTGCGCTGTCCGCCAGCGGCACGCCACGCGGCAGTGTCGGAAAATGATGGGGAAGAAACGCGATCTGAAGCTCCCGGGCCATATCCAGATCCTCCTCCATCAGCGCGTTTTTCTCACCTAACTCGTGCGTTCGTTCGGCAACACGCTGCTCCAGTTGCTCATTGAGCGCACGCAAATCGTCCTCGGCCTGCCGCCGCGCGGCACGCTGGCCAACTTCCCTTAGCGCCCGATGAACCGCCGGTCCCAAGCGCCCGAGCCGGTTCTTCAACACGAAGTCCGTCGCCCCATTCTTCAGCAACTCCACCGCAGTCTCCTCGCCCACCGCGCCAGATATGATGATCATCGGCACATCTGGACAATGAACTCGCGCCAGCACGAGCGCCTGCGCACCGTCGAAGGTTGGCAGCCTAAAATCGGACAGGATGAGACTGGGTTGAAATTGGGTGAGCGCCTGTTCAAATTCCAGCCCGTTCTGGACGCGACATGTCACAAACTCCAACCCGCTCCGATTGAGTTCACGCCGGATGAGTTCGGCATCCAGATCGGAGTCCTCAAGGAAAAGAATTCGCAGATCGCTGGCTTGATTGACACTCATGAATTCACGGTGAAGGGGGGTGCATTGCTATCCATATAAACCCACGCTGATCATACAGCAGAAAAAGGTTACTCTCAACGGGTGTGACGATGGCACACGTGATGCAGGGCAACCGACGCGGGAGCGCGCGAATGATTCACGCTCACCTCAAGCGATTGCCTTCAACTTACATGATTTTCAGTAGGGATGACATGATTGGGTGAAGGCAGTGTGAAATAAAAGGCCGCCCCGCGATCCACGGCTGCATCCGCCCAGATCCGACCCGCGTGGCGATGCACGATCCGGTGTACTAGAGCCAGACCCACCCCGGTCCCAGAAAATTCTTTCTCCGTGTGCAGACGCTGGAACACCCCAAATAACTTATCCGCATAACGCATATCAAAACCCGCCCCATTGTCTTTCACGTAGTAAACCGGCACCCCGTCCTCTCCATCCTCCGCGCCCACCTCAATCTCACCCACCGCCCGCTCCTGCGTAAACTTCATGGCATTCCCGATCAAATTCACCCACACCTGCCGAATCATCGACTGGGTGCCATAGGCCGACGGCAGGGGGTGCAGGACAAACTGCAACTGCCGCCCGGTTTCTTGCTCGGATAATTCATCAAAAACCGCTTGCGCAAGCGCCTGCATGTCGATCTGGATTTGCGCCAGTGGCTCGCGACCCAGCCGTGAAAACGCCAATAAATCATCGATGAGTTGCCCCATCCGCCGCGTCTCACTGCGGATCACACTCAATAACCGCAAGCCATTTTCGTCGAGTTGCGCGACATAATCATCGGCCAATAGGCGCGAAAACCCGTCCACCGCACGCAGCGGGGCGCGCAAGTCATGCGAGACCGAATACGAGAAGGCGTCGAGTTCGTGTACCACCGCCTCGAGTTCCGCAGTACGCTCGCTGACACGCTGATCAAGCATGGTATTCAACTCATGGATTTCATCTTCTGCCTTCTTGCGTTCCGTGATGTCTAGGTAGGAACCCAAAAGCCCGATGACCCGATTCTGCTCATCGTGCAGCGGCACCTTACTGGTTTCCACCCAGATCTGTTCTCCTCCGGCCCGTCGTTGGGGTTCAATGATATGATAGATCGCTTGATCATTCTCCATCACCTGCCGGTCCATGGAGACAAAGAAATCGGATTCTTCCTTTTTCCAGCAGAGGTCGTAGTCGGTTTTACCGACGATTTGATCCGGAGAATCCATACCGGCTGCCTTAGCAAAGGCATTGTTGCACCCCAAAAAGACCGAGTCGCGGTCTTTCCAAAACACAAAATCGGGAATGCTATTGACCACCAAGCGGAGGAAATCTGCCGACCGTTTGCGTTCAGTGATGTCCAATACCGCCGCTTGATAGCCCATGATCTGCCCACCATCATCCCTGACCACCGTCGCCACAGCATGCGCAATGAAAGTCGTGCTATCCTTTCGCTTCGCGGTAAATTCGCCCTCCCACTGACCAACCTCGGTGATCGCCTTGACGACGATCTCTCCTTCGGCAGGGATTTGGAAAAAGCATGTGATCGGCAACCCCACCACCGCCGCCTTACCCGCGTACCCCCAAAGCCGTGGAAAGGCATCATTGACTTCGGTTAAATGCCCATCTAGCCCGGTAATGCTATTGGCTGCAATCGACTCATCAAATACAAAATTCTTCAAGCGCAGCGCCGCGTCCGCCTCCTTACGCTCAATAGCAATGCGCGTGATCCGCTCCGCTCGCGCCAGCAAATCCAGCTCGTCAGGCGTGGGGTGGCGTGGCTCGCGGTAATAAATCGCGAAGGTCCCCAAAACATTCCCGTCTCGTCCGTGAATCGGGGTGGACCAGCATGCGCGCAGGCCGCTCTCTAACGCCATGCTACGGTAATCTGCCCACAGCGGGTCGCTGTCGATATCCTCGACGATCACCTGGCGATTGAAATAGGCCGCAGTGCCACAGGAACCGACGGTCGGGCCGATCGCGAGACCATCGATCGCTTGGCTGTAGGAGGGAGGCAGGCTGGGAGCCGCCCCGAACTGCAGGTGAACCCGATCGCTACCCAGCAAGAGAATCGATCCAATGGCCCCAGGCATCTGCTGCTCAATGCCGCGCATCAATCCGTCGAGCACCTGATGCAGCGAGATCGTACTGCCGATAATCTCCAGCGCGTTCTTTTCCCAGGCCAGCATTTCGAGCATACGCCGATTCTCCGTGATATCCAGAACCAGCGAGGCAACCCCGGTGAAGGTTCCATCCTCGTCAATGAGCGGCGTATTATACCATTCACAGACGATCCTCCGACCATTCTTGCAGACGTTCCAGTTGGTGTTCCTTTCCCCGCCAGTTTGAGTCGAAAGGGCCTGCAAAACCTCGGTCACCTGCGGGTGACACTCCTCTGGTACGATGAAGGGAAACCCTTGGCCGAGGGCTTCCTCACTGCTGAATCCAAAAATCGTCTGCGCGGCAGGATTCCAGCCGGTCACTCGGAAATCCAAATCCCACTCAATGACTGCCATGGGTGTCTGCTCGAAATGCAGGAGGAGTTTTTGGCTGGCCACGCGCAGCGCCTCCGCACCGTTCTGGCGTTTGGCCGTCTCGCGGTTGAGCCGAAGAAACCCCAAGGTGAGCACCAACACACACAGCAACACGCCAATCGGCACCACTGAGTACACATGGTCCATGATTGACCTTGCCTGATCCCCACTCGTAATTAGGCGGCTCGTTTCATCCGCTTCAATCGCATGCAAACGCGCGCGAATTTGATCCATCATCTCCTTGCTGTCATGGATGGACTGAAGCTGCGCAGCCGCATCCCATCCTGCGCTTCGGCGCGACGCGGCGAGCGGTTGGAGGGACTCCTGTTGCGTGGCAATCAATCGCTCCAACACGCTGAGTCGCTCCTGTGGGTTCACCGAGCGCTCGCGCAGCGTCGCCAAATACCGATTGACATCCGGCCCCGCTTGCTCGGCCAAGCGCAATGAATCCTCGTCTCCGGTCAGCAGAAACCCCCGAACTCCGCTTTGTATCTCCGTGATATGGCGCTGTAGATGATGCAGTGTGCCGATGACATCGTGTGCTTCCCTCACTGCATCTGCCGATTTCATCACGTTGTGCACGCTTCGATTGGCATTGGCGGCCACTGCCACCAGCATCACAAACACGCCGATAAATCCTAGAGTAATCCGTGGCCCAATCCACCAACTCATCCCCTCGCGCTGCCACGCAAGTTGAAGCACTGCCACCCCCAACAACAAAAACAACACCGCTGTGGGCAGCGGCATCGCCATGCCATTCCACCAACTATAACCTTCTCTCACATCGGCCAGATAACCGAGCATGGCAACCAGACCGATCCCTAGCAGCAGCCCACCCAGCAAGGCCAAAACCCACGGCGGACATGTCTTCACGACGGCCCGGCTCATCAACCAAAGCGCCGCAGCCATGAGCATAAATCCGAGCACATCATTCAGAGCCATGCACCCGGAGAAGGCGAGGCTCGCCGGCGCACCGGTGACGCGAACGAAACCTTCGCCGAGCCGCCAATCCCAACCGCTTAAGCATTCCATCAGCGATCCCAGAGCCAGTGCGCCCATGGCCAGCGCGCAAACGCGCACGGCGTAGCGTGTCCAAGCACCCGGCATTCCGAGCACCCACAGGCCAGCACCCGCCAGAATAAACGCACCCGCCACATTCACCTGCATCGTTGCCGCCTTGGGGAGCACGCGAGCTAACCCTGGAAGGCCAAATAACCAACCCAGCAATACCACCATCCCCACACACACCACCACCCCACCCAGAAGACGGGGCAACATACGCCCCGTTAGACAGGGACAGGCATCGGGAGGAGTCTTCATAAATCATCTGCCATCAGTAGTCATATTATGTGTCATATCCCCTCGCAGGAAACAAGACCTAATTCGCAAGGAAAGGTTTGCGTCACGAGGTAGTGTAAAGATTCGTCTGTAAAAGCCCGCTACACAGCAAAGGCTGCCAGTGCGGCGGCGCGCCGACCTCCCCCGACCATCCGGGGTTGTTGGCG
>JAYSPI010000133.1:0-2410 GCA_043722215.1 Prosthecobacter sp.
AGCGTGAGATTTCGCGCTGGGCCTCGCGCAATTCGACTTGTTTTTTCAAGTCTTGGCGTTGATCCGAATGGGTTTTCCCCTTGCCCACGCCAAGCTCTACTTTAACCCGGCGGTTGAGCCAATAGATCCGGAGCAGTGGCAACGAGCAGCCTTTGATTGCGGTGGCTGACGCGAGTTTGAGGATCTCACGCTTGTGCAGCAACAAACGCCGCGGCCGCTTCGGCGCATGATTGAACCACTCGCCCGCCGTCTCCCACGGCTGAATATCACATCCGTAAAGAAACACCTGGTGGTTCTCCACTCGGGCAAATGCATCCGAAATGTTGATCTTGCCCGCCCGGATCGACTTGACCTCAGTGCCTTTGAGCTCAAGCCCGGCCTCGTATTTTTCCAGAATATGGAAATCGCGACCTGCCTTGCGGTTGGTGGCGATCTCCGCTTTCATGAGGTTAAGAGGCCATCGGGCATCGCACAAGTCAAGCCTCAGCAGGCTTCACGACGAGCTGGATTTTGCCCTCGATGAGTTCAGTTAGGGCGATGTCGGCGACACCCATGCTCGGACGAACCGGAATCAAGGGCGAGCGACCGCTGTTCAGCTGCCTGACGCGCTGGGAGACCAAGTTGACCAAAACCAAGGGGTCGGTGATTATTTCAGCGGCCTTTTCGAGCAGATAACTTTTCATAAGTGGACAGGGAAATCGCGAAATCGACTAAGCATGCACTCACGTGATGACGTGGAAATTGCAAGAAGCAGACGAATTCGCTCAAAGCGGATGATTGGACTGGCTAGCCGCAGATGGCAGCCGGGCCGCTGGTCAAATCAAAAAATCGCCGCTCTGACAAGCGTTATCTAGCGTGCCCCAGCGGATTTTTTCCTGCATCACTCCGGCATCAACTCGATTCCACAGCGCCGAAGGAGCACAACCGTCAGCCAGCCCCCCCCCACCGTGATCAGACAGTTGACGGCCAACGCCGGCCAAAACCCCCAACCGTGGCGCCACATCCATGGCAATATCAGAAACATTGGCAGCGTCGGCAGCACAAACCAGAACGTCCCTTCCGCATGGTTCGCTAAGCGCTCGAAGGATTGCCCGGCGTGCCACATCCACACCATGGCCACCAACGAGGTCAGTGGTAAGGCAATCAGCAACCCGGAGACTCGGTCGTTGACCAGTTGAATTTTGTTCACCACCACGATGATCATCGCGCTGGCCACCAGTTTGGCGAGGTCGGCGGCGGTAAAAGAGAGGATTTTTTCCCAGGGAAGACTCGTCATATATATGGGCGCTTGCGGCACTCGCCATGCTAGCGATAGTCTCCCGTCATGCAAGCTGCCTGTCTCGTGGGTCTGGGGATCGTTCTATGCATCGCCTGCGCATCGGCCACTCCGCCGTCGTCACCCAGCGATTTGAATGCATCACAAAAATCGCTGGTAGGGCATAAAATCTGGCAGAACGAATGCGCAGGCAGCATCCCAGGACTCACGACATGGAACGCTGGTGAGGAGTTCCCGTCGCTGGGCATCGGCCACTTTATCTGGTACCCCGCTGGATTGAATGGTCGATTCGAAGAAAGTTGGCCGCTGTTTGTCGCCTTCGCTAAACGTCAAGGCGCCGTCCCGCCGCCGGTCGCCTCGGAGCGCCACTGTCCGTGGACCACTAAGACAGCCTTCCAACAGGACTTTAACGCCCCGCGCCTCACCGCCCTGCGCTCATGGCTAGCCACCACCGTCACCCTGCAAACCGATTTCATCATCGCGAGGTCACACGCGGCCTTGCCCAAAATCCTTGCCGCCGCTCCGCCTAGCGAAAAATCGCGCATACACGCGAACTATCTCAAAGTCGCCAGCACCGCGCAGGGTGCTTACGCGATGATTGACTACGTGAATTTCAAGGGCGATGGCACTCTAGCCACAGAGCGATATCACGACTGCGGTTGGGGATTGCTCCAGGTGTTAGGCGGGATGCGGGCGGGTACCGCCGGCGCTTCTGCCGCGATCGAGTTCGCGGCTTCGGCGCAGCGCGTGCTCGCTCGCCGCATCGCCAACTCTCCGCCCGCTCGTGGTGAACTGCGCTGGCAACAAGGGTGGTATAATCGCTGCGCCACTTACGCCCACCCACTCTAACGAGCCTGGGTCCCCCGCTCTGGCTTGTGAGCTAGATTATCGTAAGTCCCGTAGTCGATCTACCGCCTACACCGCAGTTAGAATAACTCGATGCGTTGTGAGTCTCCGGTCCATTGCTCGCTTGCTACTCGCCAGTGCGCATCCTCACAAACCTACCTCCAGATATCGCTCCGACCGCGCTAGGAACCGCACCCAGCGGTGGTTTCCAAGGCCAAAAGCGGCCAGAATCTGCAGCGCATCCTTCTCTGATGCGCGCAGATATCCCGTCAGAACCCTCAAAACGCC
>JAYSPI010000134.1:0-5355 GCA_043722215.1 Prosthecobacter sp.
GGTTTTGCCCACCCCGGTCGGACCAAGAAACAAAAACGACCCGAGCGGGCGATTCTCGTCCTGCAACCCGGCACGGGCGCGGCGCACGGCATTGGATACCGCGCCGATCGCCTTGTGCTGGCCGACTACGCGGCTACCGAGGCGGGCCTCCATCTGGATGAGTTTCTGTTTTTCGCCTTCTTGGAGGCGGCTCACCGGGATACCGGTCCAGGCCGAAACGACCTGGGCAATATCCTCGTCGGTCACCTCCTCTTGGAGGATTGCTCCGCTGCTCTGAAGGTCGCTGAGTTGGTCTTTAGCGACGGCGAGCGCCTGGTGGGCGGCGGGCAAATCCCCATAGGTGATCTGCGAGGCTCGGGTGAGGTCGCCGATGCGCTGGGCGCGTTCACTCTCGCCTTTGAGGGATTCGATTTGCTCTTGGGCAGCGCGCACGTGATCGATGACGAGTTTTTCGTTGCGCCAGCGGGCCATCAGAGCGGACGAGGTTTGGCGGAGGTTGGCCTGCTCTTCGCGCACCTTGTCGAGACGCGCCGCCGAGCCCTTGTCGCTCTCCTTTTCCAGCGCCTTCTTCTCCATCTCAAATTGCAAAATCTGACGCTCCAGCATGTCCAGCTCCGTGGGCATCGAGTCGAGTTCGATTTTTAACCGGGCTGCCGCCTCATCGATCAGATCCACCGCTTTATCGGGCAGGAAGCGATCGGCGATATATCGGTCGGACAGCGTGGCGGCGGCCACCAGCGCGCCATCCTGGATGCGGACCCCGTGATGCACCTCGTAGCGCTCCTTGAGGCCGCGCAAAATTGCCACCGTATCCTCAACCGACGGCTCACCCACCATCACCGGCTGAAACCGCCGCTCAAGCGCCGCGTCCTTCTCGATGTATTTGCGGTACTCATCCAGGGTGGTTGCTCCAATCGCATGCAACTCGCCACGCGCAAGCTCGGGCTTGAGTAAATTCGACGCGTCCACCGCTCCCTCGCTGGCACCCGCCCCAACGAGCGTATGGAGCTCGTCGATGAATAAAATAATCTGGCCCTCGGCGGTGGTCACTTCCTTGAGAAATGCCTTGAGGCGATCTTCGAATTCGCCGCGGTATTTCGCCCCGGCGATCATCGCGCCCAGGTCCATCGAGATAATTCGTTTGTTTTTCATCGAATCGGGCACGTCGCCCGAAATGATTCGACGCGCCAACCCCTCGACGATGGCGGTCTTGCCGACACCTGGCTCGCCGATGAGCACGGGATTGTTCTTGGTGCGGCGCGAGAGGACCTGCAGCACGCGGCGGATCTCCTGGTCGCGGCCAATCACCGGATCAATCTTGCCGGCGCGCGCCCTGGCTGTGAGGTCGGTGCCATATTTTTCAAGTGCCTGGTATTTCCCCTCCGGCGATTCATCGGTGACTTTCTGCGAGCCACGCACACTTTGGATCGCCTCGCGCGCCATCGTCTCGGCGAGCCCGGCCTCCTTGAGTAGCTTGCCTGCGGGCGAATCACCCTGGAGTGAGCCAAGAATGAAGTGTTCAACACTCAGATAATCATCGCCCAGCGCGACCCGCGCCTGATCCGCCGCGTCGAGGGTGGCGCGCAGACCGACGCTCATCTGCGGCTGAGGGGTTCCCCCATGGACGCTTGGCTCGCGCGCCAGGGCTGTGGCCACAGCTGCCTTGAGCCGTGGCACATCCACCCCTGCTTGGTGCAAAATTGGCGATGTCACACCACCCTCTTGCTGGAGCAATGCTAACAAAACATGGGCGCTTTTTAATTCGGGGTGAGACGATTTAGCGGCGATGCTCTGGGCGCTCTGCAGCGCCTCTTGGAGTTTCTGAGTGCTTTTTTCGAGGCCCATGGTCGTGGCGGGTGGTGGTTAATCGATCATACGGCGCATCGGAATCATACGCGAGTGCTCAAACCCATGCTTCTCAAAAAACACCTGGGATTCGGCACTCAAACGGTCGGTTAGCAAGGTGATTCTCTTGAAGTTCTTCTGCTTGGCGAACTCGACCACGTAGTTGACGAGCATCGCTCCGTAGCCTTGGCCGCGGTGGTCGGGGTGAATCACCACGTCCTCCATTAGAATCACAAAGCCACCGCGTGCGGTGGAAATCGTGAATAACAGATTCACCATTCCGAAAATGCGATCCTTGTTGCGGACCACGAAGATACGACCGCGGCTTGGTTGCTCTAGAATCAAACGCAGCCCGCGCTCCTGGAGCTCTGGGTCTGCAAAAAAATCGCCCGATCCTGACAGCAGGTTCATCACCAACTCCGTTAGAGCCGATAAATCTTCAATCGTTGCGGGCTCGACCCGCGGCGCGTCATCGATCACGCTCGACCGATCATGAAGATTTGATGTCTGCATGTGAAAAAAATGCCACGATTCCCCAGCCACAGCACGCATAATTCCCCTGCTGAGAGAAATTTCACCCCCCAAGCTACCCTCGGTCGGCCAAATCCGGGCGGTTTTTGCGCGTCCGCGCAAGTGCTGCGGCAGTCTTCCAGGCGATGATTTTCTGATGATTACCCGACAGGAGCACCTCCGGCACGGACCGCCCTTGGAAGTCAATCGGGCGGGTGTAGGTCGGTGCCTCCAAGCGCGTGGGATCGGAAAACGATTCCTCCACCGACGAACGGTGGTCACCCAGCGCACCAGGCAGCAAGCGAATCACCGCATCGCAGAGCACGGCCGCCGCCAACGCTCCATTGGTAAGGATGTAGTCGCCTATCGTGATTTCCTCATCCACCACCGCCTCGATCACCCGTTGATCGACCCCCTCGTAATGGCCGCAGAGAATGAGCAAATGCTCAACGGTGGCCAACTCACGAGCATGCGCCTGTTGGAATGGCCGCCCCTGCGGAGTCATCAGGATCACCCGCGTCGCCGGACCGCGCAGAGCCGCGACGGCCGCAAAAAGCGGCTCGGGTTTGAGCACCATGCCCTGGCCGCCGCCGCACGGCGAGTCGTCCACGCGCCGGTGTTTATCAAGCGACCAATCGCGCAGTTGGTGACCGTGCACCTCGACCAGACCGGCCGTGCGGGCGCGCTGGATGATCGAGTCACTCAGCGGGGCCATGGCCACCTCAGGAAACAACGTGACAATATCGATGCGCATGAGCGCAACCGTAGCGCTGCCGCCTCGATTGCCAACCTCGTTCACGCTGGAGCAGGTTTTATCACCACACAGCCATTCCGGCTTTGCCGCACTCCCGATCCTACCCATCATCCGCTATGCCAATTTTTAATCTCGCCCGCGACCTCGCAGATGCCGCTACCAAGCTGATCCACCGGCCATGCGCCGTGGATTGCATCTCCCGTCTTAATCCCCGCACCCTCTAACCCTCATGCCACAACCCTTTTTTATCGCGATCGAAGGCATCGACGGCACCGGTAAATCCACCCAAGCCCAACGCCTCGGCGCCTGGTTGCGCCGCCACGGCCGCGTGGTCGTCCTGAGCCGCGAACCCACCGACGGCCCATGGGGGACCAAGCTCCGTCAATCCGCTGCTACCGGCCGACTCGCCCCGCACGACGAACTCGAGTATTTTCTCAACGACCGCCGCCAACACGTCACTGAGACAATCGCTCCCGCGCTCGCTGCGGGCCAGATAGTCATCCTCGATCGCTATTATTTCTCAACTATGGCCTACCAAGGGGCTCGCGGCTTCGACCCCTCTGATATCCGGCACCTCAACGAACAATTTGCACCGGTCCCGGATCTACTGCTCATCCTCGACCTCGACGTGAACACCGCTCTCTCCCGCATCGGTACCCGCGGCGACACCGCCAATGAGTTCGAAAAACGCGAATCCCTCGAACGCTGCCGCGAAATCTTCATCTCCTTACAAAATGAACCCTTTGTCCGGGTAATCGATTCCAACGGCTCGCTCGACGAGGTTGCCGCACGCATCCGGCACACCGTGGCCGCCGCCATCCCACTCGACCACTCGGTTAAACCCTTGGTGGCATAGGTCCCACCATGCCCGCCGTAAATGCCCCGGGCAGCTGGTTAGCTGCGCCTCATGATTCGTTGGGATAGGCGGTTTCGCCGTGCTCGCTTTGGTCCATCCCGTCGTATTCTTCCTCTTCGGTGACGCGCAGACCGATGACCGCTTTGACCGCTAGGGCAATCCCCGCAGTGGCCAGTACCGACCACACCAAGGTGACGCCCACGCCCGTTGCTTGGATTGCGAGTTGCGCGCCGATCGATTTGACGGCACCCAGACCGCCGAGCGAGGGTTGGCCAAACCAGGCGAGCAGGAATGAGCCGATCATCCCACCGACACCGTGCACGGCAAACACGTCGAGCGAGTCGTCAATGTGCAGTTTTTCCCGGATCAGATTGACGGTGAAATAACACACCACGGCCGCCAGCGCGCCGATCCATATCGCCCCGAGCGGACCGACGTCGCCGGCTGCCGGGGTGATGGTGGCCAACCCAGCGACCAGCCCGGTGACGAGACCGATGAGGCCCGCTTTGCCATTGCGGACCCGCTCCAGCAGGCACCAGACCAACGCGGCGGAGCAGGCCGAGAGGTGGGTGACGATCAGGGTCATGCTCGCGCCCCCGCCCGCAGTGAGTTGGCTACCGGCATTGAACCCAAACCACCCAACCCATAACATCGCCGCTCCCACAAAGACCATCCCGGGATTGTGCGGCTGATGCGGGTGCTCGGGGAACCCCCGCCGCTTCCCTAAAAACAACGCCAACACCAACGCCGACACACCGGCGGTGGTGTGGACCACGATGCCCCCAGCTAGGTCTTTGACACCTATCTGTTGGAGCCACCCGCCGCCCCAGACCCAGTGGGCTACCGGCGCGTAAACGAGCACCAACCACAGCGCCGAAAATAATAAAATCGCACCAAACTTCATCCTCTCGACGACCGCCCCGACATACAATCCCGGGGTGATGATGGAAAAGGTCATTTGAAACATGACAAACAAATACTCCGGCAAATGGGTGCCCGGAGCGATGCTTTGTGGGGTGATTCCCTGGAGAAACGCCGCCGATAGATTGCCAATCCATGCACCGTCGCCCTTGAATGCCAGGCTATAAAGTCCCGCGACCCATAACAAGGACGCCAAGCAGGCAATGCCCGCGCACTGCGCCATCACCGAAATCACATTGCGCGCCCGCACCAACCCCCCATAAAATAACGCCAACCCAGGCATCGCCATAAATAACACCAGCACCGTGGCCGTCAGCATCCACGCCGTATCCCCCGAATCCACTCCCGGCGTTCTCTCCTGCGCCTGACTCACCATTGTTCCTAGAGCGGTGGCACCGAGTACTATGTTGCCTGTCGTCAATCTCGGGTTGCAAATCATGTGGGGCCGCGCAAATTTTTTTCTGTAAAA
>JAYSPI010000135.1:0-2950 GCA_043722215.1 Prosthecobacter sp.
GATATTGAGCGTGGTGGGCGTCCCCCGCCGGTGGGCCGTGCTGGTTTTGTTATGCCTCATGTTCGCCTACGCATGGATCACCGGCAACAGCCCCCCAGCGGTGCGGTCCGCCCACAAGTGATCATTGCCTCGAACGCGCGCTTCCCGATCTCAGAACGGCTGGCACCAAGCGCCGTGGCCTATTGGCGCTCGCGCGGCATTGCGGTGGTCGATCAAGGCAAGGCAGGTGGCGTGACGATGCGCGTGGATGACGCAGGCCGCCTGCGGATCGACGGATTCTTGACCCCCTCGCCATTAGTCCTCACCCGGCGCTGAGTGGTTTGCGACAACGCAGCCGCCACATCGATTTTCCCTCGCTCTCCCACTGACGTTGAAAATCGGTTTTCGGATAGAAAAACGACTCGTCATCCCATGGCAGGCACTCGAATTCGCCAAACTGCGCGACCTTGTCCTGCACCCACTGGCAATACTCCTCGTGATCCGTCATGAACAACCACTCGCCACCAGGCACCAGCGCCCGCCGCACCGCCGCGAGAAACTCGATTTGCACCAAGCGCCGCCGATGGTGACGAACTTTTGGCCAAGGGTCCGGACATAACAGATGCATGCGCGAAACCACCGCCACCGGCAATAACCACTCGACTACATAACGACTTTCTAACCGTAGTACCCGCGCATTTTCCAAATTCTGACGGACCGCTCGCTTACACACCTTGCGCACCCGCCCTAACAGCCGCTCAACCCCCAGCATATCGCGCTCCGGATAATGGCGCGCCATCTCCAACAGAAACGAACCATCGCCACAACCAAGGCCCACCTCCAGCGGACGTCCGGCCCGGCAAATCTCAGCACCCTCGAGCTGCCGGAAATAATCCGCCGGGACAAATTCCCCGGCCATCGCCGCGCGCGGCAGTATGTGGAGTGGTTGTGTGGTCATAGAAGCCGGTGGGTCACAATCGATCATCACAGAGAGTTCGGAACAAGTGGCTGACTGAGTCACAAAGGTTGAAACAAGACTTTCCCTGCGCGCTGCGGGTCATCTAACCGAGCCAGCGCAGCTTGAAACGCCTCCAGTCCAAAGGTCTCAGTCACCGGTTGGACGAGCGTACCGGCCGCCACCCGGGCCGCCAAATCCTGATAGACAGCCGCCACCTCGTGGGCCGGTGCGTTTTCCACCCAACGAGTGACCCACAACCCGCGTACCCGGAGATCGCGGAAAATGAGCAAGCCGTTGGGCAGCGTGATGGGTTTGCGACCCATCGCACCGTACGTGATGTGAGTACCGCTCTCGCGCAACAACTTCAACAGACGCAAGGCACTCTCACCACCCACGGCATTGAAAGCGAGTGCGGCGGTCGCCCCACCGAGCACCGCCTTGGCGGCGGCATAGCCATCCTCGTCGTCAATGAACACCTCATCCGCGCCCAGCGAGCGCAGTTCCGCCACCACCTCCGGGCGGCGGACGAAGGAAATCGTGCGAATTCCCAGATCACGGGCAAGTTGGATGACGCAGCGACCCACGGCGGAATTGCCGAGATTTTGCACAATCCAAGCGCCACGATCCAGAGCGTCGAAGCCATGCAGCAAACGCCAAGCGGTCGCAGGGTTCACCTTGAGCATCGCCGCCTGTACGGGGTCGATCTCCGCTGGCAATTTGAACAACGAACTCGCTGGCACGGTCGTGTGGCTCGCCCAAGTGGCCGCCCGACGCAAAAACATGACTCGCTCGCCCGGCTGAAAACCCGCCGCGCCGCTCGCAACCACCTCGCCGCACCCCTCAATGCCCGGCACCGCCGGCAACACTAGCTTCACTCCATAGGTCCCTTCGATCGTATTGAGATCCGCCGGATTGATTGGCGCAGCCAACACCCGCACCAGCACCTCGCCCACTGCGGGATCCTCCAACTCAAACGACTCCCATTCGAGAACCTCTCCGGGCGGGCCGGTGTGGCGGAATATCAATTGTTGGCCGGGTTGGTTCAAAGCAGCGGATGTCATACCGAATTCACTGGCACCTGACCGCTCGCGGTGGCAAGTCTCGTTTTAGATAATTTGTCTGTTCCCCTATTCGATTTGAGTCACTCTATCGTCACAAGCGGGACGCGAAGTCTAACCTATCTTAAGTTTCCCTGTTGGAGGGAGGCCACGACATCATGATCATCAAAGAAGCCGACGAACATCGATCGAAGATAGCCACCTTGGAGGGCCTGAGAGCCCGGCCTGAGGTCAGCGCAGATGTGCGAAAGCGAATCGATCAGGAACTCCGCAATATCCGTGCTGGCATCAAGGGAGAGGAGGAATCCGCCTATGAAATCAATTTTCACTTCGGTTCCTTGAAAAACTACGTTGTGATCCACGACTTGCGGATTGAGGTCGAGGGGCGGGTGGCCCAGATCGATCACCTGGTGATCAATCGATTCCTCGATATATGGGTCTGTGAGAGCAAACATTTCTCGGAGGGGATCGCCATCAACGAGCAAGGCGAGTGCTCGGCGTTTTTCAACAACAAGGCCTATGGGGTGGCCTCACCCTTCGAGCAGAACAAGAAGCACATGCTGGTCTTGGCCTCATTGTTCAAGACCGGAGCGGTGCAACTCCCGAAGAGACTGGGGTTCGGAATCAGGCCGAACATGATCAACGTGGTACTAGTCTCCAAGACGGCGCGCATTTCCCGCCCGAAAATGAAGGTCGAGGGTGTTGAGTGCATCATCAAGAACGATCAGTTCAGCTCGTTGATCGATCGTGCGATCGACAAGGACAACAATCCCCTGACGATGGCCAAAGTGATTGGACCCAACACGCTGGAAAACTTTGCGCGGGAGATCGCAGCCCAGCACAAGCCGATTGAATTCCGCTGGGCGGCGAAGTTCGGACTCGCGGAGCAATCACCGGAGCTTGCCACGCTTGCAGCCGCTGAAGCAAGGACCACGCCACCGCCTCTGCCATTTCC
>JAYSPI010000136.1:0-4486 GCA_043722215.1 Prosthecobacter sp.
CCAACGGCCCCCACCAACAATGGGTCGAAAAAATCGTCGCCACCTTCGACTTGAGCGAGAGGGTTTCCATTGTGGACTTCGACGAACGCTTGTCCCGCCTCGCCTACGCGGGCTCCGATTTCATGCTCATGCCATCGCTCTTCGAGCCCTGCGGACTCCCCCAAATGACCGCCCCACTCTACGGCTCGCTGCCCGTGGTGCATGCCACCGGCGGACTCTACGACACAATCCGCCCACTCGATGTCGAACTCTCAAGCGGCAATGGCTTCCGCTTTAATTCCTACGGGTCCGCGGAATTCCGCCGGGCCATCGATCAGGCGATGGCCTTCCACGCCATGCCTCTCGCCATCCGCCAGCGCGAAATCCGCCGCATCATGCTCGAAAGCACCAACGAGTTCAGCCATCAGGAAGTCGCCCGCCGCTACATCGAAATCTACGAGAAGATGTTAGAGCGACCCCTCGTCGAGAATGAATCCGGCGCGGCGATCAAGACGATGGCAGCCGCTGACAAGCCCGGGAGTGGACCCAGCGTCTGATTCCGAGGGTGCTCTAGGCGCCCCCCATGAATCCATGTCGTATAATCTTGCCAGTGCCCCCCGCCCGCAGATAAACCGTTGCGCGCTTACGCGACCCCATGGTTTCACCGCCTTTCCACGCCCCACGGAAAGATCGTCCCGAAACCCGCTGACCGTCGTCCACTCGCATCAACGACGCAGCCCAGCTCGTCATTGAAACCCCATCGCCGGCTTAGCTCAGTTGGTAGAGCAGCTGATTTGTAATCAGCAGGTCAACGGTTCGAGTCCGTTAGCCGGCTCCATCTTAAATCCCTACAAATCAAAGGTTTGCAGGGGGTAAATTGTGGCCAGCCACCCAAGGGAGCCAAGGCCACCATCCTCCGTCACGCCCAGAATCGGCAGCCCACCACGGACCGCCGCCACCCTGGGGGAGAGTGATGGCTATCAATCATGGGCTATTGGCCCAAGCAATTCACGATATCCTTGGCACGCGACTTGGGGGTCACCTTCAAGACCACCAGCTTGCCGCCACGCAGAACTCCCTCGACAATCGTCTGGCCCGGCGCGTGCAGCTTAAAGTCCACGTCCCAGTCGATCGACCAGGCCGGAAACAAGTTGAGTTGACCCGTCGGGCCGGGCGCGGGCGCGAGGAGCATTTCCTGCACGCCTGGTAGACCAGCCCCCCCCCAATTATGATCCGGCAGGCAGTCGTGGCCAGGGCCGAAGAATGCGGGGAAACGGGCCTGAGGCGCGGCCATATTGGCCATCTTATAGATCGCACGCCTTTTCGCTTGTTCGGGCCATGCCAGGGCGGCCATGTTGACGACGTTGGCCATCCACGAGAAATCCTGCTTGCACAGTTTGGCTCGGTGATCAGGAACGGTGTCCCAGGTGCCGCGCGCCAGTTGAAGGGTTTCCGGGTTGACGACGCCAACCAGGCGGTATGGCCAGCAAGCATACATCTCAATGGGTTCCCACAGGTTAAATTCACCTTCCAAAGTCGCGGCAGGCAGCAACGAGCGCCGACCCTGACGGGTGCCCAGCGGCAGATCGGGCAAGGTCGGTTGAATTTTCTCGAGGCGGCGGCGCGGGTCACGCTGTCGGAAAGGAGGAATCCCAGAAATCTCACGGATTCCTCCGAGTGAAAAACGCCGTTCTGAAATCGGGCGTTGCGAAAAACGGCACAAAAGGGGCACAGCGGCCCAATTTTCGTGTGCTTTTTCCTAACTGAAATCTTCGTAAACCCTTGAACCTGATCTGGTAGCAGAGGGCGGATTTGAACCGCCGACCAAAGGCTTATGAGTCCTCTGCTCTACCACTGAGCTACTCTGCCAGATCCAGCGGGGCGTACACCCCGCTCGGGAGAAAGTGGCGTACCCTCACACCTCCGAATTGTCCACCGAAAATTCTCCGGGCAGCGCGATTTTTTAGGGTGACCATGGAATCGCCGCAGGATCGCACCTGCCAGCTGGCCAGCCATCAGCACACAGGCTGAATTGCTAAAAACCGCGCATTTTCTGCGCTTTGTCCGGCGGGAGTTGACGTGTTGGGTGAGGCATGCATCCTTCATGCCCGCCGGGCGGAAAAGCCGCGACGGCACTCTTGAAATACCGCTATGACCACCATTGCTATCAACGGATTCGGCCGGATTGGCCGCCTTGTGTTCCGTGCCCTTGTTGAACAAGGCCTCCTCGGAACGTCCTTCAACGTCGTCGCCGTCGGCGACATCGTTCCGGCCGACAACCTCGCCTACCTGCTCAAATACGACTCCACTCAGGGTCGTTTCGCCGGCACGGTTTCCTCCAAGAAGTCCTCTCCGGAGCTCGCCGAGGACGACGTCATCGTCGTCAACGGCTACGACATCAAGGTGGTCAGCGCCCGCTCCCCTGAAGGTCTGCCGTGGAAAGAACTCGGCGTGGAAGTCGTCATCGAGTCCACGGGTCTGTTCACCGACGCGGAAAAAGCCAAGGGTCACCTTGCCGCAGGTGCCAAGAAAGTCATCATCTCGGCTCCAGCCAAGGGTGAAGACGCCACCTTCGTCATCGGCGTCAACGATCACCTCTACGATCCAGCCAAGCACCACATCATCTCCAATGCCAGCTGCACCACCAACTGCTTGGCCCCGGTCGTCCACGTTCTCCTCAAGGAAGGGTTCGGCATCGCCGAAGGCCTGATGACCACCATCCACTCGTACACCGCCACCCAAAAAACTGTGGACGGTCCGTCGAAGAAGGATTGGAAGGGTGGCCGCAGCGCCGCCATCAACATCATCCCGTCCACCACCGGTGCCGCCAAGGCCGTCGCTCTGGTTTGCCCAGAAGTGGCTGGCAAGCTCACAGGCATGGCGTTCCGCGTCCCAACCCCAACGGTTTCCGCCGTCGACCTCACCGTCAAAACCGTCAAGGAAACGTCGCTTGCTGAGATCAAAGCCGCTCTCAAAAAGGCGTCTGAGACCTACATGAAAGGCATCCTGGCCTACACCGAAGACGAAGTGGTTTCCACCGATTTCATCCACGACAAGGCCTCATCGATCTTCGATGCTCATTCCTCGATCGAACTCAACTCGACGTTCTTCAAGCTCATCAGCTGGTATGACAACGAGTGGGGCTACTCGAACCGGGTGATCGACCTTCTCACCGACGTGGTCAAAAAGGGCATCTAAGCCCTGACGCCTCGGTTCTCACGAATCATTCTGAACGGCGGTCCCCACCCGGACCGCCGTTTTTTTGTACCCAGCCCGGTGAGCCCTCCCCGTCCTGGCATCCATACTGGCCACCAACGCGGTGAAATCCGTTTCATTTGTCTGCTGCAAGGTCAAATTGGCCAATCCATCGTGTTTCATTTCCCCTCGTAGGATAATAGGGGTTGCCCGGCGCGAGCGGATCGGGTGCAATCCCGCCACGGACAGGCCTGCCTGTCGCACAGTGGATCACTTTCGTTTTCGAGCGGAGAGGTTCTCCACCATCCAACCTATCGCACTGAACGCTTCATGTTTCGCACTGTTCTGGAAAAGATCCATCCAGCGGTCTTCCTCAAGGCCGCCCAGACGGAATTTGCCAAAGTTTCGGAACCCCAGCGGAAACTCGTCGAAATCTGCAGCCTGACCGCCGAGGCCGCCTTGCTGCAACTCGAGGTCAGCGATGCGGGCCTCAACGAAGCGCAGGTGGCATCCGCCCGCGACATCCACGGCCTCAATGACCTCGCGTCCAAACAACACGTCGGGCTGTGGAGCGAACTCGCCGAACGCTGCCGCAATCCACTGGTCATCCAACTGCTCGTTATCTGCCTGGTTTCCCTCGCCATGGGCGATGTCCGCTCGGCGGTGGTGGTTGGAGCCATGGTCGTATTGAGCGTGGTACTCGCCTACGTCCAGGAACACCGCTCCAGCAAGGCGGTCGAACGCCTGCAAGCCATGGTCAGCGCCAACTGCCTGGTCATGCGCGACGGCCAGGAGACGGAACTACCGATCTCGGCGGTGGTACCCGGCGACATCGTGGTCCTTCAAGCGGGATCGCTCATTCCGGCGGACCTGCGCCTCATCAGCGCCAAGGACTTCTTCGTCAGCCAATCGTCACTCACTGGCGAATCGATGCCCATCGAAAAGCATGCCGAGCCGGTCACCGCGCCCGGACAGGGGATCATTGAATTGCAAAACGCCTGCTTCCAAGGCAGTAACGTCCTCAGCGGCACCGCCCGCGGCGTGGTCATCAACACCGGCCGCATGACCCAGTTCGGCTCGATCTCAGAAAAACTTTCCGGCCAACGCGTCCAAACAAGTTTTGACCGCGGGATCTCAAGCTTCACCTGGCTGATGATCCGCTTCATGGTGGTGATGGTTTCGGTGGTCTTCCTCATCGTCGGCTTCCACTCCCACAACTGGGCCGAAGCCCTGTTGTTTGCTCTGTCCGTTGCCGTTGGCCTCACTCCCGAGATGCTGCCCATGATCGTCACGGTGAATCTATCAAAGGGCG
>JAYSPI010000137.1:0-1954 GCA_043722215.1 Prosthecobacter sp.
CAACGGTGGTATTGGATGAGATTTTGGTCTTCATGGTGAGGCAGTTTTAGCTCGTCGCTCAAGCGACGGCTGCTGCCTTCTCATCTAATCTCCCCGGCCGTTGGGTCGGTTTGGCGGCATCGTTGCGGTCGATGCCGACCGCCTAGTAACGGAACTTCTAATTTCTCATCCGCCGGAGCGAACGCGGTGAGATGGATACAGGGAGGCGTGAATGCCAAGAACAAATTTCCAAATTGTCCTAAATCGCGTTAGACTGCGATGGACCGTCGCTGGCGACTCCCTCTCTAGCCAATCGAGCTATGCCCTCGGATCGATGGATCGGGCGGCGCATTAGAAGATGGCACAGACGGGATGTTGATTGGAAGCAGGAGATATACAAGGACGCGATAGAGCGGCCAGGCGCGGCGGGCCGTCACGCCCTACCGTGCGAGCACATCGTCCCGTCATGCCTCACGAGAACGGGATTGACGGCCTCAAGCATCGTCCTCAGCGAGCTTTGAGCACCAGCGGTTGGGCGCTCAGGAAACCCTCGAGCCGCAGGTTACCCGCCGCGTCCACCCGCACGGTCACGCCGCCCGTCTGGCCCTGATCGAGCACCTGGATGCCGCGGGATTGCCAGTAAGCCACCGTGGCGGGAGCCAGCCGTTCGGTGGCGGGGAAACGCGCGTTCGAGGCAATGATCACTTGTGGGTGGACCGCATCCAAAAAGGGATCACCCAGGGCGAGGTCGCCTCGGTGGTGGCCGGTGAGGATCACATCGGCGGCCAGGTCGCGCCCGGAATCTAACATTTTTTGTTCGGTGTCGATGCCGGCGTCGCTGGTCATGAGGATTTTCCAGCCGCGCCAATGGAGCCGAAAAATCGCCACGCGGTCGTCGGCGGCTCCATTTCGTGTCTGTGGCACATGGAGGATTTCCAGTGTTGCGCCGACGGGCAACGGGACCCAATCCGCCGGGCTTGCCTGGCGGATGGCAACGCCCGCCTTGGGTGCCGCCACGAGCCATGCGTGGAATGCTGGACTGCGCGCCAATGAGACGGGCAGCAGCGCTTGACGGATTGGGAAAGCCTCCCAGACTGGGGCAGCGCCGCCGAGGTGGCCACCATCTGGGTGGCTGATGACCACCGAGTCCGGTTCGATTCCCAGCATCCTGAGCGATGGCATTACGCAGCGCTTGAAGCTCTGGCGGTCGCCACAGTCGATGAGCACCGCGCCGCTTGCCCCACCTGCAAAACAAGCCGCCCCGGCGCCGTGTGGGAGGTCGTAAACCACGAGCATCGGCTGCGATGGTCCGCCCAAGTGGAAATGTCCGCCGGGGATAGCGGCAAAGCCCTTGGCTGAAATCACGCTAGCGTCGGCGACCCAGCCGTTCAGGTGGTTCACGGCCCGGGCGAGCGGCGCGATGGGCGACAGTGCAACCCCCGCCAATCCGACCACCAGCAACAAGAAAACCAAGGGAACCAAGACCAGATTGGCCAGCACCGACACCGGCGTGACCAATCCGAAATGAAATGCTGTCAGGGGTGCGGACCCTAGTGCCGCCACCAAAGAGACACCCAATGATTGTGCGATCGTTCGCCGCGCCCACAGCCAGGCGGACTGCCAACGATTGCTCATCAGTCTGGGTAAATAGGGCTCTGGCGTGGCCATCCATGCGAAAACCCGCGACGTCCATGCCGTGCCCACAGCGATTGCCGCCACCACCCCGTAGGAGAGTTGCACGCCAGCCTGAAACAACAATTGGCCGTCCCACAGCATTGCTGCTAGCAAGACGGCACCCAGCGCATTGAGCAGATCGGGCCGACGACGGAATACGAAAGCACCGAGGAAGACCGCGGCCATCCAGGCGGACCGCACGGCTGGGGGGCTGTTGCCGGTGATCCATGCGTAGGCGAACATGAGGCATAACAAAACCAGCACGGCCCACCGGCGGGGGACGCCCACCACGCTCAATATC
>JAYSPI010000138.1:0-12042 GCA_043722215.1 Prosthecobacter sp.
TTGCCCTGGCGCTTGAATACTGGCAGGTGCTCGGCTTCCACGGCGCGGCAGACGGCGGGAATCAGGGTGGCGGGGTGGCTGCGGGCATGGTTGCCAGCGAGTTGCAAGGAGGTGAGGAGCGCGGGTGACAGGTGGGCCGGTGGCACTGAGGCTAAGACCTCGGTGGTATGGACTGCAGCAAACGCCTGGTCAAAGCAGCGGGCTCCCAGCGCACGCTCGGCTTCCAGGCGGTCGTCGAGCCAGGCGTCGTCGGCATCCCCCTTGATGCGCCAGTGGGTTTTTTGTTTGGTGGTTTCCAACCAGGCCGCGACGGCTTCCTCGCCGCGTTCGGTGCGGACTTTGGCCGCATAAACGGTGAACGGTAAATGCGCGAAGCGCTCGCGGTGCAGGCGTCTCAGGTTGATCTGATAGGCGTGAAAATTCGGTGGACCGAGCCATTCGCCGGACAAGCCGCAGCGTGCGACCGACTGGAAGTTGCCGGTGGGTGGCTCGACTTCTATGGTTTCCTCCTCGATGAATTGGGTGCGCAGGTCGGATTGCCAGAGGTGGCGGAGTGCCTCCTCGCGTGTCAAAAATACCGAGTCATCAAGCTGGCCACGCAGCAGCGGCGGGTGCGGAGCCGGGGCCTCAAACACCGCCCGGCAGCGTGCTCGTTCCGCTAATAAAATCTTGGCAACGTCGTAGAGTGGATAGACGCGCGCCACATGGTGGATTTCCTTGCCGATGAGGTGGACGGCCTGGGCATCGGGGACTAGCGTGATGTGGACACCCACTGCGGGGGGCACCTCGACGTGGCGGGCTGGGGCGTCGCGCGGGCCATCGATCTGGCGGTCGCGCGATTGGAACGGACGGTTGCCGCCGCCTTCGCGGTTGCCGCCGCGCCCGCCGCCCTCTCGGTCGCGCGGGGCACCGCGGCGGTCGTCGCGGCGTGGTGAGGCATCGGGCTTGGAGGCGCGGTCTGGAGTGCTCCCGGCGGCGCGTGCCCACGCTGGGCCGAGGGCAAAGCTGGAGAGGAGACTGCTGAATGGATTGTTTTCGGAATCGCTCACGGCGCGGAGACTAGGGAGGGATTTTGTAAATGACAAACTCCGCGTTCAGTCATTTTTTGTGGGCACCCAGCAGGGTCAGAATGCGTTGGGTAGCACCGTGATGCGCCTCGAGTTGTAGCGTGGCATGGCGGGTGAGTGCGGCAGCGCGGCTCGGATCGAGAGCGGTGACGATCGCGCGGGCTAGGGCGGCCTGATCGAGCACGCGCAGCGCGCCCTCAGCGGCGACGAGGCGGCTGGCGAGGGGTTCAAAGTTTTCCATGTGGGGGCCGAAGATCAGCGGCTTGCCAGCCAGGATCGCCTCGGTCGGGTTTTGGCCTCCGTGGGCCAGGAAACTTTTTCCGATGATCACCACGTCGGCCAAGGCCGTCCAGTCGCGCAGTTCGCCGGTGGTGTCGATGACCAAAACGGGGTTGCCGCTGCAGAGCGCCGCATCCGAGGTGAGTGAATCGACTTGCGAGCGTAGCACCACCGGCCGCCCGTCGCCCTCGAGTTCGGCGGCGACCTCGGCGCGGCGCTCGGCGTGACGTGGGACGATCACGGCCAGCGCGCCGGGGGCCGCCTGACGGATGGCGGTGGCGATCCACGCGTCTTCGCCCGCATGGGTGCTGGCGGCTAGAACCACCGGCCGACCGCGCCCGAATGCATCTAATATCTGCTGGAAATCCTGGCGCTTGGCGGGTGGACTGCCGCCGTCGGGGTCGAACTTGAGGCTGCCGGTGTGGTGAATGCGCGCCGGTTCAACGCCCAGGTTTTGCCAGATGCGTGCGTCCTCGGGCTCTTGGATGGCCACGGCGTCTAGCCGCGAAAAGAGTGGTCGCACCCACGCGGAAAACCGCTCGAAACGCCGTGCAGAGCGTGGTGATAGGCGGGCATTGACCAAGGCGACCGGTATCCCGCGCTGGTGGCAGGTCAGCAATAAATACGGCCAGGCCTCGCCCTCGATGAGGATGATTTTGGCGGGCTGGAAGTGCGCCAGGTAGCGGCCTACCATCGCTGGAAAATCCAGCGGCGAATACGTGACGCGCAGGTGCGGGATGGCGGCGGCCGTGGCGACGGCGTGGCCAGTGGCGGTGCCGGTAGCGAGCACGAAGCGGCGGGTGGGGTCCTCGCTTTGCCAAGCACGAATGAGCTTCAGCGCTAACAGCGATTCGCCTACACTCACCGCATGGACGTGGATCGCTCCAACCGCCTCGCCAGCAGGCACCGCCCAATAGCGGGCGACGCGCTCACCGAGCCGGGTGCCCAGCCCGCCGCGCCGCAGCATTTTGACCAGCCACCCCGGAAATGCCGCCAGAAACAGCAACGGTAGCAACAGCCGGTAGATCAGCAGGGCGGTGAACAGACGCATCGCCGTGACCCTAGGCGGCGATGACCGACGCGTAAAGCGGGATGGCTGGGGTCGCAAACAAAATAGGCCACGCAAATCTTTTTCTGTCAAAGTGGCTGCTGACTTTTTCTGAAGGTGGTTGGGTTTGTTTTTGCAGTTTGATTTCTGTTAGATGAGAGTGATGTAGGTTTTGCCGGTGACGAGCCTTAGGAGTGATTCCTCGCTTGGGAAAAGGCCGACGACGCGGGTGCGCTTCTGGATCTGGCCGTTGACGTTCTCGCAGGCGTTGGATGTCCGCAGGCGCTTGCGGGCCCAGCCGTTCATGTAGTGTCGACATCGCGGCTCGGTATTCTCGAAATAGTCCCAGGATCCACTCCGGCTCGTCTCCGTCGTCCCGCTTCTCGATGCGGAAAACCGGGGCGGAGGCGAGAATGATAGCAGCCTACATCGATCTCACCCCGGTTAGAGCGGGTATGGTGAAAGATCCCGCAGGCTATCGCTGGAGCAGTTATGGCGAAGCGATGGGGGGTGGAGTGATGGGCAATGGCAGGAAAGCACGCGTCGGATTGGTTAGAGCGCTGCTGGCGCATCGTGGGTGCGCGGCGGACGCGCGTCACTGGGCGGGTCGGGTTTCCCGGGAATACCGGATGATAGTGCTAGAAGAGGGGCAGGAAACGCTGGGGGGACGTGGTGAATCCAGCGGGTGAGCGGGAAGTGCAAGTGGTGCGCCGAGGAATGAAGTGAGCGCGCGGGGGGGGCGGACGATGCGGGCAGCCTTCCGGCCCGTTAGTTGGAAACGTTTTTCACCCTTAGGTGGAGTGGTTGACCAAGCGATGATACAGGGGGGTGCGACGAGTTGGTTCGCCGGGGAAAGGCGCGCCGAGGATGGGTTGGATCAAGATGCTTGAGTGGCGGCCTAGCGCCGTTTTTTGCCGCCGCCGCCCGATTTCTTGCGTACCGGCTTGGGTGGGGAGTCATCTAGCAGCGCGGTGTAGATGTAGGAGAAGTTATCGAGTTTGCGGCGGGTGATTTTCTGGTCGATGAATATTTCCACGGACTTGGCGTAGTCGAGTTCATCGGCGGTGAGGATGGTAAACGCGTCGCCCTCGGCCTCGGCGCGGCCGGTGCGGCCGATGCGGTGGCCGTAGTCCTCGGCATTTTCTGGGACGCGGTAGTTGATGACGTGGGAGACACCGGAGATGTCGATGCCGCGGGCGGCGACGTCGGTGGCCACTAGGATCTCGTAGTCACCTGCTTTGAATCCGGCGAGGGCCTTCATGCGGTCGACTTGGTTGATGTCCGAGTGCATGGCGGCAACCTTGGGTTGGCCGGTGGATTTGATGAGGTAGGTGAGTTGGTCAGCTTCCTTGCGGGTGCGCGTGAAGATCATCACCGAGTGGTAGTCGGTTTGTTTGAGTAGTTCTAGCAGTAACTCATCGCGTTGGTCCATGGCGACTGGGTAGAAGGCATGGGTGACGGTGGTGGGGATTGAGGAGCGTGCGATTTCAATGCGCAGCGGATCAGTTAGACACCACTGGGCGAAGGTCTGAATGGCCGGGGGCATGGTGGCGGAGAAAAACAATGTCTGGCGGCCTTCCCATGGGCAGAGGTTGACGATTTTGCGCACTTGAGGCAGGAAACCCATATCTAGCATGCGGTCCACCTCGTCGAGGATGAGCACCTTGATTTCACCAAAGCGCATCGTGCAGCGGTAGAAATGATCGACCAGACGACCTGGGGTGGCGACCACGATGTCGGCACCGGCAGCGAGTTGTTCAGATTGGGTACCGAGGCCGACGCCGCCGTAGAGTAGGGCGACTTTAAGGCCGGTGTGCTTGCCATATTTTTCAAATTGGCCGGCCACTTGGTGGGCGAGTTCGCGGGTGGGTTCGAGGATGAGGATTTGGGGTTTGCCGAGCTTTTCGATCATCGAGAGGGTAGGCAGCGCGAAGGCGGCGGTTTTGCCGGTACCGGTTTGGGACGCGCCGATGACATCCTTTCCCTGGAGGATAATCGGAATCGCCTGCGCCTGGATGGGCGTTGGCGTGGTGTAGCCGGATTCCTCAATGGCTTCCAGAACGGCTGCGGAGAGCCCAAGTGTGTCAAATCCCATGCGGGGGCCTAGGTAGTTGCCGGAACGTCCTTGGTCAAGGGGCGATTGTGAAAGTCTGTAGAGATGCTAGGGTGATTGGCTGAATCCGCCTCGATTCAAGGAACGGCCAAGATTTTTGAGTTTTGGCTAAAACGGAGGCTGATTTTTTCATGTGACCCGGGCCATGAGTCCACGGCAAAGCGGTGAGGCAAGGCACCGCCACCGCCCGCTGCGCTGCAACGACGTGATCAACGCCATCGCCCTCGACAAGCTCGGTGCCATTGTCACCCTCTGCCGCCATTATCGGCCAGTACTGGAGCATTGCCCCCCCCCCCCCTCAAATTCATCAAAGCCGCTCGCCCGTTCCCGGAATGACCCAGTTAGGAATCGTCCAAGGCTCCGTGTCTGGTGCGGGGGGCTCTTGGCAGGTCAACCTAGGATGCTGTGCGGATCCGCCTTGGGGGCCGCCTCCCGGCTAATCCAAGGCAATGGCGCAGCGGCAGGACAAAGCCTTGCCCGGTTCAGCCAATCACCCTGCGCAGGTGCCGTGATCCAGAATTTGATCATTGCCAAGTCTGAGTGATTGGAGCCATGGTTCTTGGACGCATGGACTATCCCCCACCCGCCGCGCGCTTTGTTTCCCGTCGTCACATGCTCGACGGGCGTGAACGCGCAGCCCCAGCGGATCACATGGTGCTGGTGTTGGACGACGATCAGGCGATTCTGCGCGGCTTGCAGCGTTTGCTCACCGCCCACGGTTACTGTGTGCGTGTGCATTCCGAGCCGGATGATTTTTTCCGTGCGGGCATGCCGACGGTGCCCAGTTGTCTGATATTGGACAATCAATTGGGGAATTGCATGACCGGGGTCGAGGTTCACGCAGAATTGCAACGCCGGGCGTGGGATATCCCCACGGTTTTTGTGACTGCACATTGGAATGTTCAGTCCGTGGTCGATGCGATGCGTGCGGGGGCCGACGGCTATCTGACCAAGCCCTACGATCCCGAGGCGTTGGTGGCGGCTGTGGCCCAGGCATTGCAGCGCGGGTTGGCTCAGCGCAAGGACGGTCAGTTGGCTGCGGAGGCACGTGCCAGGGCCGCTTTGCTCACGCCACGCGAGCGTGAAATCGTCCAGTTCGTGATTGCTGGATTGATCAACAAGGAGATTGCGGATCGACTCAACTTGGCCGTGATCACCGTGAAGATTCATCGTGGTCAAGCGATGCGCAAATTGCACGCAGGCAATCCGGCGGAATTGGCCCGCTTGGCCGTGCTCGCAGGAATCATGTTGCCCCATTGAACAAATCAGGGGCGGGCGAGGAGTCTGGGAGCACGAATATACCAAGGTATAGCTGACGCGCACGACGGGATTCTGCGTAGGTTTCACCCGTTGTGTTGATGTTATTTCCATATTTGCCAAACTCATGGTCTGCGGTGATTGCTGGGTCTCTCACCGGGGGGGCTGCAATCTTTCAAATGGCACCCCTCGCTGTAGCGGTCGCCGTCATTGCCACCAATCGTCTGATTTCATCGCGCGGCCGGCAGGGCGTCGATCGTGGTAGTCAGGTGCTTGACTCGGTGCAGCCAACGGCAGAGTTCGTTTTTCCAGCCGTGAAGGCTGCCTGGATTTCCCCCCAACAGAAGTAGTGCTAGAAGCCGGATGGCGTGGTCACTGCACCACCGTAAACGATCCATGGATCGGCCATCCGGCGAAGCACCCGCATTATAGCAGACCGCCAGCACACCCAAGCGCTGGCGGGCTGGCAAAAAAGCATGTCATTGATACGGGCGTGGCCGCGCGTCGGCTTGATCAGCGGGTGGCCGCCGGGGGGACGAGCGACTCCAAGGCCGCTTGAATCGGGACGGTCTGGCGTTGGCGATCAATGAAAAAGCTCACTTCCGAGTAGCCCGCTTGGCGGAGGAGTTTCAGGGCGATGGCGTAGCCGGCTCCGACGCGCTGCGGGATGTGGGCGTCGGCACCGATGACCACAGGGATGGAGCGTTCGCACATGAGGGTGAGCTGGGCGGGAGACGGGTTCATTTCGCGCAAGGCTTTTTGGAGGCCGCTGGTATTGAGTTCCATGGCCACGCCGGTGGCGGCGATGCGGTCGAGCGCACGGGTGATGTGCGGGCGCAGGCGCTCGAAATCCCAGGCGGCTGGGTTTTCGTTTTTAATGAGGTCAGGGTGCGATAGGGTGTCGAAGAGGCCACTTTCCGCCGAGCGGGCCAGGTGATCAAAGTAGAGCTCCTGATACGAGTGAACGTCGCCGGTGTAATATCGCTTGCGGTAATCCGCCACCTGATAGTGGATCGAGCCCAGAACATGGCTCAGCGGCACGCGGGCATGCAGCTCAGTGAGCCACGGTTCGACACCCGGGAAATAATCGCTCTCCAAGCCGATGCGCACGTCGAGCCGACCGGCAAATGCTTCGCGAGTGGCCCCAATGAGCGCGACGTAGTCGCTGAATTGCTCGGGTGCCATCCGCACGGATGCGGAGAATCCGTCAGGCAGCGGGCAGTGGCATGTGAAGGTGATTCCTTTGAATCCGCGGGCCAGGGCGACTGCGGCGTACTCATCGGGCTGGCCGTAGGCATGTTTGCACAGCGGAGTGTGGCAGTGGGATTCATAGAGCAGCGGCGCGGTCATGGCGGCGGATCGTGCATGGTGGCGCCGGAAATGCAACGCTTGGCGCGTGGTGGGATGTTTCCCCCGCCATGGGTCCTCAGCGCTCCTGCTCAAGCACTTCCATTTCCTCGCGCAACTGGTTCATCAATTGCCGCATGCCCGACAGGTGGCGGCGCAGTCGTTCTTCGTCGCTAGCGCGTTGGGTCGCTTGGCGGGTGTGCGGTCGCACAGGTTCGTCGAGTGCCGGGTAGTTCAGGCGGGTTTGGGTGGCGGCCTGAGGTGCTTGTTGTAGGAGGGTTGCCACGGCCGCTGCCGGTAAGACCCAGGTGCGGGTGCGGTCAGCCCGCGCTATGGTGATGCCTATTACGCGGCCACGTAGATCAACGACTGGGCCGCCAATCTGGTCGGGCTGCGGGCGCATATCGGTCTGGATGGCGTGGGTGAAGGCGTCGCGGACCTGGCTGATTGGGCCGCCCATGCG
The DNA here is from genome assembly GCA_043722215.1 of Prosthecobacter sp. Lineage (GTDB taxonomy): Bacteria > Verrucomicrobiota > Verrucomicrobiia > Verrucomicrobiales > Akkermansiaceae > Luteolibacter. The sequence continues at coordinate 7,575 of JAYSPI010000138.1, forward strand.
TTCCATCTGGTGCAGCCGGTTGCCGAGGTAGGAGTGGTCGGTGTCACGCAGGTTGCGCTCCCGTACGCTCACCACGCCGAATGCGGCGGGCCGGCCATCCGGTTGTGGGGCGGCCAGAAATCCGCCCAGCGGTGGGGACTCCTGCGCCCATTGGATCGGGGTGAGGGGTGGGCCATTGGTTTCGAGCACGGCGAGGTCGTCGTCTTCATACACGCCGACCTCCTTGACTGTTCGGACAGTGCCGCCTGACGTCTCGATCCGCAGCTGCGCCGGGGCGCGGGCGATTTCACTCCACTTGGTGAGAATCCTGCGGCCGTCACCGACGACGGTGCCATAGGCGAGGCGCTGGTTGCCGGCCCAGATGCGTACGGTGGATTTGGCGGCGGTGGTGAGGATCGGGGTCAGAGCCTGATAGAATTCGTCGGATTGTTGATCGACGGTTTGGCGTTCTTCTGGGCGGAGCAACGGGATGTCATCTTGCGGGGCCGCCAGCACGGGCAAGTAGAGTGAGACCAGCAGCATCAGCGGTAATGATTTCATATCGGTGATTTGAATTAGCGTGGGTCGAAAAGTTCGTTGCGACGCTTCAGCGTGACCTTGGCTTCGATTATCCTCTCGTCACGCAGCACCTCCAAGGTGACTGGGTCGCCGGCCTGGCGTTTCGCAAGCATCTGCAATAACTCGCCGCCATGATGCACCACGCTGCCGTCTAGACGCTGAATCACATCTCCTACGCGGACGCCTGCGGCGGCAGCGGGGGATCCCGCAATCACGCTTTCGACGGTGACCCCGTGGATGTGGCGCTGCATGGCCATGCCAATTCCAAGGACGGGCATTTCTGGATTAGCGAATGGGTTCATGGACAGAGCCCCCCAGGTTTCGCCCGCTTGGATGCGCTCCCAATCCTCGCGGAATCCGTCGATCCCGGCATGGTTGTTGTTGCTTAATGACTGGCCAATCGACGAGTGGATGCCGATGAGTTGGCCCTCTAAATCAAACAATGGCCCGCCTGAGTCACCCCCAATCAAGGTGCAATCCGTGGTGAGAAAATTGCCCGGCCCCTTGGATATCACGCGCCCGAAACGCACCGGTGGTGTGCGAGCGGCGTCGAAGCCTGCGGAGTGGCCCAGGGCGATGACCCAGTCGCCAGCTGCTAGCGGTTTGGAGGTGCCCAGGCGGACGAACGGCCATTTGCCAGTGGAGGTGATTTGGACCATGGCGATATCCTTTGAGTAATTTGCGCCGAGCACCTTGCCTTGGACTTGCTTACCGCCAGGGAATACCACCACCAACGAATCCGCGCCTTGGACCACATGCGCGGCGGTGAGGATCAAGCCCTCGGCTGAGGTGATCACGCCGGAACCCGATGAGCCAGTACGCTCGGAAATCAAGGCCACCGTGGCCGGTAGCACCGCGCGCGCAACGGTCTCTACTTTCGCTTCGAGGTGGACTAGGTCTTGGTGGGTGCGGGACGGTTCGCGGGCTGACAGCGGCACCACCAGCACCCACAACCCGAGTCCCATCTGCTGGATGGTGGAATTGAATTTCATTGTTGCTCGACCTCATAGCGTCACTTGTCCGGGGCTTTGTCTGTCAGCACGCACGAACGGTGAGGTTGAGGCAGCGCCCGTGAGGAGTGTGCGAGGGCGCGTCACCCTCGCGGCAATGGTCGCCAGATCACCCACGGGGTGGCGTGGGTTATTTGGTTAGAAGCGGAGCCGGACGAGGTGGTCGCGGTCGTGGTGTTTCAGGGAGTCCACCATCGTTCGGGAGGTGGCGGCGAGTTCGGCCTCAAACAACGTCCAACAATCCTTCTCACCCAGTTGCTTGTAGGTGCGCTTCTGGGTGGCGTAATTGCCGTCGCGCAGCGTGACGGCCAAGTTGAGAGGCTCCTCGCGCGTGATATACTTTTCCTGGTCGGCGAGAGAAAGTGCGCGGAGGTGCTCGATGGCGGGATATTCTGCCCGCAGCAACACGGTTTCAGGGATCGCTTGGCCGATTGCCACCAGATAGAGTGATAGGTAATGCTCGGGTGATAGGTTCTCGCCCCGGTCCGTTAGGTTGAGATAGATGCTTCCAAAGGTGGCGTTAGGTTCCTCCAGCATGTGCTTGATCAGCATCGCCGCCACAATCACTTCATCAATCGTCTTCATCTAACCATTTGGCTAGATCGTGACGATGGATTCAAGAAGAATGCCTTAATCTATACCAAGGTATAGGAGCCCGTCGCCGGTGGCTGCGGGCGGGTGACGATGGTGGTCCCGTCACCCGGCCGGGCGAGGGGGTTATTTGAGTTGGCGGGCGCTGGCTTTGAGGCGCAGTGCGTTCAGGGCGATGAAGCCGGTGGCGTCGTCTTGGTTATACGCTTGTTCCTGGCCGCCTTCCATGGTGGCGATGGCCTCGGAATACATGCTGTGGGGTGACCGGCGGCCAGCTTGCATGACGTTGCCTTTGTAGAGTTTGAGGCGGACTTCGCCGGTGACGGTTTTTTGGGTCTCGGTGACGAGAGCCTGGATGGCTTCGCGTTCGGGGGCGAACCAGAACCCGTTATAGACGAGTTGGGCGTATTTGGGGATCAGGCTGTCGCGGATGTGCATCGATTCGCGGTCCACCACTAGGGTTTCGAGGTCGCGGTGTGCGGCTAGCAATATTGTGCCGCCGGGGGTTTCGTAGATTCCGCGGGATTTCATTCCGACGAAGCGGTTTTCGACGATATCGACGCGGCCGACGCCGTGGCGACCGCCAAGCAGGTTGAGCACGCGCATCACGCCGTAGGGTGAGAGGAGTGCGTAGCCGTCTTGTTGGCCGGTGGATTTCACGTCGCCGAGTTCGGTGAGGATGGCGCAGAGGTTGTCGTGTTTGAGTCCGATGGCATTGCCTTTTTCAAACAAGATTTCGATGTATTCGGCGCGATCAGGGGCGTCTTCGGGTGACACCGAGAGCACATACATGTCGCGGTCGGCCGGGGTCGTTGCGTCATACCATGGGTCTTCCATGGCACCGGCCTCGAACGAGATGTGGAGCAAGTTGCGGTCCATCGAGTAGGGTTTTTTCATCGACGCCTTGATCGGGATATTGTGGGCGGCGGCGTAGGCGATCATTTCCGTGCGGCCAGGGAATTCGGCGCGGAATTCCGCGTCGCGCCACGGGGCGATGCATTTGACGTTGGGGGCGAGTGAGGCGGCGGAGAGTTCGAAGCGAACTTGGTCGTTGCCCTTGCCGGTGGCACCGTGGGCGATGGCGTCGGCACCTTCGGCGAGGGCGACGTCCATCATGCCCTTGGTGATGCACGGGCGGGCGATGGACGTGCCGAGCAGATAGCGGCCTTCGTAGATTGCGTTGGCCTGGATCATCGGGAAAATGTAGTTGGCCGCGAAGTCCTCCTTGAGGTCGCCGATGAAGCATTTGGAGGCTCCGGTGGTGAGCGCCTTGGCTTCGAGGCCGTCCAACTCATCGCCCTGGCCGACATCGGCACAGTAGGCGATGATTTCGGCGTTGTATTTTTGTTTCAACCAGAGGAGCAGGACGGAGGTGTCGAGACCTCCCGAGTAAGCGACGAGAATTTTCATGGCGGGGCGCAGCCAAGCACGAAGCGGCAGGGAGATAAACTGAAATACGGGCGCTGTTAAAAAAACTCCCCCTCGCCCGTTCGCTGTACCTAAGCTATGAACAAGGCGTGATCCAACCCGCGACCGACCGTTCCCACTGGACGATCCGCAAATTCGGCTCGCATGAGGAACTGCGTTGCCAACAGGTTAAAGATTGGCAAGCCCTCAGCGGCGCAGATCGACGCCAAGCCGATTGGGAGTTGGTTGTCGATTACTGGGTGGGAATGAAAGGCTTGCACCCCGATGAACTCCGACTTCAAAGATCTGTTACGAATATTGTCCGAAGGTGACGTCCACTAGCTCGGCAAAGCCGACCTCATTCACGCCAAGCAGACCGCCGGGCGCCCGCGGGATCTGGCCGACCTCGACGAACTCCGCCGCGCAAGTGACGGATGAACGGACTGGACCATAGTTGTTAGGTTCGCTATTGCTTGGACAACAGCCATGTGCGCTGGCGCTTTCGCCGCAATCCAACAGTCCAAAACCAGCAGTCGATGCCGGTCTTTACACCGGATGATTCCCGGGTGCATGTTGCGGGGCATGGCGAGCTGCGAACATTGTGGGACCGGGTTTTCCGCCACCGCGGCGGACGACCGGTTTTGCTGCCGGGGCTGCGAGTATGTGGCGGAGTTGATCTCGGAGCAGGGGTTGGGGCGGTTTTATGCCCTGAAACAGGGGCTGGCCGTGGCACCGGTGCGCAGCCGACCGTTTGAAGAACACGACTTTTCCTGGCTGGAACCCAAAGTGGCGGCGGCCGAGCGCATGGCGGTAGGCAACGGCGATACCGCTAGATTGGACTTGCGGTTGGAGGGGGTTTCGTGTGTCGGCTGCGTGTGGCTGGTGGAACAATTGTTTGCGCG
>JAYSPI010000139.1:0-2745 GCA_043722215.1 Prosthecobacter sp.
GTGGCCAACGTCGCGCCGATCACAGCGGGCAGCGGTCCATTGCACACCACGGCCGAGTCGCTGCGCTACCTGCGCCAGAACAAGCACAACCCGCTGCCCTATCTGAAGCCGGAGATGCTCAGCCGGGTGCTGGAGAGCTTCGAACATGGCCGGATCCGCGAGGCGGTGTTGCTGTGGGAAAAGATGGCCGAGCGTGATGACGTGCTGTCGTCGGTCAAACCGAAACGCGAAAAGGATGTCAGCCAGCTCGACATGCAGGTGGTGGTCGATCCCGACAGCGGAGCGGACGGGCAGCGCCATCAAGCGGTGCTGAACCGGTTCTGGCGATGTTGCAGGGCGGTCAACGCCTATGACCGCAATGAGCGCGGAGGCTTCCGCCGCCTGGTCAAGCAGATGATGACGGCCACCTCATACCGCTACGCGGCCCATCATATCATCTGGGACCCGCGTCCCAATGGAGAGTTGCGGGCCACCTTTGAGTTTGTGCCGTTGTGGCTGTTCGAAAACACCACCGGCCGCCTGCGCTATCTGGAAAGCATGGCCTCTTTGGTTGGCAAAGAACTCGATGCTAGCGAGTGGATGGTCACCGTGGGCGACGGCCTGATGATCGCCTGCTCGATTGGCTACATGGCCAAGCGCAGCGCGTTCAACGACTGGTTGATCTTCAGTGAGAAGTTTTCGGTGCCCGGAGTGCTCGGACGCACCAGCGCCAAGCACGGCACGGCGGAGGCCGTGGCCATGGAACAGGCAGTGCAGGCCTTCGGGCATGATTGGTGCGCGCTGCTCACCGGCGACGACGGCACCCACGCCGAGCCGATCAAGATCATCCAGGCCCAGGGCAACCCGTCCGGTATGCCGATGCCCGCAGTGATCGAGCGCGTCGACCGCCGGATGGCGGCGCTGTATCGGGGCGCGGATCTATCGTCGATGTCGAGCGGCGCGGCCAGCCAGGGCACCGGGGCCTCGCTCCAGAATAAGGAGACCGACATCCTGCGCCGCGACGACGCGGAAACCATCGCCGAAACGCTCGCCGAGGTGAGCCGCATGGTCATCGAGTGGCACTTCGGCAATGGCGTAGAGCCGCTGGCGCGCGTCGAACTCATCGTGCCGGTGGCCGAAGATTCACAAAAGGTCGTGACCTCTGCCACCCAGCTGGCAGACCGCGGGGCCAAGGTATCCGCCAGCGCGCTGATGGACAGGCTGAACCTGCCCGCCGCCAAGGACGAGGCGGACGCCCTGCGCGCCGCCGGTCCCGCGCCGGTGCCCGCCGCCGTGGTAGTGCCAACATTGAGCGAGACTTTGCATAACTCCGCGCTGGACACCGAGATCACAGACTTTCGCACAAGTCTTGCAGAGGGCTTGCAGCCGCTCGGCGAGGCCCTGCAAGCGGCCTGGGATTCCGGCGACGTGCCGGCGATGCAGACCGCCCTCGCCAAGATCACCCAGGACACACCGGCGCTGTCGGAAGACACTGCGAATCTAGCGCAGTTGTTAGCCTCGCACCTGGCCGCCGCCTTCCTGGGCAGCGACCCACCCACCGAACCGTCATGAAACCGAAATTCTTCCAGATCTTTTCACTCGCCGGTCTCTGGCGCGAATCCGCGGCCAACAGCGACCGCCCGACCCCACAGCGCGAGTCGTCAGTGGCCAACGCGCTCGATCCGTCCGAGGCCATCGACTTTTCCGAGTCGGCCGACGGCTGGTTCAAGATCTCGCCCTATGGAGTGTTCCGCGGCAAGACTCCGGGGCGGCCTCAACACGTCTCGGTGGAGAATGCCCGCGCCATGGAAAGCGAGTTCAATTCGATGCTCGGCTCATTGGGCCGGCTGTTCCGCGGGATTCCGATCTACCACGGCCACCCGGACGTGGATCCGGAGATCTGGCCCGACGACCGCCGCATCGGCAAGATCATCCAGTTGCAGGCGCGTGCCGACGGCCTGTGGGGCTACGCCGAGTGGAACTCGCTGGGCGACCAAAACAAGGCCGAGGGGTGGTGGATCTATCCCTCCCCGCGTTGGGACTCGCCGCCTGGCCAAACCCGCTTCTCCCCCGACCGGCTGATCTCCATCGGCCTGACCAACACGCCCCGGATCGAAGACTCCGAACCGGTGTTCAACTCTCTGTTAGATACCACCACCGAAACCACACCCACCATGGACCCAAAATTGATCCGCCAGAAACTCGGCCTCGCGCCGGAAGCCACCGATGAGGAAGTCGTCACCAAACTCGATGCGGTGATCGCCGCCGCCACCAACGCGGAAACGCAAGGCACCGAGCTGGAAAACGCCAAGACCGCCTTGGCCACCGCCACCACCCAGAAAGACCAGCTCGCCTGCTCCGTCACCGCCCGCGATGCCACCATCGTGAACCTGCGCGAGGCGCATAACAACTCAATCCTCGATCTGGCCTGCAAGGAAACCCGCATCACCGCGGCGGACCGCCCGGCATGGCTCGCCAAGCTAAACGGAACCAACCGCGAGGCTGAAATCAACTCGCTCCACGCGCTGGCCCCCAAGCTCAACAGCACGTCCATCGACCTGGGCAACCGCCGCCAGGACCGCCAGCAAAGCGACAACCTGCGCGAGCAAGTCGCCAACGCGGTGGCCAAGCTCCAGAAGGACGAGGCCCTCAGCTATGACGCCGCCTGGCAGCGCGTCAAGAAGCAGGCGGAATTCAAACCCTACTTCGTGCGCGCCGAAGCCTGATCTCCACACCACCACCACCACCACCACCACCCCCACCCCC
>JAYSPI010000140.1:0-12953 GCA_043722215.1 Prosthecobacter sp.
CTCGACTCCGGCTGTCGCCGTCGTCTCGTCCTGCGTTGCGAGCGCCGGCGCGGGGCAACTCAAGTCCTGTCAATCACCTATCAAATAATCACCTTTCCACCAATCAGCCGCCGCCGATTCTAACGATCTGTGGGACATCCCCTAAAAAAACCTAGGACCCGGCTGATTTTAAAATTCAGTACTCTGGGGTAGCTGCTGACAACCGAGGAGCGAAATGTGCGCCGTTGATCCTGAAGCGGTCGATTCTTGATCCGTTTGGACCTCTAGGACCGGTGCCTAAACCGGCGTTGGTAGGAACAGCGTAAGCGACCCCTTTTTCCGTTAGGGTTTCCGCTAGGTCGCTTGACCCGAAATCCTTAGAGCCGTATGGCGGAGAGGGTGGGATTTGAACCCACGGTGAGTATTACCCCACGTCCGATTTCGAATCGGGTGCCATAGACCACTCGACCACCTCTCCTTTGGGTGCGGGCGGGAAGTTGGTTGGCCGGGGGAGTTTTGTAAAGCGCGCAATTTGCATCAATCGGGGAAAACGATCGCGCGGTGGCCGTCGATGATTGTGCGATCGTGGACGTGGAAGCGGATGCCTTTGGCGATGGCGATGCGTTCGCAGTTGCGGCCGAGGCGGACGAGGTCGGCAGGGGTGTGGAAGTGGTGGACGCGTTCGACCTCCTGTTCGATGATCGGGCCGGCGTCGAGGTCGGGTGTGACGTAGTGGCAGGTGGCGCCGATGAGTTTGACGCCGCGTTCGTAGGCTTGTTGGTACGGGTTGGCGCCGATGAAGGCGGGCAGGAAGCTGTGGTGGATGTTGATGATGCGGCCGGCGAAGTCGCGGCAAAAATCATTGGGGAGGATTTGCATGAAGCGCGCCAGGACGATGAGTTCGACGTCTTGAGCGTCGATGAGGTGGCGGATTTGGGCGAAGCCGGAGTCGCGCAGCGGACCATCCATGTCGATTTGATGGAATGGGATGGCGGCGTGAGCCGCGATGGGGCGGCAGTTATCGCGGTTGCCGATGATCGAGGTGATTTCGATCGGGAGTTCGCCCAGTTCGGTGCGCCAGAGGATTTCGTTGAGGCAGTGGTCGGTTTTGGTGACGAGGACAGCGGTACGCATGCGGTACGGGAGGTGGCGGAAGTGCCAATTGGCGTGCAACGAGCGACCGAGCGTGCCGAAACCATCGATGAAATCCTGGGCATCGACGTCGAGGTCGAGGGTTTCGATTTCGAGGCGGGCAAAGAATTGGCCGCCGAGTTGGTCGGAGAATTGGTTGAATTCGACCAGGTTGCCGCGGTGAGCGGCGACGTAGTTGGCGATTTTGGCGACGATGCCGGGTTGGTCGTGGCAGCTGAGTTTGAGGATGAGGCCCGAGCGTGACATAGGACGCGAGAGTGCGGGTGGGGTGGGGTGGCGTCAATCGCGGCGCGCGGTGAGCGGGGAATTCGCGGGGGTTGGTGGTGACGCTAGGGGTTGCAATCCTGTGATTTGTCCGCATGATGAGGGTCATTGCCATGGCTGATACTGATCCAGACGACTCCTTGTTGATCCACTGTCCGGTGTGCCGCCAGCGGTTTCATGTGGGGGAGAAATTGCGTGGCCTGACAGTGGAGTGCGGTGCTTGTGAGCATCGGTTTCGCGTCGATGACGAGTCGATTGTGCGCGGTAAGAAAGTGTACCCGGGCGAGCGAAAGGACCCGAAATTGGATCATTTCCAGCGGGTGCCCTTGGCGATTTTGCCGACGATTGGTGGATTGGCAACGGTTCAATACGCTGCGGTGCCGAATTTCAGCGGGTGTGAGCCGGTGCCGCCGCAGCGGGTGATTGCGGGTGCGGTGGGGGTGATCGGCATGCTGCTGATGGCGTTGTGGTTGATGTTTGGGGCGAGTCGGGGCGGTACTTTGGATGGGATGGTGATGACGGATCGTTTGTTGATGGCGGGATTCACCGGGCTGCTTGGCATCGGGTTGTTGGTGTATGGCAACCCGCGAGCACGGCTCAAGGCGGGTGGAATCGGCGTGCTGATGGCCAGCGTGCTGCTCGGTCTGCCGTGGTTTTTTTCGGTCGGTTCGGTGCGGACGTCCGAGCGGGCGGGGGAGCCAGTGGTGCCTGCGCCCGCAGGCGCAGCAACGGGTGGGGCCAGTGCGAAGATGGTAGAATTGGGCAACCAGATTGGCATCACGCCGTTGGTGATGGAGTCGGAGCGTTTGGTTCGTGAGGGCAGCACCAAGCACGCGGTGGGGTTGTGGCTTAAGGACCTGAGTGAGCAGAATCGGTTTCTGGTGCGAGACTATATTTTGCGGGCGACGGGAGCAGACCCGCAATCGCATTATTATACGCGGGATGGAGGTGATTTTTTAATGGTGGTCACGGGGATTAGTCAGTCGCTCGATGAGATGGCCGCAGTGGCGGCGGTGCTGGGGACGGTGGAGAATCTCTATCGGGAGTTGGCCGTGGTGGAAGTGCGCGTGAATAACGACGCCATGCTCGGCGGAGACCTTAAAAAACTCACCAATAAGAGCAGTCCCGCATTCTACGAACTCAATAAAAAAGAACTTGATAGCATCGATTTGGAGCGCGTTATGCACGCCGTTCAACGCCTCGCCGACGCCGAACCTAAGATTTTCCGCCAGGATATCACGCGTAAATTCATCGGACTGTTAGGATCGTCCGGGATCACATTCAAGGCTGAGTTGTGCCGCGCATTGGCGGTGTGGTCCGATGCGGCGGGGCCGGCTGGGGCGGCGGCGCTCGTGGAGGCGCAGAGTTTGTTAGGGAGCCACAAGGACGTGCCGGAAGATATGATTTCACTCATTGTGAAGGAAAAAAACATTGGGGTGATTCCGGTGCTAGACCACTTGTGGTTGCAGAATCCAACGCGTTGGGAGGTTTTATATGGGGATATGGGGCCTGCGGCGGAGGCCTCCTTGCTCCGTCGTTTTGCCAATGCGGAGGGGATGATTCGCCAGTCCGTGGTGCGTTTGCTCGGTCGCGTTGGCGGGGCGGACAGCCTGCCCGTGTTGGAGTCCGCCGCGCCCGCAGCCAACTCCGAAATGCAAGTGCTGTTGACCCAAGCGATTGCTTCGATTCGTGGGCGGATCAGGCGCTAGTTGGCGGATCGCTCTGGCTCGAGTGGGGTGGTTTCGCCCCGGGAATTACTTGGGGGTGGTTGATTTTCAACAGGTTATGATTTCCTAGGTTTGGCTGAAAAATATTTCAGAATATGGAGAAAATCAGAGGGAATGGGCTTGCCAGGATGAATCGCCGGGCCATTGTCTGTTGCCTCTCGTTTTGCGCCAGGCCTGGATGATCCGGGGGGAATATTCCGGCCGGTGCGAGGCGAGGGGTCTTGATGTGGTGGCAAAGAGGAGGGCCACGCGGAGGGGGGGTTAGGTGGGGTCGGGGAGATCCTGGAGTTGGCGTGCCCAGATGAAGCGCCGGAACAACACTTTGACCGCTGCGGTCATGGGGACGGCCAGTAAGGTGCCGACGAAGCCGCCGAGCACAAGTGACCAGAATAGCATGGAGAAGATGACGGTCAGCGGGTGGAGTCCAACCGAATCGCCGACGATTTTGGGGGCGGTGACCAACGAGTTGATTTGTTGGACGGTGAGGAAGATGGCCAGCACGCAGGCGACGTAAGACCATGGGGTGAGGGAGAAGGGGGCGGTTCCCTGGGCGTGTAAGTAGGCGATGACGCAGGCGGGGATGAGGCACAGGATGTTGCCGATGTAGGGGATGACGCCGAGGATGGCCATGAAGACACCGATTAATAAACCGTAGGGGAGACCGAAAATGGTCAGAGCGATGCCGACCAGGATGCCGTCGATGGCGGCGACGATGACTTGGCCGCGGAAGAAGGAAATCAAGTAGCCGTTGATTTCCTGGAGGGTTTCGACCAGTTCGGTTTTAAAGCGAGAGGCTTTGAGGGGGACATAATCGTGCCAGTGGGTGCGGATTTCGGCGGAGTCCTTGAGGAAGAAAAATAGATAGACGGGCACCATGATCATGCCGATGACTAATCCGATGAGGCCGAGGATTTTGGTGGAGCCAGCCATCGTCCACGTCCGGATGGTTTTGAAGATGACGCCCTTGTATTCCAGGATCATCCGGCCGCCACGGCTGCGCACAAACGAATCGAGCGTCCGTTCGGGGTCACTGGCGACCACGCTGCCTTGGTCGTCGGTTTCAGTGAGCAGCCAAGCGAGTGGGCCGCGGGGGTTGCGGTGTTGAAGGTGGCGCAGTTCACTGGCGAGTGTGGTGCCGAGTTGCTGGGTTTCGTCGGTGCTGGTGGCAGTGGAGTGGGAGGCGGGGAGCAGGTGCTGCAATGTGCTGCGGCTGCGCTGGATGCCAGGGATGACGGCGGCGGTGAGCAAGGTGGCGACCGCCAGGATCGAGATGAAGAGGGTGACCACGGCCCATAGGCGGCGGAGGCCGCGCCGTTCGAGCAAGCGCACCACGGGGTCGAGCACATAGGCGATGATGCCCGCCACGATCAGTGGAATGAGCACCGGTTGGAGGAAGTCAAAGACGATACCGGTGAGCCAGATCAGGCCGAGGCAGAGGACGCCGAGGGTGAGGATGGACAGGCCGGTGGCGGCGTTCCACAGGGTTTTTTGTTGGAAGCGAGTCGGGTAGCGCATGGGGGGCGATGAGCGAGAGGCGAAGCCCTCAGTCGTGGGTGGGGGTGAGTTTGGCGATGCGGTCGAGCACGCCGTTGACGAACCGTTGGGAGTCGGTGGTGCCGAAGCGTTTTGCGAGTTCGACGGCCTCGTTGATCGCCACCTTCGGCGGGGCGATGGCCTGCAAGATTTCATGGGTCGCCAAGCGCAGGATTGCGCGATCCACCGGATCCACGCGTTCGGGCGCGTAGTTGTCGATCACGCCCGCCAGAGTGGCGTCGATGGTGGTCTTGTTGGCGAGGATGGCGTCCACCAGGTCGTCGGTGCGTGAGCGCAGGGCGATGAGGGTGGCCTTGGAATCGCGCAGGCGGGTCAGGTCGGATTGGTCAGGGAATAGTTCGGGATTTTCCACCATGTGCAGGCGCTCGGAGATGCGCTGGAGGCGGCGGATGGTGGCGGCGACCGCTTCCAGGGGTCCGCGCAGGGTGGGGAAATCCTCGAGTTGATCGAGGAATCGGAGGCGGGTGGTGGACAGGTCGCGGTTGATCTGAAAAAACTCGGTAAGTTGGGTGCTGAAGCTGGCCGCCACCGATGCGTCGTCATCGTCTTTGGGGAGACGTTCGAGTTTGGCGAGAGTGGTGCTCCACGCGGATTCCAATTCGGCGATGCGGGTGAGGCTCGATTGCAAGCACTCGGCATCCGGCCGGCCAGCGAGCTGGCTGGTGGCGGCGATTCGGCGTTCGACAAACTCGGCCAAGCGTCCGGCTCGGCCGTGGGCGAGGTGGTGGACGGTTCGGAAGATGGCGAGTTGGAGGTGGCGTCGATCCGCCTCGGTGATGAATTCCCAGAATGGATCGCGCAGTGCCGCGGGGGCGGCACCGCCTTCGAGATCAGCGCAATAGAGGAATTGGACGGCGGCCTCGCGGACCTGGCGGCGGCTAGGCATTGCGTTGTTGTTTGTGTTGGGTGTGGCGTGGCATCGATCGGTCGAGTTCCTGGAAAACATCAATCATCGAGGTTGCGGCGCGGGCCGCTTCGCGCCCGCGGTTGAGTTGGCTGCCGATGCAGCGTGCGTAGGCTTGTTTTTCGTCTTGGACGACGAGCACTTCGTGAATGATCGGGCGAATCCACTTGACCGCTAGCTGCTGGAGCGCGTCGGTCACCGATCGGCCGACTAGGTCGGCGTGGTCAGTGGACCCGCGAATGATGACCCCCAGAGCGATGATGCAGGCAGGGGGCTCGCGGTCGAGCACGGCGGCGACCATGGCGGGGATTTCGAATGCGCCGGGCACGCGGATGAGATCGACGCTGCCTTGAGGTAGTAACTCGCCGAGTTCAGCGATGGTGTTTTGGACCAAGGCATCGGTGAACTGTTCGTTGTATTTTGATGCGACGATGCAGACCCGGACTTTTGGTCCGATGATACGGGGTTTGGGCGGCAACGCGTTGGACATGGCCGGGGTATGGCGGCAGCGGCAACAAAAGTCAACCGACAGCCCGCGTGATTTGCGGATTCGGTAGATTAGCGATCGTCGGGGTGGGGCAGGGCGATCTGGAAGGTCGTGTGCAGGCCGGGGGAGGACTGGCAGGTGATGGTGCCGGAGTGGGCTTCGATGGCGCGTTTGACGATCGAGAGGCCGAGGCCGGTGCCTTTGATTTGGTTTTGGGAGTGGTGTTTTTCGACGCGATAGAAGCGTTTGAAGATGAATGGGAGGTCGGCGGCGGGGATGCCGATGCCGTTGTCGATGATTTCGATGAGCAGGGCATCGCGGGATTGAGCGCTGCGGATGGTGACCGTTAGGCCGGGATGAGGGTTTTGTTTGAGGGCGTTTTCGATCAGATTGAAGAGAATCTGGGTCCAGTAGAAGCGGTCGCCGTGGAGGGTGATGGTGGGATCGTGGAGATCGATGCGCACGCAGGCATTTTGGGTGCGGATCATCGACTCCAAGCGGTCGATGATGTCTTGGACGCATTCGGCGAGCGGGAAGGTGGCCATGCGCAATTCCGAGGCGGCACTGGATTCGATGCGCGAAATGAGCAACATATCCTCAATGATGCATGCGATGCGCCCGGTATGTTTGCGCATGATTCCGAGAAATTTCAGGCTGGTGGCACGATCGTCTAATAAATCTGGAGCTTCCAAAAATGTTTCCAGATAGCCATCCACTAGAGTGATGGGTGTTCGCAGTTCATGCGACGCATTGGCGACGAAATCCTGGCGGATTTGTTCGAGTTGGTGCTCAGCAGATAGATCGCGCAGGAGAATCCGGAGGTGCGGCGCACCACCGGACTGCACCATCGGTGCGACATCCACCAACCAGACGGCCTCGCCGTGGGTTGGGTCGTGGGTGCGTGTCGGGGAGGCTTCCGCAGGGAGGTGAATGCGGGCGCTTGCCGGTTGGCCGGATGCGCGGCATTCCAGGTAGGGGGCCGCCAGGCGGGCATCGCACAGGCATTCAATCACGGTGCGGCCAACGAGCGGGAGCGGGCCTAACAGATTGGTAGCGGCTTGGTTGCAGTGAGCGATGGTGCCGTGGGTATCGGCGATGAGGAACGCATCGGGAAACGCGTTGAGCAGGCTATCGCGATCGCCGCGGGATGAGGCGAGCCGGCGCAGGTCTTGGGCGTGTTCGCTTTGTTGTGGGTGGCGGATGCGCCTGAGTTGGATGTGCTGGCGCAGTGCGATGAGGGCGAGGGCGAGGGCGAGCAGGGAGAGGGTGAGGATCATGGCGGGCTGATGGTGCGCATCAGGTATCCGGTGCCGCGCTGGGTTTCGAGGAGGTTGGCGAGTGGTCCGAGTTTCACGCGGAGGCGCTTGATATGGGAGTCGAGGGTGCGGGAGTTAGCGGCATCGCTGTAGCCCCAGACTGAGCGCAGCAGTTGGGTGCGTTCGCAGGGCTGGCCAACGTTTTCGCACAGGTGATGGAGGAGTTTATATTCGGTTTGGGTGAGTGCCAGCGGGTGGTGGTTGGCATAACATTGCAGGGCAATGGCATCGAAGCGGAAGATGCCGGTGGTGAGGGTTTCTAGCGGTGCGGGAGCATCGTTGCGTTTGAGCACCGCCTTGATGCGCAATATGAGCTCCTTGGGTGAGAACGGCTTGGTCACATAGTCAGCGGCACCCAGTTCCAGGCCGGCGACCCGGTCTTCGATTTGGGCGCGGGCGGTGAGCATGATCACGGGAGTGTGCAGAGTGCGCGGGTCACGCCGCAGTTCCTTGAAGACGCGCACCCCATCCATCCCGGGTAGCATCAGGTCTAATAGGATCAGGGCGGGTGCGGCGGATTGAGCGAGGGCCAAGCCGGTGACGCCGTCGTGGGCGAGCATCGGAGTGAAGCCATTGCGCTGCAAGTGCAGGGCAATGAGGTCGGCGATGTCGGGTTCGTCTTCAATGACAAGGATCGGGCTCATGGGGTGGGTGGCTGGGGTGGGCTTTTGCGGTGCTCGTGGCGGATATCCTTGGCGCTTTCTAGGAAGACGGTTTCCTCGCCGATGTTCACCGAGAGGTCGCCGATGCGTTCTAGCGAACGGGCGATGAAGATCAGGTGCAGCCAGGCGGCGGAGCGGCCGCTGGCCTCTTCGAGTTGGCTGCTGAGGGTGCGGGCGAGTTGTTTGTGGAGGCGGTCGAGTTCCTTGTCCTTGGATTGGAGTGATTCGCCGAGCACGGGGTCGTGTTGGGTGTAGGAATCCATGGCCTCGCGGAGCAAGCCGTACGCCTGGGAGTAGAGGGGTTCGAGCCACTGGACTTCTTGCAACGGCTGTCCTTTATTGATTTTTCGGGCGCGTTTGGCGATGCCCACGGCGTGATCCGAAATGCGCTCTAGGTTGGTGCTGATTTTCATCGAGGCGATGATCAGGCGCAGGTCGGTGGCCACGGGGTGGAAGCGGACCAGGATTTCCATGCCGATTTGATCGACCTTTCGTTCGAGTTCATCGACGTCGGAGTCGGCGGCGATCACGGTGTTCGCGAGATCGGAGTCGGCGCGTAGCAGTGCCTGCATCGCTTGTTCGAGGTTTTGGCGGGTCAGCGTGGCCATCGTCAGGAGGTCCTCCTGAAGGTGGCGAATCGCATTGTCAAAGTCGCGGAAAATATGAGTCATGAGCGTTTGGTGTGATGTGAGAAGAACGGCCTCTATCCGAATGTGCCGCGTAGGTAGTTTTCGGTGAGTGGGTGGCTGGGATTGCTGAAGAGCTTGAGGGTGTTGGTGAATTCGACGAGTTTTCCGAGGTAAAAGAAGCCGGTGTGGTCGGAGACGCGGGCGGCCTGCTGCATGCTGTGGGTGACGATGATGATGGTGAATTGCTCGCGCAGGGTGCGGATGAGGTCTTCAACTTTGGCGGTGGCGATCGGGTCGAGCGCGCTGCACGGTTCATCCATGAGGATGACGCGGGGTTTTACGGCGAGGCTGCGGGCGATGCACAGGCGTTGTTGCTGGCCGCCGGAGAGGCTGAGTGCGGATTCGTGCAGGCGGTCTTTGACTTCATCCCAGAGGGCGGCGGACGTGAGTGCTTCTTCGACGGCGTGGGCGATGTGGGCGCGTGGCGTCAGGCCATGAAGGCGCAGGCCGAAGGCGACGTTGTCAAAGATGCTGCGGGGAAACGGGTTGGATTTTTGGAAGATCATGCCGACCTCGCGTCGGAGTTTTACGACATCCAGCGAGCGTTCATGGATGTTGACGCCGCCGATGTGGATCGATCCGCGGGTGACACGGGCTCCGGGGATTTCGTCGTTCATCCGGTTCAGGCAGCGCAGCAGGGTTGATTTTCCGCACCCAGATGGACCGATGAAGGCGGTGACTTGCCGTTCAGGGATGTGCAGGTCAATCGCATGGAGTGCGCAGGTGGTGCCATAGCTGAAATGCAGGTCACGCACGTCAATGGCGGGTGGCAGCGGTGGGGTGGAGGTGAGCACGGGGCGGATGGCGAAGGGTTCAGCCGAAGCTGCCAGTGACGTAGGCGAGGGTTCTGGGGTCCTGCGGGGTTTCGAAGAGTTGCAGGGTCGGGGCGAGTTCGACCAGTTGGCCGAGATACATGAAGGCGGTTTGATCGGCGCAGCGGGTGGCCTGTGACATGTTGTGGGTGACGATGACAATGGTGTATTGCTCTTTGAGTTGGTGGAGCAGCTCTTCGATTTTGAGGGTGGCAATCGGGTCGAGGGCGGCACACGGCTCATCCATGAGCAGGATATCGGGTTGGCTGGCGATGGCACGCGCGATGCACAGCCGTTGTTGCTGGCCGCCGGATAGTCCGGTGGCGCTGGCGTGCAGGCGGTCCTTGACCTCATCCCACAGCGCTACAGCCCGCAGCGCAGTCTCGGCGGTCGCTTCGAGTTGTGCGCGTTTGCGCATGCCGCTGAGGCGCAGACTGAAGACAACATTTTCGAAAATGGATTTTGGGAACGGGTTGTATTTTTGGAAGACCATGCCGACGCGGCGGCGGAGTTCTTGGAGGTCGATATCGGGGCGGTTGATATCGATGCCGTGGATGTGGATGGTCCCGGCGGTGATGTGGGCGCCCGGGATGCGGTCGTTGATGCGGTTGAAGCAGCGCAGCAAGGTGGATTTGCCGCAGCCTGATGGGCCGATGAAGGCGGTGATCTGGCGGACGTTTAGATCCAGGGTGACGTGGTGCAGAGCGGGCTTCGCGTGATAGGCGAAGCTGAGGTCGTCCACCCGGATGGCCGGGGCGGCGGATGAGGGAGCGATCACCATTTGAGTTTGGAGCGGAGTTTGGCGCGCAGGATCATGGATCCGAACGACAGCGATGCAACGAGGAGGAGAAACACAAACACCGAGCCGTACTGCGCACGCTGGGTGTACTCCGAGGCCGGAATGCGCGCCGCCAGGGTGTAGATATGATAGGGGAGAGCCTGCACCTGGGATGAGAGTAAATCGAACGGGTTGGCTAGCGATTGCCACGGGAGGTCGTCCTTGGCCGCGACTGCGGCGGTGAACATGATCGGTGCGGTCTCGCCCGCCACGCGGGTGATCGCTAACAGCGAGGAAGTTAGAATGCCGGGCAGCGAGAACGGCAGAACACAGGTGCGGATGGTTTGCCAGCGCGTGGCCCCCATCGCGAGAGCGGCATCGCGAAAGCCTTGCGGGACTGCGCGCAGGGATTCCTCGGAGGCGGTGATGATGACCGGTAGGATCATGCAGGCTAGGGTGGCGCAGCCGGCGATCAACGAGGAATTCCATCCTTGGAAGCTGATCACGGCACCGCCTGGCAGGAGTGGTACGATCCACAGTGAGCGGTCCGCAGGCGTGTGGGTGATGACGGGTACCGCCAACACAAACACAGCAAACCCGAACAACCCGAAGACAATCGATGGGATCCCTGCTAGGTTCAGGATCGCTAATCGGATGGCGTGAATGAATGGGCTTTGGCGGGCGTATTCGGCTAGATAGATTGCGGCGCTGACTCCGAAAAACAACGCCAAAATCATCGAGCCCAGGGTGAGTAGGGCGGTGCCGACTATCGGTCCGATGATGCCGCCGCCGGAATACGAGAACGTTTGCTCGTTGTAGATGGGTGCGCCGTCATGATTTTTAACAAACTCGCTGTATTGCGAGGCGGGCAGTTGGTGGCGTGCGCCCTTGGCGTCATCGAAGACGTGGAGGGTTTCGTTTTTATCTGCTAGAAACCCGAGATCGACGTAGGGAGCCTGTGTGGTGAACAAGATGGGCGCGCCATCGACGATGATTTTGGTAAAAAACAAGCCAGCGACCAGCACGATCAGATAGGTGGCGGCAGCGAGCAGTAGGCGCGTGGCGAGATCCTTGAAGTGGCCTTTGGGGAGGCCCTTGCGGATCAGTGATTCGGGATGGTGCATGCGCGATTGGGGTTAGTGCCGAGTTCGGTTGACGAACTTGTGGGCGGTGGCATTGATCGCCAGTACGATAGCAAAGAGCAGAATCCCCACCACAAACAACGCCCGGTAATGGACGCTGCCTAGCGGAACCTCACCGAGTTCCTGGGCGATGATCCCCGTGAGCGTGTGCGAGGGCTGTAGAAAGGCTCCAATGCCACGGGAAAAATCCGGGATTTTGATGCGGTTACCGGCGACGAGCAGGACGACCATGGTTTCGCCGATGACGCGGCCGAGGCCTAACAGGACAGCCGCGAGGATGCCCGAGAAGGCGGCTGGGATGATGACGCGGAAGGTGGTTTGGATGCGGGATGCGCCGAGGGCATCGGAGGCTTCGGCGTAGGCGGCGGGGACGTTGTTCATGGCGTCCTCGGCTAGGGTGAAGATGGTGGGGATGCTCATCAGGGCGAGCAGGCAACCGGCGGTGACGATGTTGAGGCGCTCCTCGATCGGGAATCCGGGGACCCACGACAGCGCGTCGAGTTGCGAGAGGTCGCGCAGCACGGTGCCGAAGACCAGGATGCCGATGAACCCAAGCACCACCGAGGGTATCGCCTGAATGAACTCGATGACCGGTTTGACCAGCGCTTGTTCAACGGGGGAGGCAAATTGGTTGACGTAAATGGCAGCTCCGATGCCGGCGGGGATTGCGAGGCTCAAGGCCACCAGTGAGATCATCAGCGAACCGATCAGCAACGGCAATATTCCATAGAAGTCCTGCCATTCGCCGCCGGTGACCCATTCCTTGCCGGTGAAAAACGAGGCGATGGCATCGGTGAGCGGCACCGGCGTGTCGTGCTGCCATGCGCTGATCTGGGCCGGAGATTGCGCCAGTGAGGCAAGGAATGCCGGTGCGGCGGCCCGCGCGGCACGCAGCAGGCGCTGCGCGTCGGGTTGGGAAAGGGTGGCCGGGAGATGGGTGAGGAGGGTCGATGCGGCGGCGTGCAGAGCGGTGTGGGCGTCGATGCAGGCCGGTTTGCGCCGCATGAGAGCCTCCATTGGGGTCGTTAGATCGGTTTGTTCAGCAAGCGAGGTCTGGGCCTCGGACATGAGTCGGTCGCGCTCAGCGGGGTCTTTGGTATGGTTGGCTGCGGCTAACAGGGTTTTGCGGTCATGCTCGAGGATATCAGCACTTTGTAGTGCCTCCTTGGTGGCCGTCACCGATTCGGTCATCTCTGAAACGAGCGACGAGAGATCTGCGCCCGCGCCCTCGAAGGCGTCGATGGTGGCGCGTAACCCGGCGAGCGGGGTGGCGTGATCGTGCTGGGCACTGGCGTATTGGCCGGCCAGCGTGGTGACCGATGGCGGGGGATTTTTGTCGATGACATCGCGGTTAGTGAGCGCCTCGATCAACGTCTGGCGCTCGGGTGCGGTGAGGTGGGGGGTGGCGGGGAGTGCTGCGAGGGCCTTGTGGGTGGCGGCGGCGTAGTTGGCGCGCAGGGTGGTGAGCAGTTCGGAGTTGGCCTCGA
>JAYSPI010000141.1:0-7477 GCA_043722215.1 Prosthecobacter sp.
ACAAAACCGCCCACCCTACCATACTTCACGGCATGACAACCCTCTGGCGCAACGGTCAATGGTGGGACGCTCGCGATTTCGCCCTCACCCCGACGGATCGCGGCCTCACTCAGGGGCTCGGATTGTTTGAAACTATCCTCGCCATCGACGGCCAACCGATCTTTGCCCAACGCCACCTCGCACGCCTGCAAGCAAGTTGCGCGCACCTCGGCTGGCACCCGCAACTACCCGATTTCCATCCGCTGATGGTCGAACTCGTGGCCCGCAACCATCTCACTACCGGCCGCACCAAGATCCGCCTCTCCATCACCGGTGGCAGCGGGCGAATTCAAGATTTGGCGCTCGGCACCGATCACGCATTATGGATGACAACTGCGCCGGTGGCCACGGCACCGCCGACGGCGACAGTCACCCTCGCGCCATGGGTGAGAAACGAGCGCTCGCCACTCGCAGGGCTGAAATGTGCGTCGTATGCGGAAAACCTGTTAGCCATGGAGCATGCGGCCCGCTTGGGGTTTGACGAAACGTTGTTCCTCAACACCATCGGCCAGCTCTGCGAGGCCGCATCAGCCAATATCTTCCTCGTCAACGACGGTCACCTCCTCACCCCCTCACTTGCCTCTGGATGCCTGCCCGGCATCACCCGCAACGTCGTCATCGAACTCGCCGCGCAACTCGCCATCCCGTGCTCGCCCTGCGCACTCACCCTGCCGGATCTACTCACCGCAGACGAATGCTTCCTCACCTCGTCGATTCGCGGACTCACGGGCGTGGTCCGCATCGACCACCGGAAACTTACCGAAGGCCCGCTCACCGATCGCCTACGCAACGCCTGGCGCGACGCCACGGCCACCCGAGAATCGCTCGGGGCGCTCAGCCTACGGCGCGGCATTTGACTCCTGCAATCCTCGCTTTCCAGGCGATGAATTTCCGGCTAGGTCTGCGCCGTGCTGCGCTCATTGCGATTGATGGATTTCCGGTGTTTCAGGTCGTTGGACCTGGAAGTTCCCGCGGCGGGGGCACTGCTGGTGGGAGATAATGCGCAGGGCAAGACCTCGATATTGGAAGCGCTATGCGTCCTGATCCGCCTGCACTCGCCACGCACCCACCGGATGGCCACCCTCACCCGTATCGGCAGCGTAGGCTTCGGCATCGCTGGCGACCCGTGGAACAGCGAGCACCAAGTCCGGCAGAGCGGCGATGGCTTATGCTTGCGCTTGCAGGATGATCGCCCGGTGACGCGCCCGGCCTACCTCGAATCCGGCGGCCTCATTGTCTGGATGGGCAACGAGGATCTCGACCTCATCCGCGGTCCGAGCACGGTACGACGGCGGTATCTCGATTTCATCGGCACGCAACTCGACCCGTCCTACCACCGGTCCTGGTCGCGCTACCGCCGCGCCCTCGTTGCTAAAAACCTACTGCTCAAAACCGGCCAGCCACGCGCCGCAGAAGTTCATGCCTACGAGGAGATTCTGATTGAACACGGCACCCTGATCATGACCGCCCGCGCCCGGATCGTCGCCGACCTCTCCCCACTCGCCGCGACCTCCCAAGCCACCGTCAGCGGCCAGCCAGAACCACTCACCCTGCAATACCTGCCGTCCAGCGGACCCGACCTACGCGCCGCCATCCTTCAGGCGCGCGAACGCGAATCCCGCCTCCGCCAAGCCGTCGTCGGACCGCATCGCGACGACCTCGGCCTGCGACTCCACGGGATGCCCGCCGCCGACTTCGCCAGCGAGGGACAACAACGGACAATCGCCCTCGCCCTTAAACTCGCCCAAGGGCAATTACTAGAAGCGCGCACCGGCAAGACTCCGATCTATCTGATGGATGACATCTTTGGGGAACTCGATCCGAGCCGCCGCAACTCACTGATAATGCACCTACCAGCCCACGCGCAAAAATGGATTACGACCACCCACGTCGGGTGGCTACGCGAGACCGCCAAACTGGGTGAAATCCCCCGCTTCAAGGTGACGGGCGGCAACTGCCTGCCTTGGCCGTAGCCAAGTTGCAGAGTTACCATCGGGCGGGGTTAGCACAACGACTCGCTGCACCGCATGCGTTTTTTGAAGAGCAGGGTTTCACGATAGCCTGCCGCTTGGGCCAGCGCAATGGCGCGCGGGTAATCACGACCGACCTCCTCTGGAGCGTGGGCATCCGAGGAAATCACCAAGGGAATGCCAGCGGCGCACGCAAGTTCAAGAAACCCAGGCGCTGGATAGGCCTCGGCGCACGGTTTATGCCAGCCGGCGGTGTTGAGTTCAATCGCGCAGCCAGCCGCCGCGATCGCATCCACGGCCGGCTCATAATACCGCGCCAGATCCCCCGCCGGCACATGGGCAAATTTTTTCACCAGATCCGGGTGACCAAGGATGTCGAACAACC
The DNA here is from genome assembly GCA_043722215.1 of Prosthecobacter sp. Lineage (GTDB taxonomy): Bacteria > Verrucomicrobiota > Verrucomicrobiia > Verrucomicrobiales > Akkermansiaceae > Luteolibacter. The sequence goes on from JAYSPI010000141.1 coordinate 2,395, forward strand.
CACTTTCAGCCATCCTCGCGTAGGTTTGCCAATAATGCGCCCACACCGCTGCCACGTCGCACTGCGCCCAGCGACCCAGCCATTTCGGATTATCGAAATCCCAGTCGCCCAAATAATGAACCGATCCAATCAAATAATCCCACTCGTAGCGCGCTGTCAACTCGGCAATCCAGGGCTCGCAGCCATCCAACCAATCGCATTCGAGCCCGGCACGCACCGGAATCCGACCTGCCGCATGCTCCCGCGCTCGCTCAATCCAGCAAAAATACTCAGGCAGCTCCGCCACCCGCATCCGCCAGTCGTCAAATGGCTCCGGCACTTGCGGCGCATGATCTGCCACCCCGTATTCGCTCAAACCCGCCGCCAGCGCCGCCTCCACGAAGGCTGCAGGCTCCCCGGTGGCATGACGACACAGCGGCGTGTGCGTGTGGTAATTCGCAGGCATAAATCTTGAAAGAAATCGGATTGAACGGCGCGACGATTGCAGCCTAGACTGCCCACACAGTGCAAGCACCGCCTCATCCATGACCGATTTTCCCCCAGAACCTAAGCCTGGTAATAACGTGATTCGCCACCTACTCACGCAACTCCGGCGGCACCCAAAACGCGTGGTTTTCACCGAAGGGGAGGATATTCGCGTCATCGAAGCCGCCGCCCGCCTCGTGCGCGAAGAAGTGTCGCCCCCATTCTGCTAGGCAACCGCGACCGCATCCGCGCCCTGGCCGCGCAGCACTCGGTGCCGCTCACCTTTATCCACATCATCGACCCACCGCTCTCCACCGACTTTCAATTATTCTGCCAACGAGTGGAGAACATGGCCCGCTACCGGGCCATGAACTTGGGAAACCCGGCAGAAATCGTCGCCCGCCCACACTATTTTGGTGCCCTCATGGTGCAATATGGCCAGGCCGATGCCATCGTCGGCGGCAACCAAGCCACCCCCAACTCGTATTTTCGCGCCCTCCTCCACACGATCAAGCCGCTTCCCAGCGTCCCGAAAATCTTCGGCGTCTCGATCCTCATCGGCAGCCACCTCAATAACCTCGGCAGCTCCGGCATCCTCCTATTAGCCGATTGCGGACTCATCCCCAACCCCAATGTTGCAGAACTCTCTGCCATCGCGCTCGAAACCGGCAAACTCGCCCTCCACTTCCTCGGCCGCAAGCCGCTCGTCGCCATGCTCAGCCACTCAACCAAAGGCACCGCCAATACCCCGGATGCCCAGCGGATGGCTGCCGCCGCCTCGCTCGCCCAGGCCGAAGCCAGGAAGAAGTTTCTTGATATCGACATCGAGGGTGAACTCACCGCCGATGTTGCGCTCGACCCCGAAGCCGCCGAAATCAAGCTGCCTGGCGCGGACATCCGCCGGACCGCCGACGTGCTAGTCTTCCCTAACCTCGACGCCGCCCACATCTCACTCAAACTACTCCAGCACGTCGCCGGCGCCCAATCGTACGGCCAGCTCATCCTCGGATTGTCGCGCCCGGCCGCCCAAGTCCCCCGAACCGCCACCGCCGAAACCCTCTTCGGCACCGCCGCCGCCATCGCCGTGGAAGCCATCAAGTTCCACCAACTCTACTCCGCCGAGGACGAGTTCTGAGCGCTCCGCAACGACACGGATAGCACCTGACCGCCGCCAGTGAAACCGCTACGCGCAGTAAAAAAACCGCTACGCGCACGAACAAATTAGCTGATCACCTAGCAGCAAGCCCCCCCTGCTCACCCCGGATAGTCACCGGTGATGTATCCCTGCAATTGCAGAATCGTGTGGCGCTGCGAACACATCACCCAGCGAACCAAATCACCGATGGAAATCAGCCCCACTAACTGACCGTCATCGACCACTGGCAAGTGCCGGATACGCCGCGAGGTCATCAGTTGCATGCACTTCTCAATCCCATCGCCACTCTGCACAGTGATTGCCGGACGCGCCAAAATTTCATCCACGAAGGTTTCGCGCGAGGTCCGACCTTCCAGGACGACTTTGCGGCTATAATCTCGCTCCGAGATCACACCGATGACATCGCTTCCCTCGAGGACAACCAAGGCTCCGATGTTTTTTTCGCCCATGAGGCGCAGTGCTTCATAAACCGTGTTCTGCGGTGCCGTCGTCCAGACCTCGCCGCCCTTGCTCTGCAGGATGTCCCGCACTGTGCCGTGAATTTCCATGAGAATTTTACTCGTTTGAAGACTCTCCAAACTTGGCCATCCACCCACCTCTCGTCAAGACCCGAACAAAATCCTTCGACCCTCGCAATTGCACGCCTTCCGGCTTGCCCGATGACGTCCCGCCATGGCTGAATTGCTGCTGTGCAAACCTACCTCGATTTGATGCGCGATGTCCTCACCCACGGTGAACGCCGCGCCGACCGCACCGGCACCGGAACTCTCTCGTTATTCGGGCGGCAGACCCGCTATGATCTGCGCGCCGGATTCCCCTGCCTGACCACCAAAAAACTCCACCTGCGCTCAATTATCCACGAATTGCTGTGGTTCCTACGCGGCGAAACCAATACCCGCTACCTCAAAGAGAATGGCGTAACTATCTGGGATGATTGGGCCGACGACGCAGGCGAACTCGGCCCGGTTTACGGAAAACAATGGCGCGCCTGGCCAAGCCAGGATGGCCGATCCATCGACCAAATCCACTTGCTCATCGACGGTCTGCTAGGCAACCCGCAGTCGCGGCGTCACATCGTCTCCGCTTGGAATGTCGGCCAAATCCATCAAATGGCGCTGCCGCCGTGCCATTTGTTATTTCAGTTTTACGTCCACGAAGCGCCCGCCAGCGGGCGGCCCGGGCTATCGTGCCAACTCTATCAGCGCAGCGCAGATTTATTCCTCGGCGTGCCCTTCAACATCGCCTCCTACGCTCTCCTCACTCGACTCGTCGCCCACGTCTGCAACTATGAAGCGCGCGACTTTGTCCACACCTTCGGCGACGTTCACCTCTACACCAATCACCTAGAGCAGGCGGAGTTGCAACTCACACGGGCTCCCAGGCCGCTCCCGACGCTGTGGCTCAACCCGCAGGTCACCTCTCTTGACGCCTTCACGATTGATGACATCCGCCTGGAAAACTACGACCCGCACCCGCACATCAAGGGTGCGATCTCGGTGTGAGCGCTCAGACCATCCCCAGGATCATTTTCCCCTCCTCGGAGATCATTTCCTGATTCCACGCGGGATCCCAAACGAGTTCCACTCGGGCGTCATCAATGCCGTCGAGGCTCATGATTTTCGCCTGAGCATCGGCTGCAATCACCGGCCCCATCCCACATCCAGGTGCCGTCAACGTCATCTTCACCGAAACCACGACTTGCTCGCCAATCTCTTCAATCACACAATCGTAAACCAATCCGAGGTTGACGATATCCACCGGGATCTCAGGGTCGTACACCGCCTTGAGCTGGGCCCACACCTGCTCGACGAGCGGCGCGTCCTTAAGCTCGGCTGCCGCGGCCTGCTTTTTCTCGGTCTCTGCGGGATTGACTCCCAGAGCATCGGCGTCAGCGGCGGAGATTCGCGCCAGCCCTTGCGATGTGGCGACCGTGTAGGTTCCTCCCAGTCGTTGCGTGATGTAAACCGCTGTCCCCATCGGCAAGACTTGCGTGTCTCCACTCGGAATCTGAATCGCGGAAACCTCCCGCGTGAGCTTGATTTCTTGATGCACGGCGGCAGTTAAAACCAGCTCGCCCTGCGCGGCAAGGGGTGAAATCTCCGAAATCCTCGGTTCATTCCCTGAAATCACCCCCAATACTCGCATAATGATTGCAGAGGCGGGAGGTTTTTAGGTGAAATGGACCATTCCATGGACGAAACCGAACTGAGCCCGATCCACTCCATGCCCACGGGCCTCTGTGAGGATGCCTCCGGGGAGGCCGCCGCACTGATCGCACGCATGGCCGACGCCGACACCTCCGCCTTGCCGGAATTGCACGGTTTATGGAGTGCGGTCATGCTGGGCATTGCCTACCAAATCCTCGGCGACCGCAATCGCGCCGAGAAAGTCGTGCAAGATACGTTTGTCCACCTCTGGCAGCACGCGGCGGGCTACGACGCCCATCAGACGCCACCCTTCGTCTGGGCCTTCACCGTCATGCGCCAACTCTGCATCAACCGCCGGCGGACTCGCCGCAACGCGCCCACACGCGCCTCGCACCTCGACGCGAATCACCCGCCCACGCCACCCGAGAAGCCCGACCCCTTGCGAGTGCTGGCAGCAGATGATTTCCGCCGCGTCAGAACCGCCCTGGACCAACTGACCCTGGATGAGCGCAACGCCCTGGTGGCGGCGGTTTTCCTACAATACGCGCAGCCCCAGGACCCACATCTCGCCACCCTCAAGAACCATTTGCGACAGGCATTGAAAACAACCCGCAACCTCCTGTCCCGCTATGAACTCTGACCTCTACGACAGCGCCGCCTGGCGATCCTTTTATATGCTCAATGCCGAAGAAGCCGCCACCTTCGACGAAGCCATGCTCAAGGATCCGGTCTTGCAACGCGCCTTCCTCGAAATGAACCGCCTCTGCGCCGCCATCGCCGCGACCACCGCGGCTCCAATCGAACCCACCGCCGGTCAACTCGCACGACTGCAAGTCCGCTTGCGCATGCAACCCGCCCACCACCCGCTCTTCTGGCTGGCCACCACCGGCTGGACCACCGCCACCGTCCTCGCTCTCCTCCTCACCCTCCATCTCACCGGTACCATCGACCACCTAATGCCACCTGGTGGCGCAACCGATGCCCCCCCCCCATCGACTCACCCCGGCGACCCTCCTCCCACCGCGACGACTGCCACCCACCAGGAACCCGACGGGAAAACCCGCGCCAAAGTCGAAACCAAGCGACTGCATCAGGAGATCGAAGTCCTCCGCGCCAATCTCGCAAATTTCCAGCACCGTGACCGAGCGCTATTTGAGGTCGTTCCCGGCGTGGCGGTACCCATCGTGATGGCGATGAATCCACCCGACGTTGCGCTCGACGACTCCGCCCTGGCTAAAAACGACGAGCATTCCCCACTCCCCTCGCTGCTGGGCGATGCCCTGCGAGCACTCACCACCACCGAAGCGGAGGTCAC
>JAYSPI010000142.1:0-11436 GCA_043722215.1 Prosthecobacter sp.
CCGCCGTGGAAGGCCATGGCATCCGCGTGAGCATGGACGGCAAGGGCCGCTGGATGGACAACGTGTTCATCGAGCGCCTCTGGCGTTCGCTCAAGTGCAAAACATCTACCTGCGCAGCTATCGGAATCTGATCGAACTGGAAGCCGGCGTCGCCGAGTGGATACACGATTAGAACCATGAGCGCATCCACCAGAAACTCGACGACCGGCGACCTTGGCCTCTCTAGCGGCCGGCCTCTGGTCCAGCCGCAACCTGAAACCAGGCTGACTTCAAGCTGGTGTCGCCATGCACCAAGTTCCTGGGCTGGTGAGGAGCGTGCCGCATTCCGGTCCGTCGCAACTGACGTGATGTGGGTTCCCGCTGGCGCAGCGTAGGATCATCGCTTAGGGTCGCCCCCGTGATCGCCCGGCGAAAAATCCGTTATCCCGTCTCCCAGGCACTGCGCCAGTATCTCTACCACTTTGACCGCCAGCGTGATATTCCGCGAATTTACGACGATCTGGGGCGGTTCTCAGGGGCGATTCCGTATGAGGACCCGCAGGGGCGCGAAACGCTTTGGCTGACCGTGATGTATTCTCCGGAGGTGTTCGCGGAGCTTCGCCCGCGACTCACCGCCATCTACACCGAGCTCAAACTCGGCCGGAATGGCCACCAGCAGCACGAGCATTTGTTAGTGGATCGGATCGACTTCGGGGATTTTGGTAACTCGCGGCCGTTCCGGGTTCGCATCACCAATGTCTTCAACGATAACTCGGACTATTTCTACGTCAAACACGCCGATGCATCGCGCATCTACGGCCTGGAACTCGAGCACATCTTGTCGCCCAACCGCATCAACTACCTCGTTAACGGCAACACCCTGATCGAGGAACACATCGCCGGCGTGCCAGGTGACGTATTCCTGCGCGATTACCTCCGCCAACCCGGACTCAACAAGGTGCGGATCGCCAAAGAATTCACCAAATTCAATGAGCGTGGGTTTATGCGGCTGTTAGGCGACATGCGGAGCGTCAATTATGTGGTGGACATCACCCCGGACTTCGAGGAAGTCCAATACCGGGTGCGCCCGATCGATTTCGACCAGCAATCGTATGAGGGCAACTGCCACATCTATCTGGCGTATCGGTTCAAGTCCAACCGCGCCATCACTCGACTCGCGTTCGACGTGCTCAACCGCAGGAGCATCGACCAATACGTCGCCGAAGAACACGCGCAGATGGGTCACCGTGCCAAGGTAGAAAGCGACCGCTTGCGCGCGTTGTTAGGCATCATGCGCCGCGAAGACATTGCTCCTCACCCGCACGTCGTCGCACTCGCTAGCGAGCTGAACCGGATCCACGACACCCACGACTTCAGCGATTGCCAGACGATGGGCGAACTCACCGCCCGGCACATCATGCGGATGTTGGCGCTGCCGCTGGCCGACGACGGACTGTGAGCGGCCCAGCAGATTCGGCCAGTGGGAGCATGGGCGATGAAATGATTGGCTTCCCGGTCACTGCCAGCCCAAGCTCGCTCATGAACCGCCTATTTCTGCTCGACGGCATGGCCCTAGTCTATCGCGCGCATTTCGCGTTGATCGCGGCCCCCATCCGCACCTCCCATGGCGTGAATACCTCCGCGCTCTACGGCTTCATCAATACACTGCTTGCGATCCTAGAAAAAGAAGCTCCCACCCACATCGGCGTGGCCTTCGACACCTCCGCCCCGACCGCGCGCCACCTCAAGTTCCCTGCTTATAAGGCGCACCGCGACGCCATGCCCGAGGAACTCGCCGCGTCCATCCCGCACGTCAAGCGACTGTGCCGCGCATTGCGCATCCCCGTGTTAGAAATCGACGGGTTTGAGGCCGACGACATCATCGGCACGCTGGTCAAGCGGGCGGAATTGGCCGGTTTTGAGTCATTCATGGTCACTCCTGACAAGGACTTTGCTCAGTTGATTACGGCTAAAACGTCGATGTGGAAACCGGGCCGCAATGGCAATGAACATGAAATTATCACCCTGGAACGACTCCCGGAAATCTGGGGTGTCGCCGAACCCCAGCAAATCATCGACTTGTTAGGATTGATGGGGGACGCCGCCGATAACATCCCGGGTATCCCGGGCATCGGTCCAAAAACCGCCCAAAAGCTCATTGCAGAGTATGGCACGATGGAAAATCTGCTAGCCAACACCGCGCAGCTCAAAGGCAAACAACAGGAACTCGTCATTGCCCATGCCGACCAAGCACTGCTCTCCAAAGACCTGGCTACCATCATCCTCGATGTGCCGGTCAACGTCATGTGGGAGGACCTGGCGCTTTCCCCACGCGACGATGAGGAGCTTAGGTCATTACTCAACGAGTTCGAGTTCCGCTCGCTCGGCAAGCGATTGTTCGGAGCCGCCGCCGCTGCGCCCGCTCTAGCAGACGTCACGCCCATCGTTCCCTCTGCCGGGCCTGCGTCTGCCGGGCCGTTGCGCTCCATCCGCGAGGTTGCCCATACCTATCGCTTGGCTGATACACCGGAACTCCAGCAGCAGTTGTTTGCAGGACTGGCTAACCAGGCGTCGTTCTGCTTCGATATCGAAACCACTGGCCTCGACCGATTTGCATCGAAGCTGCTAGGGGTGGCTTTCTGCTGGCGCGCCCATGACGCGTGGTATCTGCCGTATTCCGCTGCGCTGCGCCCCGCGCTGCAAGCCGCTCTGGCGTCCCCTGCAGAGAAAATCGGCCACAACCTGAAGTTCGATCTATCGATCTTGGAGTATCACGGAATTGAGGTGGCCGGGCCATTTTTCGATACGATGCTCGCCGACACGCTGGTCGCACCCGAGCGCCGCCACTCGATGAACTATCTCGCGGAAATCCTCCTCAACTACTCGCCGGTCAAACTCGCCGAGATCGCCAATCTAGCGACCGTGGACGTTGCGCCGCCAGACGACCTGTTCGCCATGGCCGCAACGACCCTGCTTACAAAAAACCTCGACGTCGCCGCGATTCCGCTGGTCAAACTCGCCGAATACGCGGCGGAGGACGCCGACGTGACCTATCAACTCGCCGCGCACCTGCGACCGTTGTTAACCAGTTCGGGCCAGCAGAAAATCCTCCATGACATCGAGGGGCCGCTGCTCCCGGTGCTGGTGCGCATGGAAATGGCAGGCATCGCCATCGATCGCGCCGCTCTCACCACTATTGGAGGCGAGCTCCAGATTCAGATAGACGACCTCGCGCTGGCCATCCACCGCCATGCCGGTCGCCCATTCAATATCGCCTCACCCAAGCAACTCGGTGAAATCCTCTTTGATCATCTGAACCTAGCAGATAAGGCTAAGAAAACCAAGACCGGCCAATACAAGACCGACGAGCAAACCCTCTCGACGCTGGAGGGCAAACATCCCATTATCACGGATATCTTGTCCTGGCGCGAATCCAGCAAGCTCAAGTCCACCTATCTCGACGCTCTGCCAAATCACGTGGTGGCGCAGACCGCGCGCATTCACACCCATTTCCATCAACTCGTGGCCGCCACCGGCCGCCTGGCATCGTCCGACCCCAACCTCCAGAATATTCCGGTTCGATCGGAGGCCGGCCGTAAAATTCGGAAAGCGTTCGTGCCGCGGGCGGGCTTCACGCTGCTGAGTTGCGACTACTCCCAGATTGAGTTGCGAGTGATGGCGGCGCTGGCGAACGACGCCACCATGATTGAGGCGTTCCGCAACCATGCCGACATCCACACCGCCACGGCGGCTAAGGTTTTCGGCTGCGCGGCGAGCGATGTTTCTCCCGCCATGCGCCGCACCGCCAAAATGGTCAACTTCGGCATCATCTATGGCATCTCTGCCTTCGGCTTGTCCCAGCGCCTCGCCATCCCGCGCGCCGAGGCCGCCGCTACCATCGACGCCTATTTCCGCGAGTATCCATCGATCCGCGAATTTATGGATCGCACGGTGGCCGCCGCCCGCGCTGATGGCTATGTCGAGACCCTATCAGGTCGGCGGCGGTACTTCTCCGACCTCACCTCCGGCAACCAAAACCTCCGCGGCAATGCCGAACGCGCCGCGATCAATACCCCGATCCAAGGGACCGCCGCCGACATGATCAAGCTAGCCATGATTCATATCGATGCGCTGCTGCGCCGCAAACCTTACCAATCAAGGATGCTGCTCCAGGTTCATGACGAACTCGTCTTCGACCTCGCACCCGACGAGCAGGAGGAACTCGTCCCACAGATACTAGCGGCCATGACCACCGCCCTGCCATTGCCGAACGGCGTGCCCGTCGAAGTCGAATACGGTACCGGCCCGAATTGGCTCGCCGCGCACTGACTCCTCGCGCCTGATGCTTCAAGGGATTTCCCGAACCTTCAGAAAGCTCGTCCGCCTGTCACCCGTTACACTGCGATTCGCTAGGGTAAATCCTTGCTACGGATGTAAATCCACGGTCTACTCGCCACGCGGGCGAATGATCCTCCTATCTGCCACATCCATGAAATTCACGACCTTGATGCTAGTTGGGTGCTTCGTTCATACCAGCGGACATGCCCAGATGCTGGCCACTCCCCCCGCGCTCGAACGGGGCCGGATTGACGCCACCTGGGCGGACCGAGCAACACTCGTCGGCGGGGAGATTGGCCAGGTCCTACCTCACCACGCCCTCTGGTATCGCCAACCGGCCAAGGTTTGGGAAGAAGCCCTGCCAATTGGCAATGGTCGGCTCGGCGCGATGATTTTCGGGGGAGTCACCGATGAACGCCTGCAACTCAACGAGGACTCCCTGTGGGATGGCTATCAGCTAGATGCCAGCAACCCTAACGCCTTAAAAGCACTGCCTGATGTCCGTAAATTGCTCTTTGAAGGCCATAATAAGCAGGCAGAAACCCTGGCTGCATCTCAAATGATGGGCCGCCCGGCCAGCGTCAAACCCTATCAATCACTCGGTGAATTGTGGATCGAGTTTCCTAGCGGATCTCCCGTCTCGCACTATTCTCGCTCGCTCGACCTCACCACCGCCGTGGCCACCGTGGACTACTCCCAGGACGGCACCCGCTTCACCCGCCAGTTCTTCGCGTCAGCCCCGGCCGGGGTGATCGTCGCTCAATTCACGGCCAACCACCCGCAACGCATCAGCTTCCGCCTCAGCATGAAGCGCGAGAAGGACGCTCAGTGCATCGCACATCCGTCGGAAAAAAATGCGATTGTTCTGCGCGGCCAAATTGATCGCAAGGACGACCACGGTCAACCACGCGGTCTGCGCTTTGCCGCCCAGGTGCGCGCCATTGCCCACGGTGGCACCGTTACTAACGAGCACGGCATTCTCACCGTCAGTGGTGCCGATCGCGTCACGCTGCTCGTCTCCGGCCAGACCAATTACTTCGGAGGCGAGCCGGAAACCCTCTGCGATAGCACCTTAACGAAGGCTGCGGCCACGCACGTCGAATCCTTGCAAGCGCGTCATATCACCGACTATCAAAAACTTTTTGGGCGTGTCACGATGGATCTAGGGACGGCAGGTCAAGCGGTGGACGCGCTGCCGACTAATGAACGGTTAGCACGTATCCAGCATGGCCAGTCCGACCCTGGATTGGTCGCGCTCTATTTTCAATATGGCCGCTACCTGCTCATCAGCAGTTCGCGCCCTGGCGGACTGCCGGCCAATTTGCAGGGCCTCTGGGCCTGGCAGATGGATCCGCCGTGGAATGCCGACTTCCACACCAACATCAACGTTCAGATGAATTATTGGCCGGCGGAAATCACCAACCTCAGCGAGTGTCATCTGCCATTGTTTGATCTAATGGAAAAACTGGTCGCCCCGGGCGGGCGTGTCGCAGACGTCAATTACGGTGCCCGCGGCTGGGTCGTCCACCACCTGACCGATCCGTGGGGGTTTGCCGCCCCGGCCGACGGCCTGCAAGGGATCTGGCCAATGGGTGCCGCCTGGCTCGCCGAGCATCCGTTCGAGCACTATCAATTCACCGGCGATAAACAATTTCTAGCGAATCGCGGGTGGCCGTTGATGAAAGGTGCGGCCCGCTTCATCCTCGACTATCTGGTAGAAGCACCGGCAGGCACGCCGGTCGCCGGAAAATTAGTCACCAATCCGTCGTATTCGCCGGAAAACACGTTTGTCCTGCCCGATGGTAAATCTCGCTCCGTGTTCACCTATGGCGCGACGATGGACCTCATGATCGTCCGAGAGCTCCTAACGAATTGCGTTCTGGCTAGCAACATCCTCCACACCGACGCAGCGTTCCGCCAGGAATGTCTGACCGCCCTGGCCAAGTTGGCCCCCGTGCGCATCAGCGCGACCACCGGCCGCATCCTCGAATGGATCGAAGACTATCAGGAAACCGAGCCGAATCACCGTCACACCTCACATCTCTACGGTTTGCATCCAGCTAACCAAATTACGAGTGCGACGCCGGAGTTGTTTGAGGCGGCCCGTAAGGTGTTGTTAGGGCGCGGCGACGACGGTACTGGCTGGGGGCTGGCCTGGAAAATCAACATGTGGACGCGTTTGCACGACGGTGACCATGCCTTCACTCTGTTGAACAACCTACTCAAGGACAAAACCCTGCCTAACTTGTTTGATAATCACGCCCCGTTCCAGATCGACGGTAACTTCGGTGCCACCGCCGCCATCGCCGAAATGTTAGTCCAAAGCCAAATCCACGACCCCTCCGGCGGCTTCCAATTGCAGCTCTTGCCGGCCCTGCCATCCGCTTGGCCGAGCGGATCGGTGACCGGATTGCGGGCCCGCGGCGGATTCACCGTGAACCTCGAATGGCACGATCAGCAACTCACCCGCGTCCGAATTGTATCGCTGCACGGCGGGCCGCTGCACGTGCAGTCCGGCTCTCACACCGCCACCTTCGCCACCCACCCGAACCAGTCGATCACCCTGGATGGAGGACTGGCGATTCGCTAGGACAGCTCTAGAACCCCCGCCTTCTCAGATTTCCAGACATTGCGGGTGGGTCAAGTTGGACGAGCCTCGGGGGTGGTGATTTGAGGGTCTGGGGGAGTTTTAGGGTCCCCTGGCGAGGCCTCTGTCATGGAGGGGCGCATTTTCCCCGCGCTTGCAGTTTGGGTCTGCTGCCGTTATCACCCACACGTGGCCGCCAAAGTTGCTAAATCCGCTCCCCAAAATACCGGCAACTTCTTCGCCGTGGTCGGCAGCGACGACGGCTTGGTGCGCGAAAAGGCCCTTGGGCTATACAACCAACTCACCGGCGGGCTCGACGATGGATTCACCCACGAAACGATCGATGGCATCGCCGACAACTCGGACTCCGCCTTCGAGATTTGCGCATCCACCGTGCAGGCGCTGCTCACGATTCCGATGTTCGGCGGCGATAAGGTCGTCTGGCTCCGCAATGCCAATTTCCTCGCTGACAACGTCACCGGTCGCTCGCAGCGCACCGAAGCCGGTGTGGAAAGCCTGCGCTCCACCCTCGAACACGGCATCCCAACCGGCGTGAGGTTTTTGCTCACCGCCCAGGGGGTGGACAAGCGCCGAGGGTTCTGGAAGTTCATCGAAAAGACCGCCAACGTCCAGGTACACGACCGCATCGATACCAACCGCGACGATTGGCAGGACCAAGTGGCCTCGCTGGTCACCACCCGCGCCCGCACCCTCGGACTGACGTTCGACTCCGACGCTCTTGCGATTTTCGTGCTGTTAGCTGGCGAGCAGTCGCAGCAAATCGGCAACGAACTGGAAAAACTCGACCTCTACCTGGGGCCCGAGCGCCGTACCATCACCGAGGACGACGTCAATGTGCTGGTGCCGCTGAGCCGCGCCGCCGTGGTCTTCGAAATCGGTAAGGCAATCCAAACCGGCAACGCCGCCCGTGCCATCCAACTCATTGACCAACAACTCGCCGCCGACGAATCCGCTATCGGCATCATGCGCGCGTCAATCATCGGTGTGGTTAGAAATCTCTATCTGGCAAAGCTCATCACCACGACCTTCAAACTGCCAATCGGTAACTATCAGGCATTCGCCGGCGGCCTCAACCGCCTGCCAGAAGCCGACCGCACGTGGCTGCCACAAAAAAAAGATGGCAGCGGCGTCAATGCCTTCCCGGTTTTTCTGGCCCTGCCCAACGCCGCCAATTTTGAGCTCACGGGGCTTCAAAATGTCCTAGAAGCCACCCTCAAGGCCGATCAGGCACTCGTCACTACCGGTCTGGACCATCGACTCATCCTCCACCGATTGATCGTGGAAATCGCCTCCGCCCGCAAATCTCCACCAAGGCGCTCGTAATCCGTATCCCGAAATTCCGTCGCAGCCACCAGATTCGCTTGCGGGATGCCGGTCGAGCGTGGGAGCTTGCGCGTCTCTTGGCGGCGCAACGTAACACACAATTGGACGGCTGGCGCGCCCTCGCGGTGGTCGGGGTGATGTGGCATCACTGGAGTCCCGCCGCCTGGCATGGCCCCTTTCCCTTTGAGATCGGCTTGTTCTTTTTCCTCACGCTCAGCGGGTTTCTGATCACCCGGATCTTACTCGACCAACGAGCGGATGGGGAGTCCCGCGGCGGGCGGTGGCGGGTCGCTGCCTATCAGGAATTTCAACGCCGACGGATGTCTCGTATTCTAGCTCCTTGTTATGCGGCGATGTGCTTTGCCATCGTCGTGGGAGCACCAGACATCCGCACACATGCCCCAGCCTACTTCGCGCAAATCGCCAATTTTCACATGGCGTGGCTGGCTGAGTGGCCATCTGGCACAGCGCATTTCTGGACGTTGGCGATCCAGATGCAATTCTATTTGGTTTGGCCGATGCTCGTTTTCTGGGCGCCGCAGCGCGCGCTCGGCGGCGGGTTCGCCGCGTGCATCGTGCTCGCGCCGATTTCGCGCTGGGCAATCGACCGGTGGCTGCCGGGGATCCACCATAGTGAGGCCATCAGCCTGACCGCCCTCGATTACCTGGGCGCGGGAGCTTGGCTAGCGTGGGCACTGCAACGGGGGATGAGCGCCGGTGACCGGCGGTTCACCCGGGTGGCCGGGTTGGCGGGCGCGGGCTATGTGACGTTGTATATGTGCCACCATGCCGGGGCGGCGTGTGGCGGCCTGGGTTATCTCCAGCAGACGCTGCTGGCAGTGGCATTTGCGGGCGTGATTTCCTCAACCCTGGCGGGCTTTAGCGGGGTTACGGCCAAATTGTTGGATCATCCGGCGGTGCAACGCGTCGGGAGTTTGAGTTATGGTCTTTATCTATTTCATGCAGCGGTGCCTTTACTCGTCGGGAAACTATTGCCGTTCCTGTGGTGGCCGGCCTTCGACGGGCCACTGGCGATCATCAAACTAGGCGTGTTCGCCGCGGTCTCATGGGGAGCTGCCTTGCTGTGTTGGCGGTACTTCGAGGGTCCCGACCGCTGGCGGTTGCCCGGTTCGGCCGTGGCGATTTGTCCGGGATTTCGAGTATCGCCGCAGGAGGACGCCTGATGGGGCTAGCCGTGCGGTTCCACGTCGGTGACCATTGGCTCGAAATCCTCTCGTCGCGTATGCGTCATCATGGCCACGCATCGGACCGCAAAAGGGTCGGTTTTCAAACCGACTTGTGAGTGAATGGGTCACCCCTGCAGCGCGCGCAACGCGCTGCGGACCAACGCCTCCACCGGTGCCGCCGCATCCGCCTCCAGGGCCATGCGCAATGCCTTGCGCGCATCGACTTGCTTGTACCCCAGTGCTAGCAGCGCCAATTCGGCATCTGCTGCGGCCGCACTCACCTCGCCGGCGGCAGCATCCTGCCAAGTATCGGTCACGCCCACCTTATCCTTCAGTTCAAGGACAATTCTCTCGGCGGTTTTTTTCCCGACCCCCTTGATTCGCGTGAGTTCCACTGCATTGCCCGCCACCACGCAGCTTTTGAATTGGGCCACCGCCATGCCACTGAGCACCGCCAGCGCGACCGCTGGGCCGATGCCGCTGACCCGCTCGATGAGCATCAGGAAGACGTCACGCTCCTCCTCGGTGGCAAACCCAAATAACTTCTGCCCGGGCTGGTTGGCAGTACCAAAGTGCAGGTGGGTGCGCAGATCCACCGCCAATCCTTCGACCGCGTGCAAACGATCAAAGGTGGATAGCGGTACAATCACCTCGTAGCCAACGCCATGGACGTCCACCACCAGGCGGTTAGGATAGGCCTCAATCACCGTGCCGCGTAGCCTTGCAATCATCTTGGCTTAGCTTGATCGTGGAACGCTCTCCGTCAACCCCGATCCGCCAATGAAGCCGCCTGCCACTCAGGCACCTAGCAGAGTTGTGCGTGTAAACAACGGCAGAACGTGGATGCCTCGCTCCTCAATGGCTTGGCGTCCTCCTTCCTCGCGATCTACTAACACCAAGCAGAAGGCAATTTTACCACCGGCTCGTTCGATCGCGTCGATCGCCTTGAGGGTGGAGCCTCCGGTGGTGATGACGTCATCGACGACGATCACGTTGTCACCAGGTTTGAAATTGCCTTCGATTTGCTTCCCCGCGCCGTGGCCTTTAGGTTCCTTGCGCACGGTGAACACTTGCAGGGCCTCCGAGGGGTGCTTGGCCGCAGAGGTCATGCCTACCGCTAGCGAAATCGGATCGGCCCCGAGTGTCATGCCTCCAATCGCGTCAATCTTGAGGTGCTCAGAGTGAATTTTTGACCGCACGGCATGCCACGCAAGATCCCCGATGAGAATGGCTCCGAATGGGTCGAGCGCCGTGACGCGACAATCAATATACAGGTCGCTTGCTTGGCCGGAGGCCAGGGTGAAGGCACCCGTGCGAACGGATTTTTCGATCAGAAGCGATTTGAGGGCGGCGGTGGTCTGGAGCATGGCGCGAGGATTGGCGATGCCTGTCACGGCGGCAAGCGTTGATCAGCGCGCGACGATAATCCCCCCCTGACGACCATTTCCACCACCCATGAAAGGGGTGGTGGAAAAAGATAAATTTTGGCCTCAGCAGCAGAATTTGTGTGAGCCATGGGGCTCAGGAAGCTTTCCAAGTGTATGATAATGAACGAGTTTGAGCATCTCCGAAGAGCGGTGGCCAAAGGTATGTGCAAGCGAAACACGGGCGGCGGATTTTTTCCGTTAAAGTACGAGAGTGAAGTAGTGGGGGTTGATCGGACGGTGTGCCGAAACCGTCTGTTTGAACAAACGTTTAAACCAACCAACACGATGAAGCGAAATCGAGGGATAATGGCCCCGGTGCAAGCCGGGATTGAGGATTTCAAGGGAGTTTTCCAGGACCGGATCCGCGCGATGGTGAGACAGGGGCTTTTGGACCTCATCGCGCAGGAGGTCAGAGATTGATGCGGTGAGATTCACCGCCCGAATGGGGGGGATTGACTCGCGGGCGGGCACGAGCCCGGGACGAGCAAGAGCACTGTGGCGGCCGCGTGGAAGGGGCGCAGCAACGCATGGCTCACGGCGTTCCGAGCGCGGGATCTGAGCGGGATCGACGTGC
>JAYSPI010000143.1:0-3424 GCA_043722215.1 Prosthecobacter sp.
TGTCCCATTGATTGATGGCGTAGGTGAGTGCCATGCCCAACGGCCCGTGGGGCAGTTGGGATGAACGGGCCGCAACAATCAGTCGATAGAGTTCATCGGAGATGGGGCGTGAGCGGACACGGCGGATCAATTCGCGGCAGGCGGGCGGTGCCTGGCTCCAGCGGGTTTGCTTCTCGATGAAGTAGATGCGCTGGATAAGCATTATGATAGGCAGCGTGATGTCAGGGGCCAGGTCCATCGCTTCGACAAACTTGCGCCGGATGTGAGCGAGACAACCGGCTAGCCGGATGGTCACGAACCGCGTGTGGGCGGCCCGTCCATTACGTCCCCGTCTCAGGGGAGATTTTGCAAACGACATGGCCGGAGACTAGCAGATGGCATCGCCCTGGATAGGGGGGCAATTTTAGGACGCTTACTCCTCTCCGAGGTGGAAGTCCACTGGAGCGGCTTTCTCATTGGCCTCAAGGAGCGCGGCAGCGGCATCCCGGATCTGATCACCTCCGGCGCCCACAGCGGCCTGAAAGCCGCTCTCAAAGCCCGTTCAACGCCTGCGAGAACGTCAGCGGCCAGGTCAAGAAGCGCACCCGCGTCGTCCGACTCTTCCCGAGCGGGGAATCACTCCCGAGGCTCGTCAGTGGCGTCCTCATCGAGATCTCCGAGACCTGGGAAACCGGCAATGCCTACATTACTCTCAGCTAACAGAAACAAAACCAACCACCTTCAGAAAAAGTCATCCGCCGCTTTTACAGAAAAAGATTTGCGCGGCCGATGCGGTTGGATACCGATCCAGTTGGAGGTAATCCAGTGACGGGGTATTGTGGCGCTTATTGGCGCGTCAGCAAGCTGGTGCCGGTCATTTCCGCCGGTTTCGGCACGCCGAGCATGGCGAGCAGAGTCGGGGCCACATCGGCTAGGATGCCGTCTTTGACCTGATAGCTTGGGGCGTCATCGGCAACGTAGATGACCTGAACCAGGTTGGTGGTATGTGCGGTGTTAGGCGAGCCATCGGCATTGCGCATAAACTCGCAATTGCCGTGGTCGGCGGTGACTAGCAGTTTTCCGCCGAGGCGCAGGGTTTCCTCGATGACAGCCTTGACGCCGGCGTCGATGGTTTCGACCGCCTTGATGGCGGCTTCGACCACACCGGTATGGCCGACCATGTCGGGGTTGGCGAAGTTGAGAATAACCAGATCGTAGTCCTGGAGTTGGGCCACCACGGTGGAGGTGACTTCCGGTGCACTCATTTCCGGTTTGAAATCATAGGTCGGGACGTCCTTGGGGGATTGGATGGTGATGCGGTCCTCATTGGTATTAGGGATTTCCACGCCACCATTGAAGAAATACGTGACGTGTGGGTACTTCTCGGTTTCTGCGATGCGCAACTGCTTGAGACCCGCGGCGGCAACGGTTTCGCCGAGGACCATGGCTAGGTTGGCCGAGGCGAACACCGCTGGGCAGGTGTATTTCTCGTCATACTCGGTGAGGGTGTAATAATGGGTTTTGGGGCTGGCCTCACGGTCGAAACCGCTGAAGTCCTCCTTGAGGAAGGCGTCGGAGATTTCACGGGCGCGGTCGGCACGGAAGTTAAAAAACAAGACCACATCACCATCACGAACGCGCTGGGTGTCCGCCTCGGTGAAAATCATCGGCGGCATAAATTCGTCGGTTTTATTGAGGCGGTAATAATCGGCGACTGCCTCGCTGGCGAGGACGGCGCGGGGTTCGCCGCGACCTAGCACAATAGCGTCCCAGGCGAGTTTGACGCGGTCCCAGCGTTTATCGCGATCCATCGCGAAGTAGCGACCGATGACAGTGGCGATACGTGCGCCAGCCTTGGCGGCTTCGTCCTCGACTTTTGCGAGGTAGGCTTCGCCGCCGGTGGGCGAGGTGTCGCGCCCATCGGTGATGGCGTGGATCATGATGTCACTCACCCCGGCTTGGTGGGCCATTTTGACCATGGCGATGAGCTGGTCCTGATGGCTGTGCACCCCGCCGTCGGAGACCAGGCCGATAAAATGGAGGCGCGAGGATTTTGCTTGTTCGAGAGCGGTCACAAACACGGGATTGGCGGCCAGAGAGCCATCCTCGATTGCCTTATTGATACGGGTGAGATCCTGATAGACGATACGTCCGGCACCGAGGTTGAGGTGGCCGACTTCGGAGTTCCCCATTTGACCGGCAGGCAGGCCGACGTCGAGTCCCGACGCGCTAAGAAATGCCTGGGGATACTTTTGAAGCATCGCATCGGTAAATGGCGTATTCGCTAGCAGCACGGCGTTGCCGTCTTGCACTGCGGTGGCTTTACCGCCGGGATTCGCACCCCAGCCGTCACGAATAATGAGTACTACTGGTTTCTTGGCCATGTTGAGTGGCCTTTACCCGCCTGCGCCCGCGCGGGCAAGTCTTGATTGCCTAGTTTTCGCATACGCGCATTGCGCCAAGTAGAATGACACCGGCGCATTGCGCCAAATCGAATGACACCGGGATGAGGACACTAACCGGAATCATGACTCAGAAGAGCCAAATCGAATATTTGGAAAGCGGCCGGGCGCGCGATCCGAGTCGGAATCGTGCGGGAAGAAGCGCGATGATTGACGAGCTCAGCGACACCCTGGTCTGGGAGCGCAAGCGCGCGATCAAGGCCCTCAACGGCCAAGTCAGTCTTGGGCAGGGGGCCAGGAAACGAGGATCGAAAGCGACCTACACCGAGCTTGAGCAGGAGGTCATTGTGGAGATCTGGAAGCGCAGCGAGCAACCCAGCGGCACGCTTCTCAAGCCGACGATTCCACTGTGGCTGGAGAGCGACGAGAAGCATCACGGCGAGCTCTGCGCGGCGAATTCATGTGGAGCCTCACGCTCACCGACATCCACACCGGTTGGACCGAACTGGCCGGTTTCTGGGGCAAAAGCGGTCGCGAAGTTTGCGTGGGCTTGCGCCGGATCGGAGCGCGAGTGGACAGCAAAGTGCGCAAGATCTACGACATCCCGCAAACACCTTGCGACCGCCTGCTGGCCTGCCATCACGTCAGCGAAGCGAGCAAGCGGGCATTACGAAAGCAACGGGCGGCCTCAACCAACACCCATTTCAAGCCTGCTTGGTTTGCACTTCTCGATGCGCGGCACCCGCAGGGTTAATCACGACCAAACCATCGATTTTGAGGGGCAAAACGATGAGATCGCCACCACCGCCCGCTAGTCGGTCACCATCATACACCATCCAAACCTGAAATTCTGGGTTGTGGAGCACCCAGCAAAAGACGCTTGGCCCACGATTTTAGGCACTTTTGGACTCTAAGGCTTCGCTAAACAATAAACTACCGGAATACATTCATTTGTTTGGATGAATCTCATAGTTCCATTCTCCATGGAATTTATTACGCTTGATGGATATTTCATCGAATTCTTCAGCAGAAACCTTTTTCCC
>JAYSPI010000144.1:0-9155 GCA_043722215.1 Prosthecobacter sp.
AGCAGTAGGCTGGCTGCGAGGATGAGCCGTGTGAGATGCGGCGCGGCAAGAATGAGAGCAGCCAGGAAGACATTGATCAGCGCAGCCTCAAAGAAGATCACCCAGCCAAGTTTCATGAGTTGGTCGTAGCGGAAACGCGGGACCGTCCATCGCACTAGGATGAAAAACAGAATAAAGACAATGAGTTTTGCTAGAAAGACCGCCAGGTGGATGAATCCGCCAAAATGGAAGCTGCCGAGATGGAGGTTTTGGATCCACGGGTCCAGGGCGAATCCGAGCGACCAACCACCGAGGAACAATGTGACGATGAGGGCGGATCCGATGACCATGGCGGCGTATTCACCCATGAAGAAGAGCGCGAACTTCATCGATGAGTACTCGGTGTGGTAGCCGCCGACGAGTTCGGTTTCACATTCAGGCAGGTCGAATGGCATGCGGTTCGTTTCCGCGAAGATCGAGATGGTAAAGATGATAAATGCGATGAATGCCGGGATCAGGAACATCGCCGTCTGCATATCGGGCAGGCTGAGATGGCCGTGCTTCCAAAGAGGTAATAGCAGCCAACCGTTGTCTGCTTGATACTGGACAATTTTGCCGAGGTTTAACTCACCGTAGTAGAGTAACACCGGGATGATCGACAGCCCCAAAGCGATTTCATAGGAGATCATTTGCGCCGACGAGCGGATGCCCCCGATAAGTGGGAATTTCGAGTTGGACGACCACCCGGCCAGGGTGATCCCGTAAACCGTCAGGGAGGAGACCGCGAACACAAATAACGGGCCGATGTCGATGTCTGCGATGCACAGGGTTTCCGTGCGTCCGAACAGGGTGATAGAGGAACCAAAGGGAATCACGCACACGGTGATGAGCGCGGGGGCCACCGTGAGCACCGGCGCTAACCAGTAGAAGGCCTTGCGGACATGGGCCGGCGTGAAATCCTCCTTGAGAAATAACTTCACGCCGTCCGCCATCGGTTGGATCAATCCGAAAAAGTGAAAGTCCTTCTTGAATCCTAACAGCGTGAGCGGCAGACCAGTGCGGTTCGGGCCGACGCGGTCCTGGATGATAGCACAGAAGCGACGCTCGAAATAGACCGAGATGGGAACCAACGGCAGTACCACCATGAAGGTGAGGGCGATGATTTTGAGGATTAGAATAAGGATGTCCATGGGGTCCTAGTAACAAATAACTATTAGCCGTTAATGGTGCCAGCCGCCTTGGCAGCCAGTTCATTTTGCAGCAGCGGAATCTGATAGCCGGTGGCTATGACGGGCGTGCCAAGCGGGCCGATCGTTGCCAGTGTGTGGCCGGTGAATGCGGGGATGGCCACGGTCATCGCCGCGAAGACGTCCTCGATGCGGCGGAGTGTGGTGGTGGGTTCACCGGCGATGGCGTCGGTCAGGTCGCGGAGGATTTCCCAATCGTCGCAGGCCAGGCCGGGGAGTTCGCACGCGCGGTTGAGGCGTTGTAGGCGGCCGGCGAGATTGACCATCGATCCGCGCTTCTCGGTGAAGGCGGCGGCGGGGAGCACCAGGTGGGCGGCCAGGGCAGTTGGGTTGGCGAGGGTGTGCGATTGCAGGAGGAAATCGAGTTTGGCTAGATCATCGAAGCGGAATCCGGCGTCGGTGATGAGATCCTCGCCGAGCACGATGAGCGCTTTGATGGTGCCGGTGCGCACGCCCTCGCGGATGGCGTCGAGTTTGGCGTAGGGGTCCTGGGTTTCGAGGATGAGCTTGGCCCCGGTGGTGTTCGGGTTGCGGTCGGCGGCCACGAGCAAGGCGTCCGGTTCCGCGCAGCGCGGGACGAGCGACAGTTGGTCGGTGGCGAGTCGGGTGGCGAGGAGGCGGGTGAGGAAGAGTTCCTCGTTCGTCATGCGCCCGGAGGCGATGATGGCGATTTGAGCCGGGGTGCTGGCCTTGATCATCGTCGCCGCCGTGAGCAGTGCCTCTTCCCAATCGATTGGCGAATGTTGGACGCCGTGCTTGTCGAGTGGTTCGGTGAAGCGGGCGTCGCTGTCGATGGCGTGGAAACTCAGTCGGTGAGAGTCGGGCATCCAGCACGAATTGACGGCATCGTTTTGGCGTGGGGTGATGCGGTGGATTTTATTGCCGCGGGTCCAAACGTTGATGTTGGTGCCGGTGCCGCAGTTGACGTCGATGGTGGGGGTCTCCTTGAGGAACCAGACGCGCATTTGAAAGCGGAAGTCGTTAGACGTCAGAGCGCCGACCGGGCAGATGTCTGCGGTGTTAAGCGAGTAGTTTGAGTCGAGGAGGCGGTTTGGGTAAACCGTCAGGGTCGTGTGCGTGCCGCGTTGGGTAAACCCGAGCACCGGATCGCCGGCGACCTCGCTCATGAAGCGGATGCAGCGGCCGCACATGATGCAGCGCTCGTCGTCGAGGCGGATGCGCGGCCCAATATCGACGTTTTTGGGTTTTTTCACCTTGGTATCGACGAAGCGTGAGCTGCTGCGGCCGTGTTCGACCGAGTGCTCCTGGAGTCGGCATTCGCCGGCTTGGTCGCAGATCGGGCAATCCAGCGGGTGGTTGATGAGCAAAAACTCCATCACCCCCTCGCGACATTTTTCAACGATTTCACCGCCGGTGCGGATGCCCATGTTTTCGGACACGGTATTGGCGCAGGCGATCACTGGGCGGGGCATCCAGCCGATAATTTCATAGCCGTCTGCGTCGCGTTGCGGGTCTTGGCCGGGCGCGGGCCGTGGCGGTAGGCCGGTCTGGACGAGGCACATCCGGCAACTGCCCGGCGAACTCAACTTCGGGTGGTAGCAATAATGCGGGACGATGGTGCCGGCTTGTCGGCAAGCTTCGATCATGCGTGTGCCCTTGGGAAATTGCCGCCACAGCCCGTCAATCTGGACGTTGACCATGCCGGCTGCGGCTGCATGATCTTTGGGCAATGTCGGGGCTGCTGGGGCCGAAGGTGTGTCGCTCATGGCTTCTAAGGAACCGCCGGACGCTGCGCTCTGCTTGGCCCGCCGGGATCGCAGGCGACTATGTCCGCCGTCACCGCCTCCCGCAAGTGCGCGTTGCGAAAAATTTTTTGGATCAGGAGCCGACTGCGCCGAGCTGGGTGAGGTGCGCCACGGTAAAAAAATCAGAAAGATTTACTTGCCACGGGGTGGGCTGGAGGGTAACACATCCGCCCACCCAACCGGATGCTCGGATGGCGGAATTGGTAGACGCGCTAGACTAAGGATCTAGTAGGGAAACCTGTGGAGGTTCGAGTCCTCTTTCGAGCACTTCTCTTTGGAATACAAAGAGTTAGAGACGGAAATCTCCGGGTTGGTGAGGGCGATTAATCACTGAGGTGGCTCCCGAAATTCGGCCACGCAGTGGCTAGACTAAGCGATGGTGACGGGGGGGTGTGAGCTCGCTGGGGGGGCGTTGATATGCAATAGCCGGTGTGAGGTTGCCGGGTGCCTCATGGGTTCGCCAGTGGTTGTAGCGGCCGAACCATTTCATAAGCCCTGCCGGCAGTGCAGGCGCCGTGGAGTGTTCAAATAGATAGATTTTCTCATATTTTACACTCCGCCACAGCGGCTGGATGAACACGTTGTCCATTCAGCGCTCGCTCGTCCATGAGGATTTCCACTCCGATTCCTAACAACCGACGGGTTCCTTTTCTCGACGTGAACTGGCAGCCTAATTGGTATTGTAAATCCCCGGAACGCGCACGTTCGCGCTCGAAATCCTCCGGTTCGTTCTTGCCCGAGCCGGGGCCGAAGACGCCGGGAGCTTCCTCGGCCATGATTTTCTTCTACTCGGAGACTTGCACCGGGTGAATATCCTAGTCCTTGGCGATTTGCTGGATGGCCATGAGGCCCCCGAGCGCTACCCGGGCCTTGAATTCAGGGTCGTGTCTTCTTCGTTTTGCTGTCATTTGGTGTGTGTTGGTTCGGTTTACAGTCCGCCCCGCACACCACAATCATAGCTTAGCCACTGATCCGATTTCCGGGGGCCGCCTCATGATTCCTCGACATAGAGGATGCGTCCACAGTCTTCGCAGCGGGCGATTTCCTTGGCTGCTTGCGTCGCCACTACCGTGGAGGCAATGAGCTTCATGTGGCAACCGCCGCACTTGCCCTCCTGCATCGGGGCCACGGCGAGGCCGTCCTTGGATTTCATCAACCGCTGATAGAGAGGCAGCAGCGAATCCGCCACTTGGCCCGCTAGTAGGTCGCGCGCGGCGCTTACCTCGCTGCGTTCAGCCGTGAGTCGTTGGTGGCGCTGGCTGATCAACGCGAGGTCCTCTTCGACCAAGGTGCGGTCATGCGCCATGAGCGCCTGTGCGGATTTCATCGCCGCCCGCACTTGGTCCATTTCTTCCATCAATTCCAATTCGCGGGTTTCCAGGTTATCGACGTCCTTCTCGTAGCGGCTGATTTCATGACCAATCGCCTGGTATTCCTCGTTTTTTCGGGTTTCAAATTGCTGGAGCTTCAACCGCTGGATCGTGGTACGGCGGGTGCCCACATCCAATTCAAGGCGCTTCATGCGCAGCTCGCAGGCCATCACCGCGTCGTGGGCGCGGGCGACCGCGGCCTCCTGGTTCGCAAGTTTCGCTTTCGCGCGGGTTTCATCCTGAGGGAGTTTTTCGAGATCTTTGGTCAACGCCAGCAGACGCCGGTCCCGGTCTTGGAGAATCAACAACGCACGAACTTCAGCTAGCATTCCTGTTGGGTAGCCGCCTGCGCCCCCGACGGCAAGCCTCGTGTGTGGGAGATTTGACGCGCTCGGGATCTCGCTAGGACGCTGCGGTCGCCTTGACGGCAGGTCAGGCGTTGGCTACAACCGCCTGCATGGAGCCACGCCTATCATTGCCCCCCCCGCAGGGCAATGAGTGTTTTCCCGATGATTTCCGCTGGGGGGTAGCAACCGCAGCCTATCAGATAGAAGGAGCCGCAGCGGTGGACGGTCGCAAGCCGAGCGTGTGGGATACCTTCAGTCAGACGGCGGGGCGCACCCGCAACGGCGACACCGGTGACGTGGCGTGTGACCATTACCACCGATTCGAGGAGGACGTCGCTCTCATGGCCGAGCTGGGAGTCAAGCACTACCGGTTCGGGATTTCGTGGGCGCGCATCGTGCCAGATGGGCGCGGCGCGGTGAACGAGCGTGGCGTGGATTTCTATCGGAAGCTAACAGACAGTTTATTGCGCCATGGGATCACGCCGCACGTGACGTTATTTCATTGGGACAGCCCGCAGGCGCTGGAAGATCGCTATGGGTCGTGGCGCAGCCGGGAGATGGCCGATGACTTTGCCGATTATTGCACGGCCATCGTGCAGCGCCTGGGTGATCGAATTCACCACTGGATGACGATTAATGAAATTCTTTGTTTTACGTACATGGGTTATGGAGTGAAGGAAGTGCCGCCGCATGCGCCCGGCACGCTGGTAAGGACGCGTCAGGAGGTGTTACAGACGGTGCATCATGCATTGCTGGCCCATGGTCTCGGGTGTCAGGCGATCCGAGCGGCGTCACCTGGCGGTGTGAGGTGGCGCTGGTGGTGAATTACGAGGCCTATGTTCCGGTCATTGAGACGGCGGAGCACATCGCTGCGGCGCAATTGGCCTTTGTGGCCGAGGAGCACAACGGCACGGTGTTAGTGCCAGCGTTGACTGGTCGTTATCACCCGTTGGCCATCGAGCGGTTGGGGAGCGATGCCCCGCGCGTGATGGAGGGCGACCTAGCAACCATTGCGCAACCACTGGATTTATTAGGGTACAATCTCTACACCGGCCGTTATGTGAGGGCGGCAGATAATGCGGCGGGCTACGAGTTGCTGCCGATGCCTAAGGGGTATCCGCAGATGCACATGCCGTGGCTGCACTTCGTGCCCGAAGCACTTTACTGGGGCGTGCGGATGATCCGCGAGGCACTTGGCCAGAAGGATCTGCCGATCTGCATCACCGAGAATGGCTGTGCCACCGAGGATGAAGTGACGCCCGCCGGTGAGGTGCTCGATCTGGCACGCATCCTTTTTATGCGTGCTTACCTTCACAATGCCCGCCGGGCGATAGCCGACGGCTATCCGCTGGTTGGATATTTCCACTGGAGTTTGCTAGATAACTTCGAGTGGTCCTACGGTTACACGCGTCGGTTCGGGTTGGTTCATGTGGATTACACGACGCAGCGCCGGACGCTCAAAGAAAGCTTCCGGTGGTTGCAGCAGACGATCCGTGACCATTGCGTGCGCTGAGCGGCGTGGACGTGACGCAATAAATGACGTTATTTTGCAGAGATCGAAAAGAAATGCGGTGATCCACCCGTAGTGGAGGGCATGACACTTTTAAGGAACCGACGGTTTTTCAGCTCACTGATCGTGATGACGGGGATGCTACTGGTGGATGCGGCGATCGCCGAGGTGCGCTTGCCGCATGTTTTCAGCAGTCACATGGTGCTCCAGCAGCAGAAGCCGGTCACCTTGTGGGGGTGGGCCCAGCCAGGTGAGGCGGTGACCGCCGAATTGGCCGGGGCCAAGCAGCAGACCATAGCCAACGAGAAGGGCGAATGGCGGGTGAGCCTCCCCGCCATGACCGCAGGCGGGCCATTCACACTCAGGGTCGCTGGCAGCAGCGAAATCAAGCTCGATGATATCCTCGTGGGTGAGGTTTGGTTATGCTCTGGCCAGTCGAATATGGAAATGGGGGTGGGCATGGCTCTCCACGCCAAAGAGGAAATCGCCGCTGCCAACTATCCCGAAATTCGGTTGTTGCTGGTGCCGCGGGCGGTTGCGACCCTGCCGCAAGGCGATGTGGATGCGACTTGGAAGGCATGCAGTCCTCAGACGATTGCTCAAGCCGGTTGGGGCGGATTTTCGGCTTCTGCGTACTATTTTGGTCGTGACCTCCACCAAGCGCTCAAAGTGCCAGTGGGTCTGATTGATTCCTCATGGGGCGGCACCCGCATCGAACCGTGGACCCCGCCTGCAGGGTTCGCCGCAGAACCCACGCTCGAGTCGATTCACGCTGCGGTCCTGCTCGCTGACCCGCGCACCCCACAGCATCAGCAACGTTTGGCCGAGTACCTCACCGCCATCGATGCATGGAGCGCTGCCGCCCGCAAGGCGATGGTCAACCAAGCTGTGGTGCCGGGAATGCCAGCTTATCCTAGCGAGTTGGTTGCTCTAACCGATAGGCGGCCAGTGTCGCTGTACAATGGGATGATTCATCCGTTAGTGCCGCTGGCCATGCGCGGGTGTATTTGGTATCAGGGCGAGGCCAACCATGACGAGGGGATGCTTTACGTCGCCAAGACCCGGGCCTTGGTCAATGGCTGGCGCAAGGCATTTGAGCAGGAGGATCTGGCGTATTACTACGTCCAGATAGCGCCCTATCAGTATGGTCATGAGGACGCGACGATTGTCGCTAAGTTCTGGGAGGCGCAGGCCGCCGCGATGGCGATTCCTAACACTGGCATGGTTGTCACCACGGACATCGGTAACATATCAGATATTCACCCGACCAATAAGCAGGAAGTGGGACGGCGACTTGCTCGGTGGGCATTGGCCAAGACATATCACCAACCGGGGATTGTCTTTAGCGGGCCGGTTTTCAAATCGATGGAGGTTGTGGGCCATCAATTGCGGCTGACGTTTGACCATGTGGGCTCCGGGTTGGTTGCGCGCGATGGCAATCCACTGAATTGGTTTGAGATCATCGATGGTGCCAATGGTGCGGTGGTGCCGGCGACGGCCATACTCGACGGTAACACGGTTGTGCTCGCGGCCCCCACCGTGAGCCAGCCGGTGGGGGTGCGCTTTGCCTGGAGCAAGGTGGCTGAACCGAATCTCTCGAACAAGGAAGGGCTGCCCGCGCTGCCATTCCGCGCGGGCAAGACCCCTGACTAGCGAAATCGCCCGGTGGGTTCAAAATTGACAGCGCCGGGCATCGGCGCATTTTGTCGGCATGCGAGCGGTGATCCAACGGGTGTTAGAAGCAGCGGTGGTCGTGGACGGGCGGGACAGTGCGCGGATCGGTGGGGGATTGTTGGTGTTGTTGGGGGTCGAGACGGGGGATGGGACTGAGGACGTCGGGTGGCTGAGCGGGAAGGTGGCGAAGATGAGGTTATTTTCGGACGCTGAAGGGAAAATGAACCTGACGGTTGGCGAAAGCGGCGGTCGGGTGCTCGTGGTGAGCCAGTTCACGTTGCACGCCTCAACAAAAAAGGGCAAGCGACCGTCGTTTGCACGAGCCGCCGCAGCCGGGGTGTCTGAGCCGCTGTATGACGAGTTTTGCGCGACTTTGGAGCGAGAAATGAGGCGAAATGTCGCGCGCGGGGCGTTCGGAGCGGACATGCAGGTGGCGCTGGTGAATGACGGTCCGGTGACAATCGTGATCGATTCCCGGGGTCGAGAATAAGCAATCGCTTGCATCGGGCGTGGTGGATGCCTAGCTTTCCGCCGCCGTGCCGATAATTGCCATTTTAGCCCTTGAAGACGGACGCTGTTTCGAAGGAACGGCATTCGGAGCCACTGGAACCACCACCGGTGAAATTTGTTTTAATACCTCGATGACCGGGTATCAGGAGGTCATCACTGACCCGTCCTACCGCGGACAAATCGTCGCGATGACCTACCCGCAGATCGGAAACTACGGAATCAACCCGCAGGACGCCGAATCCAGTGGCCCTCACATCCGCGCGTTTGTCATCGGCGAGCTATGCACGGTCCCGTCGAATTGGCGGTCCAGCGAACCGCTCGCCGCCTATCTGAGCGACCACCGAGTGCTCGGAATTGAGGGCATCGACACCCGGGCGCTGACCAAGCATCTGCGGTCGCGCGGGGCGATGCGCGCGTGCGTCACCACCGAGTTGACTCGCGAGGAGGCCATTGCCGCCGCGCAAGCGTCACCCACGATGGAGGGGATGGATTACGTGAAGGAAGTTTCGACGCCCGTAGCCTACGCATGGGAGGACGAATCGCGCCGCTGGGTGTTGCCCAACCCGTCAACCGGAGCGGTTGGCCCGTATGACGAATTACCGCCGCTGCGCCACCGCATCGTCGCCTACGATTTTGGGATCAAGTTCAACATACTGCGTCGCTTGCGTCAGGCAGGGTTTGAGGTGGAAGTCGTGCCATCGACGACGACCGCTGCCGAGGTGCTGGCCAAAAATCCCGATGGCATCTTCCTG
>JAYSPI010000145.1:0-9044 GCA_043722215.1 Prosthecobacter sp.
CACGGCCCGCTGCTCACCAACCAGCAACAACGGCAGGTGGCAGACCAGTTTGTGACGCGCACGCAATCGTTTCATCGGGAGCCGGTTCAAGGGTTGTTCCTCCTGCTGGCTTTCACCGAGGTGGAGGATTTATTGCGCAAATCCAGGGATGCGCGGTTTTCGCTGATCTATCGGAATGATAACTATCGCAAGGAATTGGCCGAGGACACCCAAAAACCCTAGTTCATTCGCTCGTCGTAAACGTCCCATTCATCTCAATGGTCCGGTTCAGTGTGAAACTCAGGTAGGCCAACCGGTCAGTTCCAAAAGGCGTCACCGTAAGCAATTCCATCGTCCACACCCCATCCGAAGGCAATACGGCATCATAGTTGCTCACCGTGAGTGTCCGATTTTCTGGAATCGCCTCGCTGATGACTAGACTGGACCCCGGCACCACCGTGCCAACAGTGCCCAGCACCGGACTGCCCTGATAAACCTGTGCATAGGTCGTGGAGTGCGGATAGAGATCATTCAGCGTCACTGTCAACTGCGGCATCGCAAAACGAATCACTTGCCCCTGAGTGAGACCCGCTATCGAGCCATCTGCAATCGGCCAGATTTGTATAATTTGTGAGGCCAGTTGAGTCGGCGGGGTGCTGGGAGTCGTCGAAACATCCAGCAGCGTCGATACCGCAAATCGCTCCTCCCCGCTCAATTTTGCTAGATTAGCACCGGGCACCGAGGTGAGCGCATAGTTCAGAGTTTGCGGGGCCATGGTAGCGATTGACGCCTGCGACTTCAACGTGGCCTGTGTCCGGTCGACGCCTACCCCCGTGCCGCCCAAGCCATACGATTGGACATAGCGACACAGGGTGACACTCTTGGATGCGGCCGGGTAGGCCGGATCTACCGATAACCCTGTAATCTTCACTAACACGCTAAACGGTCGATCCGCACGAGTCCGTGGAATCACTGTGTAAGGATCCTCCGAACTGATCGATATTTCGGCAATCGGCGTGTACGTACTCACATATTTGGTATCGAGAAGATACTCGGTGTAGGGCGTGTTTTTAATCGTCCACAAGTCAAAGCGGGCTCCTCCTGGATTGATCGCGAGGTGGGATGATTGTACTCCACTAGGAAGCACTGTATCGGTAGCATCCCATACGACGCCCGAAGGCGATTGAAATTGACGAATATAATTCGTGTACACCGGCGTAACATCGGCGCTTACCTGAGGAATGGCGAGGATCGCGACAGGGATCAGACAAAGTAATGATTTCATGGGTTGGGTGGTGGTGCGGGTTGAGTGGGCTCCTTGGGCGGCAACAACGAAATGGGGCCACCTTGATAGGTGGCCACAATCAGGTTGCTGCATTTTGACATCATCTTGCGGGTTTCACTCGGCAGCGGCAGCTTGCCCTCGGCCTGCTCGCGGCTGATCTCGATGGTAGTGATCCACCCGCAGTTTGCCCCATAAAAAACCGACCAGCTCACAAGCTGCACGCCCTCGATGAGCTTCAGGCGATCCTTAAAGTTCTTGGGCACTTGCAGAATCGCCCGCTTGGGCACAAACGTCGCCAGCTCTCCAAATGAAACCACATCAGAATCTGCCAGCAGACTCCTGGGTGGATTCGCCACCATGGGATCGACCACCTTGGATACCGGCAGAGATTTCATGGGATCGGCCTGTTCCGATTGGCGCAGC
The DNA here is from genome assembly GCA_043722215.1 of Prosthecobacter sp. Lineage (GTDB taxonomy): Bacteria > Verrucomicrobiota > Verrucomicrobiia > Verrucomicrobiales > Akkermansiaceae > Luteolibacter. The sequence goes on from JAYSPI010000145.1 coordinate 1,688, forward strand.
CCATGTGCCAGTTGCTCGTGAGTCGCCGCGTCGTGCATGGCCGCTGGCTCGGCAAATCCCGCCGCTGTCACTAACGCCAGCACGGCGGTGGCCGCCCATTTCGGATCTAGATGTGGGTTCATGGTGTTACGGGGTGCGGAAGGTGACCAGCCAGACTAGATCCTGAAAATCGAAGCCAACATCAGCCGTATTGGTGGTGGTCAACTCCATGAAGATGATGACATCCATCGGCCCAATCCGTATTTTGTTAGATGAATCGAGATAAGGCTTGAGGAAACTTTCCAGCGATGGAGCATTATAGGCTGGGATGTAACTCGGGCAGGCATCGCCGTTGACCAGCGCTCGCACGTTCGTGCCGCTCGTCGAATAGTATTTAGTACCGTTGTTGCCATTATAAATATAATAGCCACCGAAATCCATCGATTGATTCATGTTGATCGCCTGACCTTTGAATGTCGTTAGAATCGACTGCTGCTGCACGATGGTGTCGGTTTGCTTGCCATCGAAGATCGATTTCCAAGATCCCCCGTTATATTTAACCTGCCCAACGGTCTCGATATACACAATATTCCCTCTGCTATCTTGGGTGGTGACGCCCGCTCCTAGGATTCTGATATCGCAAACCAGCGCCTGCTTGGCGGTGATCGTGGCAGAGCTGCTCACCGTGACGTAGTCTTTCACTACCGACGGGTAATTGATGCTCCATGTGAGCGTGGGCTTGGTGCCGGTCTGAACGACCGTCGGCGAGGCGACCAACGATCCGACTGGGACCGAGGGACTGGCGGATAAGGCATGAACGCGTGATGCCCCCAGAGTGGTCATGACGATAACGGCGGCTGATAGAGCGGCCACGGACTTAGTTTTCATGGTGGGTTTTTGCAGGGTCAGGGTTGAAACTGGGCGCGTAATGTTCGATTGATGAGTGAGGGTCAAATGGCTGGTAACAGGGAAAATTTTTCTAATGAACTGACAGAGGCGCGTGGGTAGTCCAATTGCGCCATGGGCCGGGCGGCACATCGCGGTCGTTGACGAACCGCCATTCCACCTGCCCACCACTGCGCAATGCGAGAAAATCGCGCACGGCGGGGCTCAGGTCGATGCCAGCTGCTTGGTTGCGATTCGAGCGTGGCACCTCCTGACCAAAAACGTATTGCCAGTGATCGACCTCGAAGGGGCCGACATCCTCCCACTGGGCGTAGCAAACCCGACCGGCATGATGAATGGCCAGCCAGCGGTCCTTGCACACCGAGATTCCATCGCCACGGTAAGCCTCCCAAAACCACGGCACCTCGACGGCAGCTTCGGGACGATGCACCCCACCCTGAGTCACGTCATTGTACGGCAAGGCAACGTAAAATGGACTGAGCATGGGAGTGAACCCTTCTGGGCACCAACCATCACGCCGATCAGGCTGATCCACCCCTCCAAAATTCACCTGCCAGTTCGGATCCCACGCACTTTGATGATTGGGTGTCGGATTGTGCTCGCTCGGCTGCTCACCCACCCAAAAGACGGTGGCCACGACATTGCGCTTCCACGACCACCCCCCCCCCCGCCCCAGTTGCGACTGTTCCATGACCACCCGCGCGGCACAAGGCACCCCAAATGGGTCACTCATACCCCCCAGGGCGTCCCGCCTCTCATCCAAAAACCGCCGATGCACCTCTGACACCCGATCGCCTAGCGGACCACCCACGGCCGCCCCACTCAGGGTGGTGCTGACCATGCCGGATACTAGCCAAGCGATTTTCATTTCCTTTTTCCGAAAGCACACGCGGTTTACACGCCTACTTATGAGAAAACATAAATTTTAAATGCAGCTTAACAAGGAAAATTTTCACCCATCTTAGATGCCAGCAGCGACCCAATAAATCATCAGATCACATTGACTTCAAGCGGATTACAGATATTACACGGCCAAAAATCCAAGCCCGGCCGAACGATTTTTCGGACCAATCAGCCGCCATAACGCATGATTTGACGAATTTTTCGATAAAGGTTCAGCCATGGTCCACGATTCCAACGACCATCTAAAGAACATTTTAAGACGTGATCGCGTAGGATATGGCGATGGATCGGCGGCACAGCCGCGTGAGCGGGCGATGAGCGGAGATCGAGTCAGGGTTGGGGCTGCGCCCACCCCCACGCACGCCACTGGACGCAAGGCTCGATTGAGCACGACTTCTTACCGTCCGGCAAGGGGCTCGCTTTACCGGGTCCACAGGGGGCTTTAACCCCCAAGTCGGTGCGCCCAGCCGGGCGCGCCAAAAAAAACCGGGAACCCTGAAGGGTCCCCGGCAGTGAAAGCAGAAGGAGGGTTACTGCTTGGGCAGTGGCACCATCAGAGTCGGGTTGATCCCCGTTCCCCAAACCGTATCGGCACCGTTATCGAGCAGCCCCTTGGATGAACCTGGCAGGATGATCCGGCGAGTGCCTGGGCTGACGTTTTCAGCGGTGGCACTGTTATCGATGCGGAAGACGACGGCCTTTTTGTCATAGACATCGACTTCACACGTGCCGTCCTTGCTGACCGCGCCGCCGGGAGCCTTGTATGCCACGGCAATGAGCAACGGCTGGCCGGAGTTACCGGAACTCGTCAAGGGCGTGCTGGCATTCTGTCCCATCACATACGAAAACCCGCATTCACCCGCCGCCAACGCCTTACCTGTCGTCATGACATTGTCCGGCTTCTTGGTGTAACTCGATTTGGCATAGAACGATTTTTCGCTATCCACAAAGCCACCGCGAATCAACTGACAGAAAAAACCATTAGATGTTGAAAAGTCAGAGAGCGGGATACTGGAAGCAGGGCTGCTGTTATCAGCAGGATTGTTAGTTTCTACATCAGCAGCCGAGGTTTGGCTCGGATAGCCGTTATAGTCTTGATCGAAACTGAACATCGCCATGCCGATCTGCTTGATGTTCGAAATCGCCTCCGATCGATCCCCTTGTTTTTTCTTCGATATAATCACCGGCACGCCGACTCCCGCCAGCGTGGCAATGATCGAGATGACTACCAGCAGCTCCACCAAGGTGAAACCACGACCCATTCTGGAATTCGTTTTCATGTGTTCGTTTGTTATTTTTGCGGGTTATGAATGAGGCGGACGCCCCGGGTTATAATAAAGACCTCACAGCAAATCCTGCGCGATCTCGGACAACCTAGCCGCTTCGCCCGACCACGCAAGAAGGAATGCTCCGAGGTATAAGGAATTTTCATGAGACGCACGCTACCGTCTGCTTGCCCGCCCTGGTGGACGTCGGCAGCCAGGCTACTGGAACTGCCCGCGGCGAAACGCGTCTAACAACCGGTATTCGCCCGAGGTGATCGGGTAGGGCCCAGCGAATTCGAGGGAACCGGCACGACCGTGGCGGGTACGACACGCGAAGGCATGGCGCGCCTTGAGATAATACAGAATTAAGTAATGTTGCTGCTGGTCGCCGGTTTCCGCCAGAAAATCGGGAACCCCCCGCTGGCGCACGAACATCGCCAGATCCAGATGGGTTTGTGACTGACTGGCCAAGCGCAGGAACCCGAATGAGGGAGGTGCTTGGCGAACCAACATGATCTGATCCTGCGCCTGTGCGGCATCGCTGAATGGCAGCCACGCAGGATCGAAACGCGTGCATGAACTCAGCAGCACAGCGACGGCGATCGCCGCCGGCAAGCGTCTGACACCATGGATCCCGCCGCTCAAAGGTCGCTTCATATCGTCACTCGCCCGGAACTGGGATTAGGTTGCGGGCGCGATCCTGACGCACCAACGAGTCGATCCGACGCGTGTTCGGCCGACTCGCTTCGGAATCAACAAAAAACGCGGTTTCCATCGGCACCAAATACTCGACCGCCGAGTTGATCCCAACCAGCGCACCATAGGCATCCACTACTGGCCCGCCGCTATCGCCGGGTTGCAATGGAATATCGAGTTTAAACTTCCGACTACCGGTCAGCACGCCCTCCGGCGCGAGAGAGGTACTCAACTTCCCCGACGCGGATTGGCGACCGGTGACGATTCCGCCGTGGATCACGCCGCTACCCACGACCAGCCAGTGGTTAGGCGCGGACCAGTGGAAAAAGCACGGGGTCTGGAGCGGGGCGTGCAACAACGCGAGATCGGCGGCACCGGATCGCCAGATGACCCGAGCCTTGACCGGCACCGGGCGAGCACCGCCCCCATACATCACAAACACATTGCGACCATCCACCCGTTCCAAGACGTGGTCCGCCGTCAGAAAATACCCGTCCGGTGAAATCGGCGTGGCCGAACCCCCGTCGGCATCGCAGGCCTCTCGTGTCGGCGAAAACTTCCGATTCAGCCAGTGGTTCAGGTTGGTGCGAGTCGTAACGACCACCACGCTGGCGCGCTGTCTAACCATCTGGCGGACCTCGGGACCAGGGATTTTAGGATCTGGCGGAGGCACAACCGAGCAGGCCTGCACCAAGCAAGCTATCAACGCAGCGCCAAACCACCAGAGAACTCTGTCCATCAGGCGCTAAGAAATCATAGATGCGTGGATTCGTCACACCCCATTTCACAAATCCTCCAACAAACGCTCAATCACTCGACGGAACGGTGCCGCCATCGCCAACGCGGGCAGGTCCGCGGATTCCTGCCAGGAATCTCCGTTAGCAACCCACTGACTTGCGCTGAGAGTGCTGCCATCATGCACCCGCAAACTCACCCGGTAGCGAGTAATCGAATAGCGTTGTTCTATCAAAACCGGGAGGTGGCAGATTTCCGCAGCATCGCGGGTCGGCAGCTTCCACAACCCGGTGCGGCGCGCACCGCCCTCGTGGTGAAGCAGCAATCGCCCGGCATCGTCACGCACCCATAGCGCGTGTTCGTCCACCGCCGTGATCGCCGTCGATCGAGTTTTGACCGGTAGCTGCTCAGGCACACTTGTTAGACAATAGCCCGCCACCGGACACTGCACGCAATTTGGCACGCCGGGTCGGCAGATCGCCTGTCCGAGTTCCATGAGTGCGGCATGATAGATCCGTGGCTGTTTCGCATCAGCCATCACCTCGGCCCATGCCCAAATTTGTTTACTACCCGCCGCATCATCCACCGGTTCGGCGAAATTCAGCAAGCGCGCCACGACCCGGGTCACGTTGCCATCGACCAGCACCGCCGGCGAGTTGAAGGCGAATGCGCGCATCGCCCCTGCAGTGTAGCGTCCGACACCGGGCAATTCCATCAGGGCGGGTAATTCCTGAGGGAACAGCCCGCCATGATTCATGAGAACCGCCTGCGCCGTGGCGCGCAGCATGCGGGCTCGTCGGTAATACCCGAGTCCTTCCCATGCCTTGAGTAATGAGGCGTCGTCCGCGGCGGCCAACGCCCGGACATCGGGGAAGGCGGTCAAAAACCTCGTATAGTAGCCTTTTCCGAGCACGGTTGCGATCTGCGTCTGATGCAGCATCACCTCGGACACCAAGATCGCATACGGGTCCACCGTCCGCCGCCACGGGTAGTCCTTGCCGTGGCGGCCAAACCAACGAGCCAACGCGGTGCGAAATCCCACCCCGTGCTCAATCACCCCTGTCACACAGCGCGGCTTCAACATGCACGACCATCCACTAATGATTCCGCTCGCGCCACGCCAATCGCTCAATTGACTTGCACAAAGCGCTCAATCTCCGCCGGTGAAAACTCCAACCCTTTGAGCCGAAACACCGGGTGATGCAGCGTGCCTAACAACTCAAGCACCCCGACCAACGGCTTGGCATCGTTGGCGAGTCACCCGGAAACGCGGCGGTTCAGGACAACTGCCCAACGGGATTCAAAAGCGCGCTGATCGGCAGCCAACTCCTGGCGCCACTTCCCATAACCCTCCTCCGATCCCTGCGCCTCAAAATTGAATTCCCCCTGATCGAAGTTCATCGTGTGAGTCACATGCCACGGTGGCCACCACTTGACAAGCCAATCACCGCTGGCACGCTGGCCCTGCGCCGCCTGCTCCTCATCCCGATGTTCCGCCTGCTCTTGATTTTCTCGCTCGTTCCGCTCGCCATCGCCCTTGCTGCGCGGTGGTGGCTTGGAGTGCGCATCCTGGCCAGCGATGGCAATCGCCCGTGCCGCTGCGACCTGACCCGCTGGTTTCCTCCACCCGGCGACACCACCGTGGTCCACCGCGCCGACGAATCGGCAGGCGAATTCGGCCGCCAACTGCGACTCAAAGCACTCGCCGACTGGCACCAACGCGAGCCCAGAGCCACCGCCGCGCGCGAAAAAACCCGACGCTTTGGCACTGCCGTGCCGCCGCTCAGCGGGATCGTCGCCGTGTTGGCCGTGATCGTCGGAAAAGTCCCGGCCATCGGTGGTCTCGCCATCCTGCTAGGCACCACCGCACTCGCCAGCGTGATGGCCGTGCTGGCCCTGGCGCCCGAACTCAGCGCGATTGCGCGCACTGCCCGCCAAGTGCGCGAACTCCACGAGTTTCCACGCCGCGACGACGAGGATGCGGTCATCCGCTGTGCGATTGCCCACACATGGAACGATTGCTTGCCGCCGATCCTGCGGTGGCTGCACGGCTAAGCGCCCACCGAAAAAACGATTCAAGTTTCTCATGGGCCACCCACTCCAATCCTCAGCGGATCGACTCGCCCGGCGCGAATGGTTAAAAGCAGCGGGCTTAGGAGGCGCGCTGGCCATGATCCCCGGCACCCGCCTCGCAGCCACCCCCGCCACCCCAGCGACCCAGGTCCGCGGCGTGGTATTCATGGTGTCCGATGGCATGAGCCCCGGCGTGCTCACCCTAGCCCATGCGTACTCACATCTGACGCGCCAGCGCGGCACCCAGTGGTGGCAACTGCTCAACGATCGCGCCGCCGCTCGCGGACTGATGGACACCGCCTCGGCCAACTCGATGGTCACCGACTCCGCTGCGGCATCCTCCGCGTGGGGCAGCGGCCAGCGAGTCAACAACGGCTCCATCAACGTCGCCCCATCCGGCAAGGAACTCACCCCCATCGCCGCCATTTTAAAAGCCAAAGCCAATGCTCGCATCGGGCTGGTCACGACCGCCACGGTCACTCACGCCACACCAGCGGGCTTCGCGGCGGTGAGCGCAGCGCGCGGCGATGAAAATGCGATTGCCAGCCAATACCTCGATCGCGTGGACGTCATCCTCGGCGGCGGAACCGGGTTCTTCGACCCGACCCTCCGCCCCGATCAGCGCAACCTAAGCGACGAATTTTCCCGAGCCGGCTATCAGATCGTCAACACGCGCGACGCCTTACTCGCCGCGCGCAGCCCAAAACTCCTCGGCACCTACTGCCGTGGCCACCTGCCATTTACCATCGACCGCCAGCACGATGCGCAACTCGCCGCCCGTGTCCCGACCCTCAGCGAAA
>JAYSPI010000146.1:0-4249 GCA_043722215.1 Prosthecobacter sp.
TTGATCTGAATTTAGCGCAAGGGGTTCTGCTGTTCGGGCCATGCCTCAGATTATAGCATAGGACCTCCCAAATGCACACATATTTCTGGGACGATGCACCAGAATGTAAAGTCGCGCTTTGATTTGCAGGTCGCGCTTTTGATTGCTGAGACAAAGGACCATGCCAAACAGTTCAGATTTGTAAACCATGCTTGCTCGCTGCGCTCGCATATCCATCATGCCGGCCATGTTCCTGCGCCTGTTAGCTCTGGTGGCCGTCCTCACTCCAACACTTTGCGCGGCACCTCGGACACCGCAGACATCGGATGAAATCGCAAGGCAGATCCTCGCGCCACTGTTGGAACCGGCCAAGGTTGCGACCCTCAAGGGAGATCGGCCAGCCAATCCGCGGCTCTACAAAGTCCTCTACTGGCTGGAGACGGCGCGTGAACTGGGTGGTGACGTTGGCACGGTCATCGGCACGGCGCAGGCGGTGACCGGGTCCGGCGGCACAACGGCGGCCAAGGCCGACATGCTGGCTATCATCAGCAACCGAGCGAAGCTCCAGAACTTCGGATGCCTGACCGCCGATGGCATGGAGAAGCTCAGAAAAGGTGGATCGCCAGAAATCACCAAGGGCGAGCACGCCGGTGATTTCATCGCGCTGGATCACATCCTGCCGCGCTCCGTGGTGCCCGAGCTGGCGGCCCGGTTTTTTAATCTGGAGGCCCTGCCGGCCCGGGTGAACCTGGCAAAGTCCGCCAAGATCGGCCAACGGGAACTCAACCTGGCCCGTCAGTGGAATCATGCAGGGTTGCTTTCCGCGCAGGGGCTACAGGCGGTTGTGACGGGGGTTGAGTAACGAGACGAACGCGGTGTGACGCATCAGCTCGATACGCTGGCAACGAAAGCGGTAGCAGCGTACCGACCATTGCTACCGGATAGTGACGGCGCGTATTGCGCCAATGAAAGATGACACCGGAGGGGTGAGGAACTCTCTGCCGTTGTCGCAGTCAAACCCATGCATTGCAAAGGGGATTCGCGCTCCGATCCGGCGCAAGCCCACGCAAACTTCGCGACCGCTGTTGCCCCACAAACCGGCCAGTTCGGTCCAACCGGTGTGGATGTCGGTGAGCGTGAGGCTCCACATGAATTCGCCGCTGCTGCTGCCTCCGCCGTGCGACACGGTGTCGGCTTCCAACCAGCCGATCGACTTCCCAAGGCCCGCAGCGCACCGCAATGGCTCTTTTGAGCCGGTGGCGGGTCCGTCCGCTGCTGCGACCGCGCCGCCCTCCCAAGCTGAGCTTGTGGGGCGCTGTAATGCCGTCGAGTTGCCGGGCGCTGCACTGCTCGACCTTGGCCCGCGTCGCCGCGCAGAGCTCGCCGTGATGCTTCTCGCAGCTCTCAATCCACAGTGGAATCGTCGGCTTGAGAAGCTTGCCGCAGGGGTGCTCGCTGACCGCGTCAATCATCGCGCTTCTTCCCGCACGATTCCGACTCGGAGCGCGCGCCCGACCGCTTTCCAAATATTCGATTTGGCTCTTCTGACTCATGATTCCGGTTAGTGTCCTCATCCCGGTGTCATTCTTTCTGGCGCAACGATCTTCCCCAGCCTTTTCTCGGAGGCTCTCCCGGTGTCATTCGATTTGGCGCAATGCCACGGTGCATTTTTGTCTGCGAGGGTCGGATTTGACATTTCCAAACGGGTGGCGTGCTGAGTAGCGTCGCGGCGTGATGCCCACCCTAGATCCTCTCCGCGCTGCTGTCCGTGATGTGATGGATTTTCCGCAGCCCGGAATCCTCTTCAAGGACATCACCCCGATCCTCGCAAACCCCGAACTCTTTCGCGATGCGATATCCCGACTCTGCGCCACCGCCAGCGGCATCAAGATAGACAAAGTAGTAGGAATTGACGCGCGTGGGTTCATTTTTGCGGCCGCAGTGGCCGACCGCCTTGGAGCGGGCTTTGTGCCGGTGCGCAAAAAGGGCAAATTGCCGTGGAAAACCTATCAGACTGCCTATGCCTTGGAATACGGCGAGGCTATCCTCGAACTCCATCAGGACGCGCTGCAACCCGGAGAATCGATCCTGCTAGTGGATGATCTGCTCGCCACCGGCGGTACGGCAGCAGCGGCCATCAAGCTGCTCGACGAAATCGGAGCCAACGTGGTTGGCATCTCGGTACTCATCGAGCTATCCTTTCTGCATGGCCGCGCCCTGCTCACGCCCCACCCGGTCCACCCGGTCCTGATCTACTAACCAAGCCCACATTGCCGCCCTCATTCGAATCAAACTTAGTGCTTAAAAATTAGAATTTTCTCACCCATGTCCTGGTCATCCTATCACCACCACCTCCTCCGCTACCCGCAATTTGGGTTTTCCATTGATCTCTCGCTCATGGAGATCGACGACGAGATAGCGGGGCGCATGGCGCCGCAAATTGCCAAAGCATTTGCCGACATGGCGGCGCTTGAAGCAGGAGCGATTGCCAACCCGGATGAGGGCCGCATGGTCGGCCACTACTGGTTGCGCAACGCATCACTTGCGCCGACGCCGGAGATCGAGCATGCGATCACCGCGCCGATTGCTGCGCTCAAAGAGTTTGCAGGTGCAATTCACGTCGGCGCGATCACCCCACCTGGCGGGGGTATCTTCCGACAGATTCTGCTCATCGGCATCGGGGGCTCCGCTCTGGGTCCGCAACTCGTCACCGAGGCCATTGGCAGCCACGCCCGGCTGCCCATCTTTTTCTTCGATAACACCGACCCCGCTGGCATCGATACCGTGCTCGCCAAACTCGCCAAGATTGGCCTCGCCAGCACCCTGGTCCTCGTTATTTCCAAATCCGGAGGCACCCCAGAAACCCGCAACGGCATGCTCGAAGCCCAAGCCGCATGGCAGGCCGCCGGCCTCGATTTTGGACGCCACGCTGTGGCCGTGACCGGTTGCGGGTCGCAACTCGATCAATTCGCCAGCCAGCACCAATTTCTAGCGCGCTTCCCGATGGAAGACTGGGTCGGCGGCCGAACCTCGGTGCTCTCCACGGTCGGTCTCGTCCCCGCCGCCTTGCAGGGACTTGATATCGACGAACTGCTAGCCGGCGCGGCTGCGATGGATGCGGAGACTCGCAAGACCGACGCCAGCCAGAATGCGGCGATGCGACTGGCCCTAGCTTGGTTTCATGCTTCTAACGGTAAAGGTGAAAAAGACATGGTGGTGATCCCCTATAAAGACTCGCTGGTACTGTTCTCCAAATACCTCCAGCAGCTTGTTATGGAGTCCATCGGCAAGCGCCTCGACCTCGACGGCACAGTCGTCCACCAAGGGCTCGCGGTCTATGGTAACAAAGGGTCCACCGACCAACACGCGTATATCCAACAGCTGCGTGATGGAGTGAATAACTTTTTTGCCACGTTCATTGAGGTGCGTAAAGGGCGCAATGGCCCGAGCATTGAAGTGGATCCCGGTACCACGAGTGCCGATTACCTGCAGGGGTTTTTCCGGGGCACCCGCAAGGCCCTCCACGAATCGGGCCGCCAGTCGCTCACGATTTCAATCCCGGAGGTCACGCCGTTCCAGCTTGGACTGCTCATTGCCTTGTTCGAACGCACGGTTTCCTTCTACGCCTCCCTCGTCAATATCAATGCCTATCACCAACCCGGCGTTGAGGCTGGCAAGAAAGCCGCCGGCGATTTCCTGGCGACCCTCTCCGCAGTGCGGGCCCAACTCACCCCTGCGGCCATGACAGCGGACCAAATCGCCAGCGCCAGCGCCGCCGATCCCGAGGATGTCTATCACTGCCTCACTCACCTCGCCGCCAACGGCCACGCCCATGTCACCCTCGGGGCAAGCCCAGTTGCAGACACCTTCCGGATCTAACAATCAAAGTGCCTACACCGCTCAACCACGGCATCAAGGGATATAACAGCTACGGCGCGTGGCTACGTGCAAAATTTGCCGGCCAGCGGGTGTTCAAGGTGATCGTGGACGCGGGGTTCACCTGCCCGAACCGCGATGGCAGCAAGGGCTACGGCGGATGCACGTACTGCAATGTTGATTCCTTCACTCCCACCCTGCCGCGCTCGCTCGACCAGATCCGAGATCAGGTCGAGCAAGGGATTTTGCGCGCCCGCAGCCATTACAAGGCGGAAAAATTCATCATCTATTTCCAGCCTAACACCAATACCTACGCCCCTGTGGATCGCCTCCGCCAATTCTATGACGAGGCCCTCGCTGTCTGCCCGGAAGATGTCGTCGGTCTGGCGGTGGG
>JAYSPI010000147.1:0-8034 GCA_043722215.1 Prosthecobacter sp.
CAGATTAAAACTTTTCCTTTTCATTCAGGAGATTCACCGCTTCATCAACTGTTTTGGTAATAATCAATCTTTGGTTGGGTTCGGGGAGCCGAGCGGGAAGCGGACGACGAGGCTTTTATCGAGTAAGCGTGACCCTTCGGTGGAGAGTTCTTGGACGCGATAGACGATGAGGCCGAATGGCTGGTCGGCGTAGCGGCCGATGGCGAAGTTTTCCTTGGTTTTGCCGAGGCCGGTTTCTTCTTCGAACTTCCATTCGGAGCCGTTCCACTCGCCGAGGATGCTGGAGGCTTCTGCCTTGATGTCTTCGATGCGGAGTAGGGTGCCGTTGGGTGAGAGGAACGAGTCGGTTTTGGCGGAATATCGGAGGGTGGAGAGGTTGCTGGCTTCGCCGGTGGCCGTGATGGACCAAGTTGAGGCGGCGCTTTGCCGTAGGAGGAGCATGACATCAGCGATGGAGCGGAACTCGCGTTTGTTCCAGAGGGCGAGGTAATCAGCGTATTCTTCCTTCGTGAGGCCGAGGCGCTCGTCAAATGGGAGCGGCACGCCGGGCTTGGCCTGGCTGGAGAATTCGCGGAACCATTTTGGGTCTTTACGAGCGGACGCTTCCACCTTGGCGATGAATTTATCGATTTCCTTGGGTGGGATGACCATGCCGATTTGGGCTTTGATCGGGGTATCAGGGGTGAGCAAGCCGGCGAAGATGGGCGGGGGTTCGGCGGCGGCCAGGGAGGCGGTGAGGGCGGCGGCGATGAGCGGGGCGTAGAATTTCATGGAATCTGGGGGACGATGGTTGGCACCCGATCAAAACTCAAGCGGCGATTCTCATGGCTCGCCGGCGGGGAAGATTTCAGGGATTGAGGTTTCGATTTGTTGATCGATCCAGCGTTCGAGGGCGGAGCGCATCGGGGCGAGCACTTCGGGTCGGGTGGTGGCCAGATCGTGATTGCCATTTGGGTCGGTCGGCGAGTAGAAGAGTCCGAAGTGGCGGGGGCCGGTGGCGGTGGGAGTGCAGACGAGTTTCCAGTGGTGGGTTCGGAGGCACCGTTGTTTGGCGCGCACGAGGGGGGCTTGGTATTCGGGTTTGAGTACAAACTGGTAGTTGAATGATTCGTCAATCCAGGTGCATTGGTCCATCGGTGGGAGTTTGGGGCGGATCACGCCGGGCACGGAGAATTGGATGAATGGGAAGCCGGTTTCACCGTAGAACGGTCGGTATTGGGGGGGCTCGGTGCCGCGGATCCAAGGGGCGAAGCTGAGGCCTTGCCAGGTGGTGGACGGTGGCACGTTAGCGAGCTCGGCGAGGGTGGGGACCACATCGATGAGGCGCACGGTTTCGGGGATGACCTTTGGGGATTGGCCAGGGACGTGGACGATCATGGGCACATGGTTGGCGTGGGGGGCGCCGTTGAACGTGAGGCCGTGGCCGAGGGTGACGTTGGGTTCGTAGAGGTCATCGCCGTGGTCGGCGGTGATAATGATGATGGTGTTGTCGGCGAGCCCGTTGCGCTCGATGGCGGCAGTGATTTGGCCGATGCAATCGTCGAATTCGCGGGTGCAGCCGTCATAGAGCGAGCGGATTTGGCGGGTTTCCTTGGGTGGGAGAGCTTGCCATTTGGATTCGAGGTCGGTGCCGCCGATGAACGAATCGATATCGAAGTCCACGCCGCTGCGATTGCGACCTTGGTAGGTAGGATCGGTGAACATGCTCACGTAGGGCTCCGGGCAGCGGTACGGCAGATGGTTGCAGGAAAAAAAGACATGCCAAAAAAATGGCTGGCCAGACTGGGAGGCGGCCTCCAAGCGCCGTTCAACCCGCTCGGTGACGACCTTGGGTGTCACAAATTGGGCGAACGCCTGGAGCTGTGGGAAAATCCGATAGCCTAGCGGGTTATCGAAATAGAGTGGCACGACGAAGTGGGCCATGACGACCGCCTGGCTCATGTAGATTTTAAAGTTGTCGAAGCTGGACACGGAGATGTGTTCGAAGCCCAGCGGGATGACTTCGTAGTATCCGGCGCACCAATCGCCGATGGCAGCGGTGTCATAGCCATGGTCGCGCAGCAGGCTGGCCAGCGGGACAATGCGTTGTTTGGTGGCCTCCACGGTGGCGCGGTCGGGATACATTTGGCGGATGCCGTGGCTTTGCGGGTACTGAGATGACATCAATTGCACGCCGGACTCCATGGTTGAAGCGATCGACGTGTAGCAGTGCTCGAAGCGCGTCGAGCGAGCGGCCAGGGCGTCGATGGCCGGCGAGACGCCTGCGGCGGCGGGGCCATCGCTGCGTAGCGGGCGGTATCCGGCGCATCCGAGGTGGTCGCCGCGCAGGGAATCGGAGCCGATGAGGATGATGTTGGGTTGGGGCTTGGTTTGGGTGTGGGTGCTGGGCTGGGAGGCGGACCAATGTTGCATACCCAGAGCGGTAGCGGCGAGGCCGGCGAGCAGGCCGGTGGCGAGCCAGCCGCGGCGCCCGCAACGTTGGATGTACCAAGCGAACGAGAGGGCGATGAATGCGAGCGGCAAGAGCGTGAATAGGAGCCATAGGCAGGACGGTTTGAGCGACTCAGGTAACCACTCGAGCGCCTTGTAATACCACTGACCAAACTCCGCTTGATTGAGGAAATACGGGCGGGTTTCCACCAGGCGCAGCGTGCAGAAGCCGTGCATGGCTGCCGTCACGGCCGCGCCGCGCAGCGCCACGGCGAGGGGGTGCTGGAAGTTCGAGCGGCGGGTCCAGAGCGAGACGATGGGGTAGGCGAGAACGGTGGCGGCGGCGGCGAGCAGCAGGTAGGCGACGAGCATGCCGAGGTTTTGCTGGATGAGGAATCCGCGGTATTGGTCGCGGGCGAGCATGCTGAATTTGTTCATCATGCTGCCCGACGATTGGGTCAAGTGCCACAGCGCGAGGGCGTACTGGAGGGTCAGAAATGCGACGATGCCTGACAACAACGGTCGTAGCGTGGTGGTGGGCGGGGCGGAGGATGGGTTTGGGGATGGATTCAAGAGGGTCGGTCTCACGGTTGTGGGAGTGGCGGTTCTTCAGTCCACTGCGGGAGGGGTGAAGTAGAGCCATTGGTTGCTGAGGATATTTTCGATCATGACGCCGCGGTGGGATTGGAGGCGTTCGGGGATGGAGAGGCGCAGGATCAGGGATGCTTGGTGGTTGTTGCTGGCCTCGATTTGCTGGTTGATGGCTTGTGCGAGTGAGCTGTCTGCGGGGGCATAGCCGAAGAGGGTTTCCGAACTCTCAGGAGCGGAGAGGAGGAAGCAGGACCAGTGCTGAGAGTCGGCAAACTCGTGGCTGTAGAAATGATCGCGTGTGACGGTGACTCTGAAATCCAATGAGGTGCTCGTCGGGCGTTGGGTGACGAAATCGTCCCATGGGATGGGCTGATAAGACACGAGGGTTTCCCAATCGATGCGGGTTTCCTTGGTATCGAGGTCTTCGACGAAGAGGTGGCGGGATTGGCCGTTGTTGAGGATGGCGGTGATCATCCAGTAGTTCGCGCAGTTGTTGATGGAGAGGGGGAGAAAGAGTTGGACGGTCTTCAGGCGGCTCGAAAACACCGGTCGGTGGGCATAATACCGGCTCATCAGTGGAAGCACCCGCTCCGGTTGGCGAACCAGAGGGGCGAGCTCCTCGACGGTCGTCGCATTGAAAAACTCACGGACCGCGGCCTGGAGGCGCTCGATGGTGGCGGTGGCCTCCTGGTCGTCCTGTTTGACGCTCTGCAGGGTGGATTCGGCGACGGTGCGGATTTGTTCGGTTTGGCTGTGGGTTTGGCGCATGTAGTTGAGCGACCAGACCACGGCACCGGTGAGAATTAAGCCGATGACCGAGCACCACGCGAAGATGATGGGGTTGATGCGGGAGGATGTGCCCCATTCTTGTTCGGCTAGATTGGGGGGTTGCTGGAAGGTTTCGATGATGGCGTCGATGCCGGGTTGGTGGGTACGCAGGTCGTGGTTTTCCTTGCTCGGGAGTTCTAGGCGGATGGGTTCGGTCGGACTGCCTGGGGCGGCGATGTGGTCATCGGCGAGGAGGACGGGCGGTTCGGGTTCTGCCTCATCGACCGCTCGGAGACTCACGGTTTTTTTGTCACGTGGCATATGGATTGGAAGAAAAGACGCAAAAGTCCATCGACGCAACGCCCGTCTCGTTCTAAATCTCCCGGGTACCCGCTATGCCTGATCCACCGCGCATCCTCATCGTCACTGCTGCTTTCGGCGAAGGGCATAATAGTGCTGCGCGCAACCTAGCGCTCGCCCTGGAGTCGGCCGGTGCGCTCACCCGGGTGAGTGACCCGTGCCTGCTGGGGATGCCGCGTGTGACCGAGTGGTTGAGTTGTGGCTACCGGTTTGCGACCACCCGGTTGCCGCAGGTATGGGCATGGATTTACCGTTCGACGGATCGCTGTGATTTCAGTCGTCAGCGTGGGCCGATGATGCGATGGCCGGAGCGAGCCTTGGCGGAGGTGATGGACGAGTTTCAGCCGGTGGCGGTGGTGAGCACCTATCCGTTGTATCCGTATTTTTTAGCGCGGATTTTTGCAGCGAACGGGCGCAGGCTGCCGGTGTTCACGGTGGTGACGGATTCGATTGAAATCAACGCGGCCTGGTTGCGTGCGCCCACCGATTGGTGGTTGGTGACGGACCCGCTGACGCGTGTCGGGATGCTGGGTCACGGGCTGGCGGCCAGGCAAATCATCGAGACGGGGTTTGCGGTCCACCCTGGATTTGCGGATTTAGTGCCGATTTCAGCGGATGATGCCTGTGAGCCGTTCCGCGTGTTGTATTTTCCAACGGCGCAGCATTCCGCGGTCGTGCGCAACGGGCGGGCGCTGCTGGATGCCTCGCCAGCAGTGAGTCTCACCCTGGTGCTTGGGCGCAATGTTCGGCGTTTGGCGCGGGCGGCTGGCTCACTCAAAGCAGCCTATCCGGGGCGGGTTCGTGTGATCGGTTGGACGCGCAAAGTGCCGCAGTTGCTCAGTGGTCACCACCTGGTGGTAGGCAAGGCGGGTGGGGCCACCGTGCATGAGGCTTTGGCGGCCCGCTGTCCGATGCTCATCCACCATTTGGTGCCCGGCCAGGAGGAGGGAAATCTCCGCCTGCTTGAAGTCATCGGTGGGGGCGGCCTAGCCGACTCATCTGCGGAGTTGACGCGCCAAGTCGCCGCGCTGCTTGCGGATCAAGCCCATGGCTGGCGTGCAATGAAAACCGCTCTGGAGGACCACGGGCGCAATGCCGGAGCGATTGTGGCGGCCAGGGTGATTCTCAATGCGCTTGAAGATGGGTGTGTCGCTGAGGGTTCGCTCGCGCGCCGTGCCACCGACAATTCCGTGCTCGATTGATCGTTGCGCGGGACGAATTCCTTACCTACGCTTTGCTCATCCACATGGTATGCACCTCGTCCCGATGCCGGTTTTTGTTTTTTGTTCTCATGGCGGTGGTGCCGCTGCACGCCCAAGGAGAGGTGTCTGCGGCCGCGCCTGTTGATGGGCCGGCGCATGGGGCCTCGGACGGTGCGATCAGCACCCGCAAGGATGCTCGCGCGATCACCTTGAAGATCCCCGCGCCGCGCGGACTCATCGTGGACCGTAACGGCGAACCACTCGCCCAGAATCAGATTGTCTATCAGATAGGTCTCCAATATCGGCAGTTTGAAGATGCCGACCGCGGGTTTGTCGTTCAATGGGCGCGAGCCCGGTTGGCGGCATTGCAGGGATTGGTGAAGAACGTCACGGCCAAGACGGATGACGAGTTGTATGATCACTACCGGCACCGCCGTTGGTTGCCATTGTTAGTTACCGGGCAGATCAGTGAGAAAGAAGCGCGGTTGCTAGAGGGGAAGCTCACATCCGGGCTGATCCTCCACCCGATGTATTGCCGGATCTATCCGCAGGGCGAGATGGCGGCGCACATCCTCGGGTATTCCGGCAGCGCCGGCAGATTGCCTACCGGGCCAATCAATTTCAACGAGCCGTTATGGGAGGAGTCCGAGGGGCGGGCGGGATTGGAAAAACTTTATAACACCGAGCTTACTGGTGAGGATGGAATGAAGAAGTTGTTGTTTGACGAGAGTGGCAACAAGCTGTTGGAGGAGGAAGTGAAGAGGCCGCGCCCGGGTGGTACTCTAGTGACGACGCTGGATCTCAATTGGCAGCGATTGGCGGAGAAGACGTTGCGTGAAGGGTGTCGGCGCGGGGCCTTTGTGGTCATTGATGTGGCGACCGGTGAGGTGTTGGTGATGGCGTCGCGTCCATCATTTGATCTCAATCATTTCATTCCAAATATCAGCGATGCGGAATTCAAGGCGCTCGGCGATGATCCGGCTCAGCCGTTATTTGGCCGGGCGTTTCAGTCGGCCTATCCGCCGGCGTCGTCCTACAAGCCGATCATTGCGTTGGCGGCGCTCAACAGCGGCGTGGTCACCGAGGATACGTTGATTGATTGCCCGGCGGCCATCAACGTTGGCCGCGCTGTCTTTAATAACTGGACCAAAATCCCTGAGGGCGAAATCAACGTGAAGCGCGCACTCGCTCGTTCGTGCAACACCTGGTTCTATCAGATAGGGATTCGGGTGGGGCCCTCGGCATTTTTGGATTTATCGCGGCGGCTCGGTTTTGGTGAGCGCAGCGGGCTGCCATTGTTAGGCGAAACCCCAGGGTTGGTGCCCAGCGATGGGTGGATGCTCAAGCATGAGAAGCGCCGGATCCTTGATGGTGACACGGCTAATCTATCAATCGGGCAGGGGAGTTTGTTAGCGTCGCCGTTGCAGGTTGCGCAGGCGATGTCGGGCATTGCCAACGGTGGAGCGCTGCCCAAGTTGCAACTTCTGCGTCAGATTCAGGACCCGCGCGGTCGGGTGACTCTGGCGCCTGTGCCGGAGAAGAGAAATTGGTTAGGAGTGGATGCGCGAGCGGTGGAGATTGTTCACCAGGGGATGTCCGACGTGGTCAATTCGGGTGGTGGTACGGGTCAAGCGGCGGCGTTGAGTTATGCGAAGCTGTGCGGGAAGACCGGCACGGCGCAGTGGGGGCCGAAGGATAAGAACCAGCGGTTGGCGTGGTTTGCAGGGTTTTTACCCGCTGAGAACCCGCGCTACGCATTTGCCGTCATTTACGAAGGGCGCCCTGGAGAAACTGTTTCTGGCGGGCGGATGGCGGCACCGATGGTGAAAAAGTTTTTTGAGGGGATCAAGGATGAGGTCAAGGAGACCCTTGCGCCGCCGAAGAAAGCCCTCATTGTGGATCCAGAGCATCCCGACGGTGAGTCGCCCGCAGCGGTGGGAGCGTCCCCCCAGCGATCGGAGGGCGACGGGCCGCTCAAGGCCGTCCCAGTGGATTCGCTGGATGACCCGGCAGCATCCCCGTTGGAGGAGCCGGTGCCGCGCCGTACGCGCCCGGTCAGAGAGGACGAGGTGTCGGATGATAACGTCGAGCAACCGTGACCCGGCTGAGCAGCGCGTCACGTCGGCCAGGCGATCAGCGGGGGTTCACCGCAGGGCAGGCTCGCTAACATCTCGGCAATCGTGAGCGTGTGGCCGGGTAGCACGAGCTGCGGGCAGATATCGGCGAGGGGTTGGAGCACGAAGCGGCGCTCGTCAAGGCGTGGGTGGGGCAGCACCAACTCGCGGTCATGGCAGCGAGCGTCGCCGTGGTAGAGCAGGTCGATGTCGATGATGCGCGGCGAGTTGCGGGTGGTGTTGCGGACACGGCCCAGTTGGTGTTCGAGGGCGCGTGTTTTTGCGAGTAGTTCGTGGGGGGTTCCGGAGAAGGAGATTTCCACGACGGTGTTGAGGAAGTCAGGAGCACCGGGCGGACAGTGGTGCGGGGAGGTCTGATAGATAGGGGCCAGAAGGACCGCTTCGCCGGGGGTGGCGATTTTGCGCAGTCCGGCGATGGCGGCGCGCAGGTGGAGCGGGCGGTTGCCGAGATTGGTCCCCAGGGCGATGGCGGCGCGGCTCATGATCAATCGGTGAGGTTTTCGAGGTGGGCGATTCCGTAGTGTTTGGTGACCCGCTGGTTGGCGGCG
>JAYSPI010000148.1:0-3000 GCA_043722215.1 Prosthecobacter sp.
TCGTGTCGGCGCACGGCCGACGGGTGGACGGTGGCCATGAACCGCTGGCAAACCGCCACCAATCTGCACGTGACGCCCGCCACCCTCGACCGCCTAGCCCCTCATTGCGCCGAGTTTCTCATTCATGCCGCCGACGTCGAAGGACTCTGTGGCGGAATCGACGCCGACCTAGTCGAAATGTTAGGTTCGTGGGGGAAAATCCCGCTAACCTATGCCGGCGGGGCGGCCACCCTGAGCGACCTACTCCTCGTTGAGAGTGCCAGCCACGGGCGGGTCGATATCACCGTCGGTAGCGCACTGGATCTATTCGGTGGCAAGGGGCTGGCTTACCATGATTTGCTCGCTTGGAACCGCCGGAATCCCGCACCCGACGCGCGCTAAGCGCTGGCGAGATGAGCGCCAATAGAAAATTACGGGGAATGCGATTGCAGGTTTCATCCGAGCCGTCTTAAATTCCGCCCCGTGCCGCCACTGGACATGCCAACATTCACCCATGGAGGGCTGACCAACCGCGATTTTTTGCGGTCGGTCTTTCATTCCATGCTCCGCGCCCGCCTCCTGGAAAACAAACTTTCCAGCCTCTACAAAGCTGGTAAAATCGTCGGCGGCGTCTATCTGGGACGCGGCCAGGAGGCCGTCAGCGCCACTCTGGGCACCGCCCTGATCCAAGGGACCGACGTTTTCGCCCCGCTCATCCGCGACCAGGCCGGACGCACGGCCTTCGGCGAACCGTTACTCGATTGCACCCGCACCTACCTCGGGTCTGCCCAAGGCCCGATGCGCGGCCGCGACGGCAATATCCACCGCGGTCGCCCGGAATTGGGCATGCCCGCCATGATTTCCCACCTCGGCGCTCAAGTTTCGGTGGTCGCCGGCATGCTTTTCGCCAAACGCCTCAAGGGCCAACTCAATGGCTGCGTCGGTGCCACCTGCATCGGCGACGGAGCGTCATCCACCGGCGCATTCCATGAGGGCCTCAACCTAGCCGCCGTCGAAAAACTGCCGCTCGTCCTCGTCATCGGCAACAACCAGTTCGCCTACTCGACCCCGAATTCACGCCAATTCGTCTGCGCCGATCTCGTCGAAAAAGCCCGCGGCTACGGGGTGGGTGGCTTCGCGGTGGATGGCACGGATTTATTCGCCTGCGCCTCGGTCATCACCGAGGCCATCCACCGTGCCCGCACCGGCCACGGCCCACAAATCGTCGTCGCCCAACTGCTGCGCCTCTCTGGCCACGGCGAGCATGATGACGGATTCTACATTCCCGCGAGCGTGCGCGCCGACCACTACGGGCGCGACTGCTTGGAGGTCGCCACCCACCAACTCATTGACCACGGCATCGCCAGCGCTGAGGAAATTCACGGTTGGCACGACCACTTTGCCGATGAAGTCCAGCGCGCCGTAGCCCAAGCCCAACAAGAAGCGGCGCCCGACCCCTATCAGGAAGACTGGACCGCCCTTGCCACCCGCTTTCCCTTGCCAACCAGCCAACCCGCCGCCCAGCCCGTTTTTTCGTGAGCGTTACCTACATCGATGCCATCCGCGAAGCGCAGGAAGTCCTACTGCGCGATGACCCGCGTGTGTTTCTCTACGGCCAGGACATCGCCACCTTCGGCGGTGCCTTCAAAGCCACCAAGGGCCTCTCCCAACAATTTCCCGGACGGGTCTTTGATAGCCCGATCTCGGAAGACGCCATGATCGGCCTCGCGGTGGGTGCCGCCATCGAAGGCCTGCGCCCGATCGTGGAAATGCAGTTCGCCGATTTCTCCTCCGTCGCCTTTAACCAGATCGTCAATCAGGCGGCCACCCACTTCTATCGGACCGGCATGCCGATTCCTATCACCGTGCGCCTACCATCCGGAGGCACCGCCGGCTCAGGACCATTCCACAGCCAAAGCATGGAGGGCATCTACGCCCAGTACCCGGGCCTCGTCGTGCTCACCCCGGCCACGGTTTCCGACGCCTATCACATGCTCATCGACGCAGTCGCTCTGGACGACCCGGTCATCTTCTGCGAGCACAAGTTCCTCTACCGCTGGCTCAAGGCCAAATCCATCAACGGCGACCACCTCCCCATCGGCCAGGCCCGAATCATCCGCCCCGGCAAACACGCCACCGTCGTCGCCTACAGCGCCATGGTCCACGAGGCCGTCCGCGCCGCCGACCACCTCCAGCGCGATGGCTGGGAAATCGAAGTGGTTGACCTCCGCTCGGTCAAGCCACTGGACATCGACACCGTGCTCGCCTCGGTCGCCCGCACCGGGCGCTTGCTCGCGGTGGGCGAGGCCTTTCCTTGGGGTGGGGTGACCGCCGAGGTCGTGGCACGGGTCACAGAGGAAGCCTTTCACCTACTTGACGCACCGCCACAGCGCCTCAACGCCCGCGACACACCGATCCCCTACCACCCGCAACTCTGGGCCGCCCACCGCCCGACCCCTGAGTCCATCTGCCAGGCGCTCCGCAAACTGCTCTCGTTCTAACTCGGATTGGTTTCAATTTTCGAATTTCATTTTTTCTACTGATGCCCACCGTTCCCATCCTCATGCCCCAACTTGGCGAGTCCATTGCCGAGGCCACCGTCGTCCGTCTTGGGATCGCACCGGGGGACGTGGTCCGTGCCGACCAAGAAATCATCGAGGTGGAAACCAATAAGGCGATCATGGGCGTGACGACCTTATGCCACGGCGTAGTGGCCGAAATCCGCGCCCAAGAAGGAGTCTCCTACTCAGTTGGCACATTGTTAGGCCTGCTCGACGTCACCCCCGAGGAGGTCGCCCGCACGGGCGTGGATACCCTCGAATCCCTCGAGGCCAAACGCAACGCCACCCACCAAGCCGCCGGCCCATCGCGCGCCGAAGCCAACCTGCACTTCGCCCTCAACGACCACGACGCCTACGAGGAAGCTCCCGCCGTCGTCCCCACCATCAAAGGCCTGCCGGTGCCCGCCGGCACCATGGGTGCCCACTACATTTCCCCGCGCATGCGCGCCCGCATGAACGA